>JBOHZO010000064.1:0-3190 GCA_050738555.1 Steroidobacteraceae bacterium | reverse complement strand
CCGACGAACGAAACCTCGGGTGTCTCGAGATCCCTCGGGACTCCGGCGCAACCGGCCAATCCCAGCGCCAAGGCAATCGATGGCAGGAGCTTCTTCATACGACTTCAGACCTTGCCTGATCGCCGGCGTTGAGGAGTGAGATTTTCTTGACTATTACTTACTAAGTAGTACTATGCATCGCACAATGCTACGAAATAGGTAAGCATTCGTGGAGCCAGATACCGCAGCAGATGATCGCCAGAATCGCGAGGAGCAGGAGCGGCTGTCACAGAAATTCCAGCGCGAGCTCAATGCGGGCCTCATCGGGCTCGTCCTGCTCGCCGTGCTCGAACAGGCCGAAGAGGATCTTTACGGATACCAGATCGCCAAGCGTCTCCACGACCGCGCCGACGGCCATCCGCCGGTGAAACAGGGCGCGCTCTATCCGGTGCTCCGCCAGTTATCGGCCAATGGCTTGCTGGCGAGCCGCATCGTGCCGTCATACGCTGGCCCGCCGCGCCGCTATTACCGGATCACCGGGGCGGGACGCCGCACGCTCGCCGAGTGGCGCGGGCTCTGGCGCAACACGCGTGATTTCGTCGACGGATTTACGGAATCGAACGGAGCTTCCCGATGAACGAAAAAACCGCCCCGCGCTCGATCGACCAGTATCTTGCGGCGCTCCGAGCCGCGCTGGCCGGCGAAGACCCGGCCCTCGTGCAGGATGCGCTCTACGACGCGGAGGAATATCTCCGCGCCGAGGTCGCGGCAAACCCCTCGCGCAGCGAGGCCGACACGCTCGAGCTGATTTCGAGCACTTATGGCGCGCCGGAGGAAGTCGCGGAGGCTTATCGCGCGACGGAGAAACAGGTGCGAACCGCCCTGGCGCCGCCGCCCCGCCAGGCACCCCGCACGGTGCTCGGCCGCTTCTTCGGCGTTTACGGCGACGCGCGCACCTGGACCGCCCTCTTCTTCATGCTGCTATCGCTGGTCACGGGAGTTTTTTACTTCACGGTGGTCGTGACGGGACTCTCGATGTCGGCAGGTCTCATCTTCCTGATCATCGGCATCCCCGTCTTCCTGCTGTTCGTCGGCTTCACGCGGGTGCTCGCGCTGGCGGAGGGCCGTCTCGTCGAAGGGCTACTGGGTCAGCGCATGCCGCGCCGTCCGGTCTATCCCTCGAAAGGCATGCCGATTTTCGAGCGCATCAAGGAGATGCTGCTCGACCGTCGCACCTGGACGACGATGTTCTATTTCCTGCTGATGCTGCCGCTTGGCATCCTCTACTTCGTGATCGCAACCGTCGGCATCAGCGTCAGCATCGGCCTGGTCGGCGGCTCGATCGCGGGACTGCTGCTGGAAACCGGCGTCGGCGCGGGCGGGATTTCGATGGACAATCACGAGATCTATTACGGTCCCTCGCCGCTCGCGGCGCCTTTCATCTTTCTCGCCGGCATCGTCCTGCTGACTGCCGTGCTGCATCTGATACGCGGCATCGGCCGCGGCCACGGCACGCTCGCGAAGCACCTGCTCGTCGCGCGCGCGGACACCGGCTGAGGAGATGAAACGCGCATGGGCCGCGGCGCTCCTCCTGCTGCTCGGGCAACAGTCCCTTGCCGCGGCGGCAGCCGCGCCCGCCGCGCGATGTCTTCCCGGCCAGGACGGTTTCCTGTCGATGCGCCTGCGCGGCAGTATCGAGGAGGAAGTCCGCTGGACCGAGCCTGCACTCGATTGCGCCGGCATGTCACGGCCTGACGGCCGCGGACTGCGCGTCCGCTTCGCAGGCCCGCTCGCGACCGGCGGCGAGCTTGCGATCGTGTTCGCCGCTCCTGCACTCGGCATGGGCGCGTCCGGGCGCGGCGTCCCGGTCAACGTGACATTGCTCGACGCCGCAGGCGAGCGGATCTTCGGCACACAGGGCGACAGCCGCTGCATTTTCGACGAGGTGGAACAACGGCCGATCGTCGACGCCTCATTTCCGTCGCGGAGTTATCGCGTCAGCGCGAGCGGTTTTTGCGTCGCGCCCGCGCGAGCGGTTGACGGCGACGGGTCGGTGCTGCTGACGCGATTCGATTTCGCCGGACTCGTGACGTTCCGCAAGGACGAGGGTGCGAACACGCCCGCGCAAGATCCTTACTCGCATCTCGCCGGCCTCCCGCAATCCGAATTGGAAGTCGTCACGCCGACGGGAGCGTATCGCTTCGAGGTGTGGATCGCCGCGGATGATAGGAGCCGCGAGCAGGGGTTGATGCATGTCCGTGCCCTGCCGTTCGACCGCGGCATGTTGTTTCTGTTTGAACGGCCGGAATTTGCGGCGTTCTGGATGAAGGACACCTACGTCTCGCTCGATCTCGTCTTCATCGGCCCCGATGGAGCCGTCGTCAACGTGGCCGAGAACACAAGGCCGCATTCCCTCGAGCCGATCGAATCGGACGGGCCGGTCAGCGCCGTGCTCGAACTCGTGGCCGGCACCGCGAAAAAGATCGGGCTGGCGCCCGGTAGCCGGATCACCCTTCCGACTTTGCGAACGACGGCCGCCGCTACGGGGCGGGCCATCGCAAGCCCCGCCGGCCGCGCGCCGCACTGAGAATCCAGGGCCAGTTCCGGTCGCCTTTTCGTCGTCAAGTGGGTTTCCGGGACCAAACCGGACTACTCACCTCCTGCAAGTGGATAATTCAGGGCAAAAGACCGAGACACCCGTTGTCGCATAGAAACAACAGATGCGCCGGTGATACCGCTGAAGTTGCGGTATCCGGCGCCTCAGAGTTGCCCCCAAGCAACCAAACCAGGTGAGCCATTTCCCCGCAGTTTCACTCGGTTGTGTTGCTACTTTGCCACGCTTGTTGCAGGCCAATCGAATGTTGCTATGATGCCGCCATCCAAAGTGGCGGGGAAACCGTATCTATTTCGCCACGGTGGCATTTGGGTTACTTGGTAGACATGGCAACTCATGAACCAATGAACGGCACGGCCGTTCGCGGGAGGACGACAGCAATGGAACATAAATACCAGGTCGCGGCAGCGGTGCGTCGCGCGCTCATCATGAGCGCGGTGACGGCAGCCGGTGCTGCGGCACCTGCGCTTGCGCAGGATCAACTGGGTGAGATCGTCGTGACCGGTTCGCGCATTCGACAGGCGAACCTGGAATCGACCACACCCGTGACGCAGGTCACCGCGGCGGATGTCGTGACGCAGGGCGTCACCCGCATCG
>JBOHZO010000063.1:0-12787 GCA_050738555.1 Steroidobacteraceae bacterium | reverse complement strand
GCGCAGGCCCTCGGGGTTCAGCACCACGTCGTAGTCGAACTGATCCGGGATCACGCCGGCGTTGGTCACGGCGGTAAGCTTCGCGCCGCGCCGCGGGCGCAGGCGCGCATTCACCGTGTCGTGGTGCAGGTAGGCCGAGCGCCGGCCGCGCCGGGTCGAGTAGCCCTCGGCGAGCATCTTGAGGACTTGCTCGAATTCCTCCGCGGTCAGGTCGGCATAGGGCTGGGCGCGGCGGAAGGCCGTCAGCAGCTCCTCCACGCCCCATTCGCGGCAAGCAACTTCCGCCACGATCTGCTGCGCCAGCACGTCGAGTGGCTTCTTCGGTACGCGGATGCGGTCGAGCTCGCCGCGCCGGACGCTGTCGAGGAGGGCGGTGCACTCGACGAGGTCATCGAGCGACAGCGGAAACAGCCGCCCCTTCGGGATGGCGCCGATCGCATGCCCGGCGCGGCCGACGCGCTGGAGCAGCGCCGAGATCAGCCTGGGGGAGCCCATCTGGCAGACGAGGTCGATGTCGCCGATGTCGATGCCGAGCTCGAGCGAGGAGGTGGCGATGAGGGCTTTGAGTTCACCTGCCTTCAGCCGCGTTTCCGCGTTCAGCCGGTGCTCCTTCGACAGGCTGCCGTGATGCGTCGCGACGTGCTCCGCGCCGACGCGCTCGGCGAGGAAGCGGGTCGCGCGCTCCGCGAGCCGCCGGTTGTTGACGAAGATGAGCGTGGTCCGGTGCTCCAGGATCAGCGCGGCGAGCCGGTCATACAGCTCGTCCCAGACCTCGTTCGCCATCACCGCCTCGAGCGGCGAGCGCGGCAGTTCCAGCGCGAGATCGCGCTCCCGGATGTGCCCGGTGTCCACGATCTCGACATCGTCACGCCCCGCGCCGACCAGAAACCGCGCCATGCCTTCGAGCGGCTTGACCGTCGCGGAGAGACCGACGCGCACGGGCGGCTTCGCGCACAGCGCCTCCAGCCGCTCCAGCGACAGCATCAGGTGCGAGCCGCGCTTGCTGCCGGCGACCGAGTGCAGTTCGTCCACGATCACGCTCCGGGTGCTCTTCAGCATCGCGCGGCCGGATTCCGAGGTCAGCAGGATGAAGAGCGACTCCGGTGTCGTGACCAGGATGTGCGGCGGCGTGCGGCGCATCCGGTTGCGCTCGAAGGCCGAGGTGTCGCCGGTCCGCACCGCGTCGCGAATCGGCACGTCGTCGATGCCCTGCTCGAGCAGCTGGTCGCGGATGCCGGCGAGCGGCTCCTGGAGGTTCTTCTGGATGTCGTTCGAGAGCGCTTTCAGCGGCGACACGTATAAGTCGTGTACCTCGTCCGACAGCCCTTTGCTGAGCCCCTCGACTACCAAGTCATTGATGGCGGAGAGAAACGCGGCCAGCGTCTTGCCCGAGCCGGTCGGCGCGGCGATCAGCGCGTTACGGTGCTGCGCGGTCACCGGCCAGGCGCGGCGCTGCGCCTCAGTTGGTTCGGGAAAACGACTGCGGAACCACCCGGCGACGGCGGGGTGAAAGCTGGCGAGGACGTCCGGCTGCATCGTTCGATTGTCTCACGACCGGGTGGCTCATCGGGTGAGCCCGCCGTAGGACTCCGCCTCTCGCGGCTCAGAAAAGCTTGCTCGTCGGGCGCTCCGTCAGAAGCCGGCGCCATAGCGACGCGGCATGCGCGTCGTACTGGCGATCGCCTCCCGGCCTTTCGGGTTCTGCCGGCGCGACTCAGCGGCGCCTTGCCGTTCCGCCTGGGTTTCAAGCGTCGCGCGCGCGTCATTGAACGCCTGATCCAGATCGGGCAGCCGTGTGCCTTGCTGGACCTGCTCTACGAACTCGTTCATCTGCATGACGGCGCCCTCCATGACTGCTGCCGTCACAGGATAGCTCTGGAGGATTGCCGCTGTGTGACGTCTGACGTCGGGGAATGGCGTCACTTTGGAGCGCAGACGCGTTACGGTTTCAGTTGTCGATTCGAACGGAGGCCCAGATGAGCCAGTCTCCATATCGCTGGCCAGCGGCAGCATCGCGTAGGGCAGCCTGTCCGACCGCCTGGGTCCCCCGCATTGCAGGCTTACTGCTTGCTGCTGACGACGATTTCGTCGAGCGCCTCGATTGGAGTGGGCTGGTCGACTTCGACGACGCCGTCCGGCGCCGAGAAAAGGTATGCGCGGTCGAACACGAGCGCAGAGATACCGAGGATCGCGAATGCGACGAAGGCGCTGATCATTCCATGAACCCCGAATTTCCTGCTGTACATAGGCCGGTCCTCTTTTCGGGTCGCCGATGATCACTTTGATCCCGCGCGCCATGAAAAGGTTGGACCGGGCTCACAAAACGAGTCGCTGGGTACCGCTCCGCTTCGTCAAAACTGCCGAAATGCAGGTGTCACACGCGCACGGACTGCGGTGGTCAGATGTTTCCGACAGGCTCCACGTAGGCAATGAACTAGTCGAGGTCCGGCGGCGCCCAATGTAGAGCTGGTGAGCGAAGATAAGGGGGAATAGGCGCGCTGCGCGCCCGGTGCATCGTGGCTGGCATACACTCCTCTCACCGCTTCGTCCGCCAGACAGGAGCCCCTTTTTGAAGATCACCCGCCTTGTCGTCGCCATGTGGTTGTGCGGATTCGCGACAGTCGTTGTTGCGCAGGCGGAAGATCCCCCGGTGCCTGATGAGGTGCCCGCGGAGGTGCCGACCGGTCCGTCGCCCGAAGAGCAGGCGCCGGACGCCGAAGCGGTCGACGCTGACGCGGTCGACGCGGCCGCGGTCGAGGCCGACATTGCGAGCCAGGAGCTCTCGGGCGATGCGAAAGTCCGGCTCGACGCGGCACGCGACTCCGTGGTGCAGATTCGCGGATACTTCGACAAATCCGAATCGAGCGCATTCCACGGGAGCGGTTTCGCCGTCGATGATGGGCGCCGGATCGTGACGAACTATCACGTCGTGGCGCAGGCCGTGCTCTACCCGCGACAGTACCGGCTGGAATACCTGGCGAGCGACGGGCGCACGGGCCTGCTGCACGTCCTCGCCATTGACGTACGTAACGACCTCGCCGTCGTCGCGGCCGAAGACCTCGAATTGCCGGCCCTGAAGCTGCGCAGCGAGATTCCCGCGCAGGGCGAACGCGCCTGGTCGATCGGGTTTCCGCTGAACCTCGGCCTGACCATCACCGAGGGCGTTGCGAACGGGTTGGTCGAGAACAGCATTGAGCAGCGCATCCACTACACCGGCGCGATCAACGGCGGCATGTCGGGCGGACCCGCGCTGGACAGGAGGGGCCGCGTGTACGGAGTCAACGTCTCCGTGGTCACCGGCCGGCAGCTCGTTGGCTTCGTCGTGCCGGCGAAGCACATTCCGGCGCTACTGGCACGGGCGAAGCAGCCGCTGGACGTGGCACTGAGCGCGCAACAGCTGCGCCAGCGCGTGACCGCGCAGGTGCTCGCCTACGAAGCCGAGGTGCTGGAGGCCCCGCCGGATACGGCCGGCACACAGAGCGTGCGGGGCTACGTCTTGCCGACGCGGATCTCGCGGCACGTCGAATGCAGCACGATCGACGAACGCGGCCCGCACGTGCGCGTGCGCGTGGAAGCCGTCCGATGCCGGACACCGACCCGCATACTGGTGCAGTCCGGCGTATCCGTGGCCGGGCTGTCCATGCAGCACCGGATCCTGCAATCGGTGGGTTTGCATCCCCTGCAGTTCGAACGGCAGGTGAACCGTCTCGCCGCGGGCCCGCGCCGCACGGGCGCATCGGCCCACGTGGCGCCGTTCGCCTGCCGCGACGCGCTGGTTTCGTTGGACGGCTTCGATGCACGCATCTCGACCTGCGTGCGCCAGTACCGGCTGTTCACCGGTCTTTACGATTTCGACGTGACCGTCGTCGGCATTGACGACGCGAGCCAGGCACTGGTCAGCAAGCTCGCGCTCCAGGGCGTCGCATTCGAAACCGGCAAGCGAACGATGGAGCGCTACCTGGGAGCCCTGCAGTGGAAGCCGTGATGCTGATCGAGCAGATCGGCCCGCATGGGCACTTGGTTCTGCGGCAACGGCTTGAGGGCGCCGGCACCGAATGCCGCGTCGGCCGCGATCTGGCCTGCGACATCGTCGTGGATGACGAACATGCAGCGCCGCAGCATGCGCTGCTGACGCTGCTGGAGGACGGCCGTGTCAGCGTGCGGGACCTCGGCACACGAAATGGCACGCGCGTCGACGGCATGCGGGTCCCCGCGGATGCAGGCGCAATCGTCGAACACGGCGATATCGTCGTTGGGCGCACGCGACTGCGCGTCCGCACACGACACACGCCGATCGGAACGGAACGCGTGTTCCGACGCGACTTCGTGCGCCGGCACCGCACGCTGCTCGCGGCTGCCGGCGTGTCGGCATGCATCGCCTATGGCGGCTTCCTGCAGTGGCTCGATGCGCCATCGTCGATGCTCCGCAGCGTCATGAAGGCGGGGCTCGTTGCGCTCGGGCTGATCGCGTTGTGGACCGGCCTCTGGGCATTGATTTCGAAGCTGAACCATGGAAGCTGGGAAGTTCGAGTCCACGTGACGATCGCCTCGATCGGCACGGCGCTTTGCGCCTGGGGTTACTGGGTGGCTGGACTGGTGGCGTTCGCCGCGCAGTGGTCGGTGCTCGTCCAGATTGGCGTTGCCGTCGTGGGGGCGGTGGCACTGGCCGCGCTGTACCTGCACCTGCGTGAGGCAACTCATTACGGTCGCCGCATTGCGTTGGCGCTGGCCGGCGCCGCGACGCTCGTGATCGGTGCCATCGCGTGGATCATCGCGATCGGAGTCGAGGAAGGCGACGTTAACCGCGTGAGTCTCGGTCCGGAAGTGCGGCTCGGGGCGGAACGCGTCGTGCCGAATCGGGATATCGCCGACTATCTGGCCGAGGTCGACGAGTTGCAGCGGACCGCCAGCCGAGAGCGCCAGAAATCGCTGCTCAACGCCCCGCTTGCAGATGCCGACGACTGACCCCGGATCCCAGTCTGCGCTTGCGGTGCTGCATTTGCTCTATTCCGCGGCGCCTCGCGTGCTCCGACGCGAAGTGTTCAGCGCCACGGCGGCGCGAATCAGCACCTTCAGCGCCTTATTTGGTGTCTTCGATCACTTGGGGATCGGCCTGTTTGATGAGTCTCCGGACCCGGGCGAGTGTCTCACCCCGCCAGTCACCCAGCTCCTTGATCTTCCTGTCGATCGGCCGGCAGGGTGAGTCGCCGCTCATGGGTCCGTATAGTGACACACGGGCCGACGCGTCGGCCGGGCGGAAAAACCCATGGCACAGTACGAGCTGGCACAAATGAACGTGGCGCGCCTGCGGGCGCCGCTCGACTCGCCGCAACTGGCCGAATTCGTCGGCGCTCTTGACCGCATCAATGCCATCGCCGACCGCTCGCCCGGTTTTGTCTGGCGGCTCCAGGATGAGGCGGGCAATGCGACGGCGCTGCGCCCGATGGGAGAGGAGTTCATTATCAATATGTCCGTGTGGCAGGACGCGAAGTCATTGCAGGCATTCGTCTACCGCAGCGATCACGTCGGCGTGATGCGGCGCCAGGCTCGGGCGAGACGGTCGCGGGTTCGCTCGACACGCCCTGTCCCGCAACCTGACCTGACGTGAAGATCGCCCTCATTCAGCAGCGCGCGGCCCGGGACAAGCAGCTCAATATCGCGCGTGGCCTCGCGAACCTCGAGGCCGCGGCTCGCAAGGGCGCCGCGCTCGCCTGCTACGCGGAGCTCGCCTTCGAGTGGTTTCATCCGCAGCATCCGGCGGCCGGCGATATTCGCAGCCTGGCCGAGCCGCTGGACGGCCCGCTGGTCCGGGCGTTCCGCGACAAGGCGCGGGAGCACGGGATCGTCGCGGTGCTGAACCTGTTCGAGCGTCAGGGCGACGCGACCTTCGATTCGTCGCCGGTGATCGACGCGGATGGCACGCTGCTGGGCGTCACGCGCATGGTGCACATCACCGAGTACGCGTGCTTCCACGAGCAGGGCTACTACGCGCCGGGCGACACCGGGGCGCCGGTGTTTCGCACGCGTGCCGGCAACGTCGGCGTGGCCATTTGCTACGACCGTCATTTCCCCGAGTACATGCGCGCCCTGGCGCTCGCCGGCGCCGACCTCGTGCTCGTCCCGCAGGCCGGCGCCGTCGGCGAGTGGCCCGAGGGCTTGTATGAAGGCGAAATGCGTGTCGCGGCGTTCCAGAACGGCTACTACGTGGCGCTCTGCAATCGCGTCGGTCAGGAGGATCGACTCGAATTCTCGGGCGAGTCCTTCGTGTGCGCGCCCGACGGCGCCGTCATCACCCGGGCGGGGCGGGGAACCGAGGAGATCCTGTACGCCGAGGTCGATCTCGCGTCGACGGCGGAATCACATGCCCGCCAGTTGTTCCTAAGGCATCGCCGGCCGGAACTCTATGAGGAATGGTTCACGCATGCTCGAAACCATTGAGTCCGTCAACTCCTGGCTGAACGGGTACGTCTGGGGCACGCCGATGATCGTGCTGCTCATCGGCACGGGCGTGCTGCTCACGGTCGTCACGGGCGCCGCGCAGTTCCGCTATCTGTGGCGGGCGCTGACGGAGGTGCTCGGCAAGCTCACGCAGTCAGGCGGCGGCGAGGGCAGCGTCCGGCCGTTCCAGGCGGTGGCCACCGCGCTCGCCTCAACGGTCGGCGTCGGCAACATCGCGGGCGTCGCGACGGCCATCTTCCTCGGCGGGCCGGGCGCGCTGTTCTGGCTCTGGGTCTCGGGCCTGGTCGGCATGTGTACCAAGTACGCCGAGATCGTCGTCGCGCTCCATTACCGGGAAAAGGATGCCGGCGGCACGATGCGCGGCGGCGCGATGTACGTACTGAAGAAGGGCCTTGGGATGCCTTGGCTCGGCGCTGTCTTCGCGCTGCTGACGTCGCTCGCCGCGTTCGGCATCGGCAACATGGTGCAGGCCAACTCGGTGGCCGACGCGCTGCACGCCACTTTCGGCCTGTCGCAGTCGGCCACCGGCATCGTGATGGTGGTGCTGACCGGCGCCGTGATTCTCGGCGGCATCAAGCGCATCGGACAGGTGACGCAGTTGCTCGTGCCGTTCATGGCGCTCCTGTACCTCGGCGGCGGCATCGTCGTCCTGCTCTTGCACGCGTCGCGGTTGCCGGACGCGTTCGCGCTCGTCTTCGAGAGCGCGTTCAGCGGCACGGCCGCGGCCGGTGGCTTCGCGGGCAGCACGATCGCGATGGCGCTGCGCTACGGCATCGCGCGGGGCCTCTTCTCGAACGAGGCCGGCCTCGGATCGGCCCCGATGGTCCATGCGGCCGCCGATACCGACCACCCCGTACGCCAGGGCCTCTACGGCATCTTCGAGGTGTTCGTGGACACGCTGCTGATCTGCACGATCACCGGTCTCGTGATTCTGGTGACCGATACATGGACGACCGGCGCGACGGGTGCGGCGCTCTCGGTCCGCGCGTTCGAGGCCGGCCTGCCCGGCACCTGGGGCGACATCATCGTTACCGGCGGGCTCGTCCTGTTTGCCTTCTCGACGGTCATCGGCTGGAGCTACTACGGCGAGACCGGCGTCGTTTACCTGTTCGGTGCGAAGGCCGCGATGCCGTACCGGATTGCGTGGCTCGTGTTCATCTACCTCGGCGCCGTCGGATCGCTGCATTTCATCTGGGACGTCGCCGACACGCTGAACGGGCTGATGGCCATTCCGAACCTCGTCGCGGTTCTGTTCTCGATGCCGCTGCTGCTCCGGTTGCAGAAGGAGTTCTTCGGGGGACCGGGGCGTACCTGACAGGCCCGAAGATCCTGAACGCCTGACAGCCCGCGGCCTCAGGGGAGCAAGCTTCCGACCGCGATCAGGTGGCGCTGATAGTACGGCGCGTCGATGCTCGCGACACGCACGGCGCCGCCGCTCGACGGCGCATGCACGAACCGGCCGTCGCCCAGGTAGATGCCGACGTGCGAGAGTTTTACCTGGTCCTGAAAGAACAGGAGGTCGCCTGCTGCGGCTTGCGCGAGCGCGATCTTGCGCGCGGCGGCGAACTGCGCCTGCGAAGTGCGCGGCACGGCATGGCCGTTCGACGTATACGTGTAGTAGACGAGGCCGCTGCAGTCGAAGCCTTCGCGCGGATGGGCGCCGCCGTATCGGTACCGCACGCCGACCATCGAAAGCGCAAACTCTGCGATGGAGCCGCGCACGTCGCTGGACGCCGGGCCCGACCTGCCGTTTGCCCGAGAGTCCTTGGCGGGCGTCCCCGCGCATCCCGCCGCGAGTAACACGGCTGTCATGATGCCGAGACTTCCGGCTGCCACGTTCTTTTGCATGACCCGTATGATCTGCGTCGCCGGCTGAATTTAGAACACCCCTTCGATGCCGGCGGTGAATCGCACGGCATCGAAGTCGTACAGCGCGATGCTCGACTGATTGTCCAGATACCCGAATCGGACCACGATTCGCCAACGCTCGAGGAATGCGCGCGCCAGGGCCGCGGAGAATGCAATCCTGTCTTCCGTTCGCGAGGAATCGCCGTCATCCTCGACTTCATCGTAGTCGCTGCTCCGCCAGGTCGCGTCGAACTCGAGCGACCAGTCGGGGCGCAGATACCAGGCGGCGTCGAGCTTCAGCTGGTTGTCGGTGGACGACAGTGCCGGGTCCTCGAGGTCGCCGTCTTCGAACTCGTAGCCGAGCCCAATCCGGCCGGCGGCGCCGCTGCGGACCAGTCGTGCCTCGACGCCATGCCGGTTGCCGGTGAGCCCCTCGAACTCGTCACCGCCTTCGATGCCGCTGAAGCGGTAGCGCAGGCGTAACTGCCAGCCGTTGCGGAACGGGCTGGCAACGCCGAGCGTCACGACGCCCTTGGATTCCAGGGCCTCGCCATCGAGCAGCGCGTACACTCCGCCGGCCCCGATTTCGCCGAGCCAGTCGCCTGACGTCCGGCGCTGGTAGCGCACCCCGGCATTGGCGGACTGTTGGTCGTACCGGTCGAGCGTCTGGTAATCCACCAGGGTCAGGCCGCCGTCCAGGCGCCAGTTCGCGTCGAGGCTGAAGCTGCCCGCCATCAACAGCGAAAGAAACCCGTCGTCGAGTCCGCTGATTCCGATCAGCGCTTCGTCGTTGATGAGCGCGACGTTGCTGTCGTGACCGGCGCCCGCGTACAGGAAGCCTTGATGGCGCCTGCGGTCAGGTGCGACGCGGTCGCGGTCTGCCTGTCGCGCGGCGAGCTCGCGCAGGCGCTCATCGCCCGCGGTGGCTGCCGCCTGCGCGAACCATCGGTCGGCGGCGGTGGAATCGCCGCGGCCTTGCGAGACGAGGCCGAGGTTGTAGCGGGCCACGGGCGCCATTTCCGGCGTCTTCAAAACTTCGCGGAACGCCGCCTCGGCTCGGTCAAGATCATCCAGGTGAAATGCGGCGACGCCGATGTTGTAGTGAACCGCGGGACCCTCGAGACCCGCAAGTCGCGCGGATTCGAATGCCTTCAATGCCTCGCTGTACGCGCCTGATTCGAACGCCTGCACGCCCTCGTGGAAAAGGCGTTCGGCGCCCGCCGAGTCGCTCGCCGCAGCCCAGGCGACATGAATGGAAACGAGGACAGCGGCCGCCGCGCGGGCGCCGATCCTCGCGCTACGGGTCACGGGGCGGCGTGGCGGGCGGACCAGGCAGAGGCTCCGGCGGCCCCGCGTTTCGTCGCGCCTCCTCGGCAATGGCGCGACCCGCGTCCCGATGCTGTTCAGCGGCTTCCTGCGCCTGCTCACGTGCCTGCTCTGCGATCTCACGCCCGGCTTCACTGGCTTCCTGGGCCGTTTGCTGGCCTTGATCGGCATTCGCGTCCGGCTCTCCGCGCTGACCAGGACTCGGAGCCGCCGGCAAGGGAATGCGGCGTACGAT
Organism: Steroidobacteraceae bacterium; assembly: GCA_050738555.1. GTDB lineage: Bacteria > Pseudomonadota > Gammaproteobacteria > Steroidobacterales > Steroidobacteraceae > SCUD01. The sequence continues at coordinate 2,919 of JBOHZO010000063.1, read as the reverse complement.
TTCGTCCGGCAGCCGGGCGTTAGGGTCGGTCAGCACGCGCATGGTCACGTCGAGCTCGCCGGACTCCTCTTGCCGAGCCTGGGCTTCGGCAACTCCGGCGAGCGATGCCATGAGGCAAACCGTCATGGCGGCAAGTATTGTATTCACTCGGCCTCCTCGCGCGCTCACGCGCCGACCTTCCCGGCGTGCGCGATTTCCGCGCGCAGCTCGACGCCGATCCGCCTCGCGCGGCCGCCATGCTCGACGATGGCGATCAGGTGGCCGTCGCCCGGCCCGTGTGCCACGACCGGCAGCGCCAGCAGGTTCATGCCGGCAGCGAGATCGGTCCTCCAAAGCAGGTCGCGCGCATCCGCAAAGCCGTACAACGACATGTCGCCGGTCAGGTGGACTGTGATCGTCGCACCCTGCAACGCGTGCTCGGAGTCGATCACGACCCGCACTTCCTGAGGCTGGTCCACGTACAGCCTGATCGAATCCTCATCGGGGCGCGTGACCAGCACGGCGACGCCTACGAGCGCCGCGGCCACGCCTGCGCCGGCGGCGCCGATCCAGGCATTGCTCCTGCGGCCGGATTCTGTCGCATGGGCGAGCGCCTCCTGGACGAAACCCGGCCGAGGTTCCGGAACCGGCATGCGCTGCAGCGCAGCGATCAGACGTTCGATGTCACCGCTCAAGGACGCACCTGCCTGTCGCCGATTGGCTACACCTCATCTTGATACACGGCCGGTCGGGTCAAATCGTTCCTTCAGCAGCAGGTCCCGCAGGCGCAATCGTGCCCGGTGCAGGCGGGACTTGAGCGTGCCGACCGGAATCCCGGTCATGTCCTCCAGCTCCGCCAGACCGTAACCCTCGATGTCGTGCAAGGCGAGCACCACGCGATGCTCATCGCTCAGCATGGTCCAGGCTGCCGTCAGGCGCTCCTGTGTCAGCAGATTCTCCGTCAGCTCCGGCGGGCCGGGCGACTCGTCAGCGACGCCGGGATGCTCGCCGTCATCCGGCGGCAACGATTCGGAGTCGAATCGAACCGGCGAACTGCGCTCCCTTCGCAACTGATCGACGAAGATGCGATACATGACGCGCGTCGCCCAGGGGCGCAGCTGCTCGACCGCCTTGAGCTCGTCGAGCCGCGGAAACAGCTTCAACAGAAGATCCTGGACCAGATCCTCTGCACGATCGGTCGAGCCGGTCCAGCGATACGCGCTGCGGTACAAGGCCGGGATATGAACCCGCAACAGCAGCTCGAACTCGGCCGCCCGTCGGGCGGCCGGGCCGGATCGTCGCTGGCCTCTGCGCCGGAACATTCAGGGCATTAGGAATGAGACATAGTGCGCCGTCAAACGCCCGGCCGTGGAACCGAATGAGCGCTGGATTCGTGTTTCTGGATAGGTCGGGAGGCCGTGCAAATGCTACAGAAGTACCGGATCCAGATACTGTGCGGTGTGATCGTCGGCGTCGGCGCGTGCTCGGGTGGTGGCTCGGGCGGAGACGCGGATCCAGCCATGGGCGCCATCACGCTCGCGGTGACCGACACGCCGGTCGAGGAAGCGGCGGAAGTCGTGATCCAGTTTTCCGCCGTGGAGATCAAGTCCGCGGAGGATACGCCGCCCGAGATGTTCCTCTTCACCACCCCGCGCCAGATCGACCTGCTCGCCCAGGCTGGCGGCGCCAGCGAGGTCCTGCTGCTGGAAGAGGCTGTTCCTGCCGGAATCTACGAATGGGTCCGCTTCTACGTCGATGCCAGTCCCGACGCGAGCGATTCGTACATCAGGCTGCTGGACGGCTCCGTGCATCCGTTCTTCATTCCGAGCAACGACCAGACGGGCGTGAAGCTCGAAGCGGACTTCGTGATCGGCGCCGGCGGCACGTCCAGCTTCACCATCGATTTCGACCTTCGGCAGTCCGTGCTCCGGCCGCCGGGGCTGGCGCCCCACTTCCTGTTCAAGCCGCGGCTGCGGCTGGTCAACAACCTGGAGGTCGGCAGCATCGAGGGTGAAGTCGCGGCAGCTATCGCCGCCGAGAACTGCTCGGCCGTCGTCTACGTGTACGAAGGTGCGGGCGTGATCCCGGACGACCTCGGATCGCCGACCGCGCCGCTGACCTCGGCGCCGGTGGAGATGGACATCGAGACCGGCGCCTTCCTGTATCGCGCCGCGTTCCTGCCCGTCGGCGACTACACTGCCGCGCTGACCTGCGAGGCGAACCTGGACGAGGCCGAGTCGGACGAGGACATCGTGTTCCTCGAGCCGCAGGATGCGACCGTGACTGCCGGCGCGGCGACGACCGTCAACTTCACGACCGGCGAGCCCGCGCCGCCTCCCGGCACGTAATCGCTGCGGGCGTCGAATCGCGACCCTGCTGTCGCTGGCGTTGTGCCTCTGGCTCCTGGGCTATTCGACGCACGTGCACGCCGACGGCACGAATGCAGCCGTGCCGCATTCTCGCTTTGCTCGGTGAGCAGGGAAACGATCTCGGGCCAGGGCCGCGAGAGGATCTCGCGCCATTCGTTCAGCCAGGCCGGCGCGGGTTCCGCGTAACGCGCCGCCCAGCGTGCGATATTGCGGTGCCCGACTTCGAGCAGTTTCGGATCGCGCTCGATCTTTCGCACGATGAGCGCATGCATGGCAAGACTGCGCGCATCTGTCGCATGCGCTCTGCGGCGGTCATGGCCGCTCCTGTGGGAGGGCGGCCGCGCCACGCGGTTCTAAGATGTCAGGCTGCCGAGCTCGCCGCGGTCCGTGAGAACGGCTTGATGTGGGCGAAGCCGCTGCGGGCGTTCCAGGTGGGGAAGGCTCGTACGATCCACGAGAGACCGTGGAGCTTGATGCGGTCGGTGCGAGTGGCGTCGGCCCAGGTGAGCTGCCCGGCGTGCCATTTGACGAAGGCTTCGGCTTCCGCGGTGATGTAGAGGTCCTCGTCGAA
>JBOHZO010000062.1:0-5935 GCA_050738555.1 Steroidobacteraceae bacterium | reverse complement strand
GCGCCGGAACGCGAACGCCGCCGGCCGCGCGCCGCCTCGCGCCGCGCCGACGAAGCGCGCGTCCTCGCCGATTCGCTTGCGCTCGATGCCGACGCGCTCGACGTCGAGTCCGGCGAGGAACTCGGCTTCCGCCGGGACGGCGTGCCGGAATCGGTCGTCCGGCGCCTGCGGCGGGGCCACTACGCAGTGCGCGACGAACTGGATCTGCACGGGATGACCCAGGAGGAAGCGCGGCTTGCGCTCTCCGCGTTCCTCGCTGAATCCGCCGGTCACGGCCGCCATTGCGTGAGGATCATCCATGGCAAGGGCCGCGGTTCCGGTCATCGCGGCCCGGTCCTGAAGTCTGCCGTCAATCGCTGGCTTCGCCGTGATGCGGCGGTGCGCGCCTTCTGCTCCGCGCGACGGAACGACGGCGGGACCGGCGCCCTCTACGTCCTGCTCGACGGCTGAGGAGCCGGGCTCAGTCCAGGCCGGCCTCGGAGACGCCTGTATCCACGAGCTCGCGGAGCACGCTCGTCGCGAATGCGCCGCGCGGCAGCTCGAACGAAAGCTCGAGCTCGCCGGCACCCCGCCGATGGGCGAAAGCCGCCGGCCGTAGCACGAGCGCGCGCCGCTCCGCCCGCAGCCCGAAGGCAGCGAGCCGGCCCGGCAGCGATTCGAGGACGGCGAGCGCCGAGCTTTCCACGCGTTCCGCTTCGCCCGTCGGCAGGACGCCGTCCGCGCCGCAAAGCGGGCCGGTCGGCGCGATGTCGCCCTCATCGCAGCGCCGGAGCAGCGAATCGTCCACGCTCGCTGCCGCAAACACGGACCGGCTGCCGCACAGGTTCACGACTTCCCCGGGCAGCAGCCGGTTCCAGGTGCCGCGCGCAACGCGCGCACCGAGCACCGCATTGAAAGCGAGCGAGCGCGCCGCGGACAGCACGAAAGCCCGCGGCTCCCGGCCGCGCGGCAGCCGGTCGCGCGCGACCCAATCGAGCACGCGCCCGAGATTCGCGCCCTCGCCGCCGAAGCGCTGAGGGCCAAAATAGTTCGGCACGCCCGACGCCGCAACACGGGCCGCGCGAGCGTCGAGCTCGCCCGTATTCCCTTCGGGGCCGCGAACCCGGATGCCGAACCGGTTGCCCGCGAGCGCGCCGCGGCGGAGCTTGCGCGAATGCGGATGCGCCGCGAGCACCCGGAAACCGTCGCCCGCGAATCCGGCGAGGGAATCCATTCCTTTCACGGCCGGCACCGAAAACCATTGCCGCGCGATCGCCCGTCGATCCTTCAGGCCCGCGAATCCCACGTCCGCGGGCGGCCGGCCGGCGCGGGCCGCGAGCGAGCGCGCGACATGCAGCGTAGTCGCATCTATCTTTTCGACCAGCACGAGCACATGCGCCTCGCCGCCATCCGGCTCGAAACCAAGTCGTTCCTCGACCCGGAAATCCGCCGGCTCGACGCGAATCGCGCCCGCCATCGGCGGGTCGCCCCAGGCCCGCGGCGGTTCGAGCGCGAGGCGACGCCATGCTTGAAGCGCGTCCGCCTCAGCCGCCATCCAGTTCCCGGAGGAGCACGGTGGCCTGCGCCGCGATGCCTTCGGCGCGCCCGAGTGCGCCGAGTCCTTCGGCGGTCGTTGCTTTCACATTCACGCAATCGCGCGAAAGTTCCAGGTCCGCGGCGATGTTGGCGCAGATCGCGTCGCGGTGCGCGCCGATCCGGGGCAATTCGGCGATCAGTGTCAGGTCGCAGTTGACGACCGCGAAGCCCCGAGCCGCGACGAGCTCTGCCACTTTGCGCAGGAGCGCGCGGCTGTCGGCGCCCGCGAAGCGCGCGTCGCCCGCCGGAAAGTGCAGGCCGATGTCGCCGGCGCCGGCCGCGCCCAGCATCGCGTCCATCAACGCGTGCAGCAGCACATCGCCGTCGGAATGCGCGACGAGCCCGTGCGTGTGGGGAATCGTGACGCCACCCAGGCGGAGCCTGTCGCCGGGCCCGAATCGGTGGACGTCGTAGCCGCTGCCGATCCTCATTTCCGCCCCCTGGTGGCCCGCATGGCGGCCTGCGCGAACAGGAGATCGCCGGGCCGCGTGATCTTGATATTGAGTGGCGAGCCCTCGACCAGCCTCGGCCTGAGGCCGAGCCCTTCGATCGCGGCCGCCTCGTCGGTCGCGTCGAAACCCTCTTCGAGCGCCTGCGTGAGTGCCCGCACCAGCCGGCCAAGACGAAACATCTGCGGCGTCTGCGCGCGCCACAGCCGTTCGCGCGGCAATGTACGCGTGCTCCGACCCTGTTCGTCGGCCTGCTTCACCGTGTCGGCGACGGGAACGGCCAGGAGCCCGCCGACCGGATCGCGGCGGCATTCCGCGACCAGAGTCTCGATGTCTTTCCGCGGCAGGCAGGGCCGCGCCGCGTCATGAACCAGCACCCAGTCGTCTTCCGCGGCGGTGATGAGCGCATTGAGCCCGTTCAGCACGGACAGCGCGCGCGTCGGTCCGCCGGTAGCCGTCGCCAGGCGCCGGCGCAGGATTTTCGGCAGCCGCTGGAATCGCCGATCGCCGGGCGCGACCACGACGACGCCGCCCGCGATGCCGGGCACCGCCGCCAAGGCGCGCAGCGAATGCTCGAGCAACGTTCGGCCGGCAATCTTGAGGTAGGGTTTGGGGACGGTGCCGCCGAAGCGCGTGGCGGCGCCGGCGGCGGCGATCACGAACCAGATTCGTTCGGCCACCGATTGTTCACGGCGTCGTCGCGGCCCGCAGTGCTGCCGGCTCGGCCGCGTTCTCGTCCGGCGACAGGTGCGGCGTGTCGACGACCTGGTAGAAGATCTCGTTGCCCCCGATCATGCCGAGATCGTTCCGGGCGCGCTCCTCGAGCGCGCTCAGCCCCTGCTTGAGGTCCGTGACTTCCGCCTTGAGCTGGGCATTCCGTTCCGCGAGCGCCGCGTTCTCGGCGCGCTGGCTTTGCACCGCGGCGCCGAGCTGCCAGACCTCGCGCATCCCCTCGCCCGACACCCACAGGCGGTACTGGAGCAGCGCGAGCGCGGCAATGAGTCCCGCGATGAGGAACTTCATGGGGCCGGGAGAGTAGCACGTTCCGGCCGGACGGATGTCGCCGTTCTCAGCGGCGCTTGACCGGAAAAGCCTCGCGCCCGGCATAGCGGGCCCGCGCCCCGAGCTGCTCCTCGATGCGCAGCAGCTGGTTGTACTTCGACATGCGGTCGGAGCGCGAGAGCGACCCGGTCTTGATCTGCGTCGCCGCCGTGCCGACTGCGATGTCGGCGATGGTCGCGTCCTCGGTTTCGCCCGAACGGTGCGACACGACGGCGGCATAGCCCGCGCGCGTCGCCATGTCGATCGCGGCGAGCGTTTCGGTCAGCGTGCCGATCTGGTTCGGCTTGATCAGGATCGCGTTGGCGACGTCTTCGGCGATGCCGCGCGCCAGAATTTCGGTGTTGGTCACGAACAAGTCGTCTCCGACCAGCTGCAGCTTCTGCCCGAGACGCTGCGTCAGGAGCGCCCAGCCTGACCAGTCGGATTCGGCCATGCCGTCCTCGATCGTCAGGATCGGATAGCGCTCGGCGAGCGCCGCCAGGTAGTCGGTGAACTGCGCGGCGCTGAACTTCCGGCCTTCGGACTCGAGCTGGTAGCTGCCGTCGCGATGGAACTCGCTGCTCGCGACGTCGAGGCCGAGCCAGACGTCGTGCCCCGGGTGATAGCCGGCCTTCTCGATGGCCTCGAGGATCACGCCGAGCGCGGCTTCGTTCGACGGCAGGTCAGGAGCAAATCCGCCTTCGTCGCCGACCGCCGTCGCGAGGCCGCGATCCAGCAGGATCTTCTTCAGTCGGTGGAACACTTCCGCGCCGCAGCGAAGCGCCTCGCGGAAGCTCGGGAGCCCCGCCGGCACGATCATGAATTCCTGGACGTCGAGGCTGTTGTCGGCGTGGGCGCCGCCATTGATGATGTTCATCATCGGCACCGGCATCACGACCGCGTCACCGCCGCCGAGATAGCGGTAAAGCGGCAGCTTCTGCGCCGCTGCGGCCGCGCGCGCCGTCGCGAGCGAGACCGCAAGAATCGCGTTCGCGCCGAGCCGCGACTTGTTGTCGGTGCCGTCCTGCTCGCACAGGCGGCGGTCGATCCCCGCCTGGTCCGCGGCATTGCGTCCGACCAGCGAATCGCGGAGCACCTCATTCACGTGCTGCACCGCGGTCAACACGCCCTTGCCCTGATAGCGCGCGGCGTCGCCATCCCGCAACTCGACCGCCTCGCGGGTTCCGGTCGATGCGCCCGAGGGCACGGCCGCGCGACCAATCGTCCCGTCCTCGAGCTCGACGTCGGCCTCCACGGTCGGGTAGCCGCGGGAGTCGAGGATCTCGCGGCCGCGAATGTCGACGATTCGCATCAGAGACTGGACTCTGCGAACGGACGCGCCTTGACCGCGCGATCGAGCTCGACCAGGAGCTCGAGCAGCTCGCGCATGCGCGGCAGCGGCCAGGCATTCGGGCCGTCAGACAGCGCCTCTTCCGGCCTCGGATGGGTTTCCATGAAGAGCCCGGCGACGCCCGCCCCCACCGCGGCGCGCGCGAGCACCGGAACGAATTCGCGTTGCCCTCCCGAGGACGCGCCCTTGCCGCCGGGAAGCTGCACGGAATGCGTGGCGTCGAAGACGACCGGCGCGCCGAAGGCGCGCATGACGGAGAGCGCGCGCATGTCGGAGATCAGGTTGTTGTAGCCGAAGCTGAAGCCGCGCTCGCAAACCATGATGGATTCGTTGCCGGTGGAACGCGCCTTCTCGACGACGTTCGACATCTCCCAGGGACTCAGGAACTGGCCCTTCTTGATGTTCACTGGCTTGGCCTGCGAACAGACGTTGACGATGAAATTCGTCTGCCGGCAGAGGAAGGCCGGCGTCTGCAGCACGTCCACGACCGCCGCGACCTCGGCGAGCGGCGTGTCCTCGTGCACATCGGTCAGGACCGGCACGCGGTGCTGGCGCCGGACTTCTTCCAGCACCTTGAGACCCCGCTCGATGCCCGGACCGCGGAACGACGCGCGCGAGGAGCGGTTCGCCTTGTCGTAGGAAGCCTTGAAGACGAACGGAATCCCGAGCCTGCCGGTGATTTCCTTGAGCTCGCCCGCGATCGCAAGCGTCAGTCCCGGGTCTTCGACCACGCAGGGCCCGGCAATCAGGAACAGCGGCCGATCGGGGCCGATCTCGCTGCCAGCGAGCTTCACGCGCTCGCCGCCCTGGGGAGCCGGCCGACCGCGTGCTCGCGCGCGGCCCGCACGAAGCTCGCGAAGAGCGGATGGCCGTCGCGCGGGTTCGAGGTGAATTCCGGGTGGAACTGCACGCCGATGAACCACGGGTGCGCCGGCAGCTCGATGATCTCGACCAGACCGTCCTCGGAATAAGCCGAGATCGTCAGGCCGGCTTTCTGCATGCGCTCGAGATAATTGTTGTTGAATTCGTAGCGATGCCGGTGCCGCTCGTGGATCGTGTCGCGTCCGTAAATCTTGCGCGCCAGGGTGCCGGTGAGGATGCGCGATTCCTGCGCCCCGAGCCGCATGGTGCCGCCGAGGTCCGACCGGTCGGAGCGCCGGAGCGTCTCCCCGGTGCGGTCGCGCCACTCGGTGATCAAGGCGATGACCGGGTCGGCCGCGCCGCGCTCGAACTCGGTCGAGTTCGCGCCCGGCAGACCCAGCACGCCGCGCGCGAACTCGATCACCGCGACCTGCATGCCGAGGCAGATGCCGAGATACGGCACGTCATGCTCACGCGCGAAGCGAACGGCCGCGATCTTTCCCTCTATTCCCCGCTCGCCGAAGCCGCCCGGCACCAGGATCGCGTCCATCCCGGAGAGCGCGGCGGTGCCGGCGCTTTCCAGGTCGGTCGATTCGACGTAGTGGACCTGCACGCGGGTGCGGGTCTTGAGCCCGGCGTGGCGCAGGGCCTCGTTCAG
>JBOHZO010000061.1:0-30863 GCA_050738555.1 Steroidobacteraceae bacterium | reverse complement strand
CGAGCAGGGTGGCGAGCACCGTCGCTCGCAGCCAGGCGGCCGCGAGACGCGCGCGGCGCGGCTCGTTGCCCATGCGCCGGCGCAGGTTCGAGATCCAGGGTTCACGCCGTGACGCGGGCGCCGCGCGCCGCGTGCGCATGGCCGGCATCGCCGCCTCGATCAGCAGTGCGAGTACCACGAGCGCGGTCGCCACAATCAACGCGCCCATTGATTCAACCCCAGTGCCGGCCGAGCAGGATCTCCAGCACGAACTTGCTGCCGAAATAGGCGATCGCTAGCACGACGAAGCCCGCGATCGTGTAACGCGCCGCCTTGCGTCCGCGCCAGCCGAAGCGCCAGCGGCCGAACAGCAGGCAGGCAAAGATCGCCCAGGCCGCGAGCGCGAGCACGGTCTTGTGAACCAGGTGCTGCTCGAACAGGTCGGTCACGAACAGGAGTCCCGCCAGGATTGCAACGGAAAGCGCCGCCAGGCCGATCGAGAGAACCGAGAACAGGGCGCGCTCCAGGCTCTCGACGGGCGGCAGCGTCGCGAGCCAGCCGGACGGACGGGGGCTCCGCAACTCGGAGTCCTGCACGGCGAGCATCACGACGAAGACGGCGGCGATCGCGAACATGCCGGCGGAACCCATGGCGAGCACCACGTGCACCGCGAACGGCCAGCCCGGCGCGGCGATGCCGCGCGGCGGCGGAAGGCTTCCGGTGCCCGCGGCGAAGAGCGCGGCGAGGCCGAGAACGACGGCTGCGATGGCGCGAAATCTCGGCGCGAACACGGCAAGCAGGCCGCCTGCGCCGATCGCGAGCCCCATGAGCGACGCGCTGTCGGCGAGTCCGAGTGCGAGCTCGCCGAATGGCTGCAGCGTCTCGATGAGCCAGGCCGCGTGCGCGGCGAGTGCCGCCGCTGCGAGGTACAGGGCAGGTTCCTGAAACACCGGGCGCGGAGCCGGGCGCCTTGCTGCGTGCAAGGCGGCCGCAGCGGCGACGAGGTAGAGGAGGATGACGAGAAATCCGCGCAAAAAATTCCGCCTCCCGGGACGCGCCGGAACATTGTACAGGGGGCCGGCGAAGCCCTGCCGCCGCCGCCCTATAATCCGCGGCGGCAAGGCATTGCGGCTTCGCCGCCAGGTTCCCGATGTTTGACATGCTCGCCGGCCGGCTCGGCAAGGCGGTCGATTCGCTCCGCGGGCGCGGCCGCCTGACGGAGGAAAACATTGCGGACACGCTCCGGCAAGTGCGCATGGCGCTGCTCGAGGCGGACGTCGCGGTACCGGTCGTGAAGGCTTTCACCGATGCGGCACGCGCTCGCGCGATCGGCACCGAAGTGATGCGGAGCCTGACGCCGGGTCAGGCATTCATCCGCGTCATTCACGAAGAGCTGGCGCGCGTCATGGGCGAACCCGGCCGCGGCCTCAACCTGCGCGCGGCGCCGCCCGTCGTCATCCTGCTCGCGGGCCTGCAAGGCTGCGGCAAGACGACGACGTCAGCCAAGCTCGCGCGCCACCTGATCGCACAGCATCGGCGCAAACCCCTGCTGGCGAGCACCGACGTTTACCGTCCGGCCGCGATGACCCAGCTCGAGCGCCTCGCGGGCCAGGTCGAAGCCGCTTATTTCCCGCCGCCCGCCGGCGCGGGGCCGGTCGAGATCGCCTCGGCCGCCGTCGAGCACGCTCGCCGGCACATGCACGACGTCGTCATCGTCGACACTGCCGGCCGCCTGCACGTGGATCGCGAGATGATGGACGAGGTGCGGGCAATCGACCAGGCCGCCGGCGCCACCGAGCGCCTCTTCGTGGTCGACAGCATGGCGGGGCAGGACGCCGTCAAGGCGGCGGAAAGCTTCGACGCGGCGCTCGCTCTCACCGGCGTGATCCTGACCAAGGCCGATGGAGACGCGCGCGGCGGCGCGGCGCTTTCAGTCCGGCACGTCACCGGTAAGCCGATCCTGTTCGTCGGGGTCGGCGAGAAAACCGAAGCGCTCGAAACGTTCCATCCGGAACGCATCGCGGCCCGCATCCTCGGGATGGGTGACGTGCTCTCGCTGATCGAGCAGGTGCAGTCGACGACCGACCAGCAGAAAGCCGCGAAGCTCGCCGCCAAGCTCAGCAAGGGACGCGGATTCGATTTCGCGGACCTTCGCGACCAGCTTTCCGAGTTCAAGCGCATGGGCGGCGTTGCGGCGCTTGCCAGCAAGCTGCCCGCGCAGGCGCTGCCGGCCGGCGCGCTCGCCCAGGTCGACGAGAACGCGCTTCGCCGCCAGATCGGAATCATCGACTCGATGACGCCCGCGGAGCGACGCCGGCCGGCGATCATCGCAGCCTCCCGCAAGCGCCGCATCGCCGCGGGCGCGGGTGTGCCGGTGCAGGAAGTCAACCGGCTCCTCAAACAGTTCCTGCAGATGGAAAAGGTGATGAAAAAGATGCATGGCGGGGGTCTCGCCAAGCTTCTCAAGGGCTGGTCCGGCCAGTTTCCGGGCGGGGGCGGGCCGCGTTGAATGCAACCCGCCCGCAGCCGGGTGTAAGCCTTTCATTCACCGGGTGATTTGAGTAGAATTCGCGGCTCTTTGAAGGGGCCGGAAGCCCCGCGAAACTGACGCAGCGATGCTGCGAGGGATGCCATCGATGGTCACGATTCGACTGACGCGCCGCGGCGGCAGGAATTCGCCTTTCTATCACGTCGTCGTCACCGACAGCCGCAAACGGCAGGGCGGCACGGTGCTCGAGCAGGTGGGTTTCTTCAATCCCGTCGCCCGCGGCAAGGACCGCAGGATCGATCTCGACCTGTCGCGAATTGCGTATTGGACCGGCACCGGCGCGACGATGTCGGATCGCGTCCGCACGCTGGTCACGGCTGCACGGAAGCAAGCGGCGGCCTGATCGGCCGGCGCGGTTCGCGCGATGCCGGAGGACCGGATCGTGCTCGGGCGCATCACGGGGCCGTTCGGCGTGCGGGGCTGGGTGAAAATCGCCTCGTTCACGGATCCCCCGGAGCAGATACTGGACTATCCGCTGTGGCGCGCCGGATTGCCGGGCGAAGACAGCCGGGAACTCCGGCCCGCGGAAGGTCGCCGGCACGGCAAGGGTCTGGTCGTGCGGCTCGAGGGCATCGACGATCGCGACGCGGCGCTCGCGCTCGCGAAGCCGGAATTGTGGATCGAGCGCCGGGAGCTGCCGGCATTGGAGGAGGGCGAGCACTACCGGGCCGACTTGATCGGACTCGAGGTCGTGAATCTGCAGGGCCAGCGCCTCGGCCGCGTCGATTATTTTCTCGACCTGCCGGCGGGCATGGTGATGGTCGTTATCGGCGAACGAGAACGCTGGCTGCCCCTCGGCAAGGAACGGCTCTTGCGCGTGGATCTTGAGCGCGGCCGGATCACGGTCGACTGGGACGCGGCGTTCTGAGCGATGCGCATCGAGGTCGTCACGCTGTTCCCGCAGCTGGTCGAAGCGGGACTGACTGCCGGCATCCTGGGCCGGGCGGTCGGCAGTCGCCGGCTCGAGGTCGGGATGGAGAACCCGCGCAGCCACACGACCGACCCGCACCGGAGCGTTGACGATCGTCCATTTGGCGGTGGACCCGGGATGGTGCTGAAAGCGGAGCCGCTCGCGCAGGCGATTCGCGCCGCGGCGGCAAGGCTGCCGGAAGGCGCGCCGATGATCGGCCTCTCGGCGCACGGCGAGCCGTTCACCCAGGCAGTGGCGCGGAGGCTGGCGGCCGCGGCAGGTTTCGGCCTGGTGGCGGGACGTTACGAGGGCATTGATCAGCGGGTAGCCGATGCGCTGATCGACGAGGAGCTGTCGATCGGCGACTATGTGCTGTCGGGGGGCGAGCTCCCGGCACTCATCGTCATCGACGCGGTGACGAGGCTGCTGCCGGGGGTCCTGGGCAACGAGGACTCGGCCAGTCAGGAATCGCATGGCGACGGACTGCTCGATTGGCCGCAATATACGCGGCCCGAGGTCTGGGACGGCAGGCAGGTCCCGGACGTGCTGCTCGGCGGCAATCACGCCGCGATCCGACGCTGGCGGCTGATGCAGGCGCTCGGCAGGACCTGGCGGCTCAGGCCGGATCTGCTGCGGAGCCGGCGTTTGACGCCAGAGGAGCGATCGCTGCTCGAGGAATATTGCGCCGCGGCCGCTATCGAACCGCCGCGATGAGACCGAAGACTTGACCAGGTGCAAATCGGGGAAAGAGCGATGAACAAGATCATGAAGGAACTGGAATCGCGCTCGCTGAAGCGCAAGCTGCCCGCCTTCGGGCCGGGCGACACGGTCGTCGTGCAGGTCAAGGTGCGCGAAGGCGACCGTGAGCGCGTCCAGGCCTACGAAGGCGTCGTGATCGCATGCCGGAATCGCGGGCTGAACAGCTCGTTCACCGTGCGCAAGGTCTCCCACGGCGAGGGTGTGGAGCGCGTGTTCCAGACGCACAGCCCGTCGATTGCCGACATCGAAGTGAAGCGGCGCGGAAAGGTTCGTCGCGCGAAGCTTTATTACCTCCGCGACCGCTCCGGAAAATCGGCGCGCATCGAGGAAAAGCTCGGAGGCTGAGGAAGCGGATGCCCGTGCTGCACGCGCTCTGGTCCGTCCTCAAGGGCGTGTGGTATGCCCTCGACGGACTGCGCAAGGTCCTGCACCTCGTCCTGCTGCTCGTATTCTTCGGCGTGCTCCTCGCGGCGAGCCAGTCGGAGCTGCCATTCGTTCCCGACAGCGCGGCGCTCGTGCTTTCCCCGGAGGGGTACCTGGTCGAGGAGCTCTCCGGCGATCCGCTGGAGCGCGCCCTGTCGCGCGCCGCCGGCGACCACCGCGCCGAGACGCGGCTTCGCGACCTCGTCGATGTCGTCGACCACGCCCGCGACGACGATCGGATCCAGGCGCTCGTGCTCGAGCTCGAGGGTCTCGAGGGGGCGGGCCTCCCGATGCTCCAGGATCTCGCGCGCTCGATTCGCTGGTTCCGCGAGAGCGGCAAGAAAGTCTATGCCTACGGCCAGGGATTCACGCAGCGGCAGTACTTCCTCGCGGCGCAGGCCGACGAGGTGTACCTGGATCCGATGGGATACGTCCTGCTCGAAGGCTACGGCTACTTCCGCACTTACTTCCGCGGCACGCTCGACAAGCTCGCGGTCGACATCAATGTGTTCAAGGCCGGCAGCCACAAGTCGGCTCCCGATGAATGGACCCGGACCGACATGTCGCCCGAGGATCGCGAAGACGCGCGCGTCTGGGTTGGAGCGCTCTGGGACAGCTTCAAGTCCGAAGTCGCCGCGGCGCGCGATCTCGAACCGGCGTTGATCCAGGCCTATGCGGACGAGGCAGCCGCGGGAGTGCGCGCGACCGGCGGGGATCTCGCCCAGTATGCGCTGGCTCGCGGGCTGGTTGATGGCCTGAAGACGCGCGAGGAATTCGAAGAGATCGTGATCAAGGTCGCGGGCGAAGATGAAGACACCGGCAGTTACGAGGCCGTCCAATGGCAGGGCTACCTGCCCTACGTGCGTTCCGAGAAATCGATGGGCAAGCGTGGCGACGAGATCGTCGGCGTCATCATCGCCTCCGGCGAGATCCTGGACGGCGAGCACTCGCCGGGGCTGATCGGCGGCGACTCGCTGTCGCAGCTCCTGCGCGAGGCGAAAGACGACGAAGATCTCGCGGCCGTGGTGCTGCGCATCGACAGCCCGGGCGGCAGCATCATGGCGTCCGAAGTCATCCGCCGCGAAGTCGCGTCGTTACGCGCATCCGGCAAGCCCGTGGTCGCCTCGATGGGCACGGTCGCCGCATCCGGGGGGTACTACATCGCGATGGATGCAGACCGGATCGTCGCTGCGCCGACGACGATCACCGGCTCGATCGGCGTGTTCGCCGTGATCCCGACGTTTCAGCGCACGCTCGACAAGATCGGCGTGACCAACGACGGCTTCGGCACGACGCGCCTCTCCGGCCAGACCGATCTCGATCGCGAGCTCGGGACCGAGGCGCGCCAGATTCTCCAGGCTTCGGTCGAGCACGCGTACCGGACCTTTGTTGACAATGTCGCGCGTTCGCGGAACCGCCGTCCGGAAGAAATCGAGAGTCTCGCCCAGGGCCGGGTCTGGACCGGGGCGGACGCGCGCGCGGCCGGCATCGTGGACGACCTCGGGGGCGTGGACGAGGCGATCGCGGAAGCGGCGAAGCTCGCCGGTCTCGAGGACGGCTACGGGGTCGAATGGATCGAACAGGAGATGACGTGGCGTGACGCGATCGTGCTGCGCTTCCGCCGGGCGGCGGCCTGGGTGATCGATGCGATTGCGCCGCGCCAGCCGCGGATTGCCGGGGTCGGCGCGGCGCTTGTGCGGGCGCGGGCGCTCATCGCGCTCGCCGCCGAGGGCCGGCCCGTCTATCTCTGCGGATGCCGGGTCGAGTAAGTTACGCCGCCCAGTCGAGGATGACCTTTCCCGACTGACCGCCGCCCATCGTGTCGAACGCCTGCCGGTAATCGGCCGCGTCGAAGCGGTGCGTGATCACGGTGCTCACGTCGAGCCCGCTCTGGAGCATTGCCGCCATCTTGTACCAGGTCTCGAACATCTCGCGGCCGTAAATGCCCTTGATGACGAGGCCCTTGAAGATCACCTGGCTCCAGTCGATCGCCACTTCGGCCGGCGGGATTCCGAGCATCGCGACGCTCCCGCCGTGGTGCATGACCCGAAGCAGATCGCGAAACGCCGAGGCATTTCCCGACATCTCCAGCCCCACGTCGAAGCCTTCCTCCATGCCGAGCTCGCGCATGGCGTCGTCGATGCTCTGAGTCCTGGCATTCAGGGCGCGGGTGGCGCCCATGCGGCGCGCCAGCTCCAGCCGGTAGTCGTTGACGTCCGTGATCACGACGTGGCGCGCGCCGATGAATCGCGCGATGGCGACGGCCATGATGCCGATCGGGCCGGCGCCGGTGATCAGGACGTCCTCGCCGACCATGTTGAACGAGAGCGCCGCGTGCGTCGCGTTGCCGAGCGGATCGAGGATCGAGGCGATCTCGTCGGTGATTCCGGCCGGCAGGCGGAACACGTTGCTTGCGGGCAGGACCATGTATTCCGCGAAGCAGCCCGGGCGATTGACGCCGACCCCCTCGGTGTTCCGGCAAAGGTGGCGCCGACCGGCGCGGCAATTGCGGCAGTGGCCGCAGGTGATGTGGCCTTCCCCGGAGACCCGGTCGCCCGGGGCGAGACCGCGAACCTCGCTGCCGAGGGCGACGATCTCGCCGCAGTACTCGTGGCCGATCTGCATCGGGACCGGGATCGTGCGCTGTGCCCAGGCATCCCACTGATAAATATGTATGTCGGTGCCGCAGATCGCGGTCTTGCGCATGCGGATCAGCACGTCGTTGGGGCCGGGTTCCGGCCGCGGCAATTCGCCGAGCCAGATGCCGGGTTCCGCGCGGGCCTTGATCAATGCCTTCATCGGCGCCTCATTTGCCGATGATGCCGAGTTCCGCGCCCGCCTGCGCGAATGCCGCGGCGGCCTCCTCGAGCATCGCGCGCGTGTGGCCCGCGCACATCTGCGTGCGGATCCGCGCCTTGCCGATCGGCACGACCGGGTAAGAGAACCCGATTGCGTACACGCCGAGCTCGAGGAGACGGTCCGCCATGCGTCCGGCGAGAGGCGCGTCACCGAGCATGACCGGGATGATCGGGTGTTCGCCCGGCACGAGCCGGAAACCCTGCGCGGCGAGCCTGGCGCGGAACCAGGCCGCATTCTCCGCGAGCTGCCGGCGCGGCGCAGGCGTCGATTCGAGCAGGTCGAGAACGGCCAGGGTCGTCGCCGCGACCACCGGAGCGATCGAGTTCGAGAATAGGTACGGCCGCGAGCGCTGGCGGAGCCACGCGATCACGGGCGCGCGTCCCGACACATAGCCGCCACTCGCGCCGCCGAGCGCCTTGCCGAGCGTGCCGGTCAAAATGTCCACGCGGCCCATGACGCCGCAATGCTCGTGCGTGCCGCGGCCGCCCGCGCCCATGAATCCGGTTGCGTGCGAGTCGTCGACGACGACGGTCGCCGCATGGCGATCCGCGAGTTCGCAGATGCCGGGGAGGGGCGCGATCGTGCCGTCCATCGAGAACACGCCGTCCGTGACGACGAGCCGGGTGCGCGCGTCGCGCGCCTCCACGAGCCGCGCTTCGAGCTGTCCGAGATCGCAGTTGTCGTAGCGCAGGCGCTTCGCCTTCGACAACCGGATGCCGTCGATGATGCTCGCGTGATTCAGCGCGTCCGAGATGATGGCGTCCTTTTCGTCCGTCAGCGTCTCGAACAGTCCCCCGTTTGCGTCGAAGCACGACGAATAGAGGATTGAATCCTCGGTGCCGAGGAACTCCGACAGCCGGCGCTCGAGCTCGCGGTGGACCGTCTGCGTGCCGCAGATGAAGCGCACCGAGGCCATGCCGTAGCCGTAGCGGTCGAGCGCGGCGTGGGCGGCAGCGACGAGGGCGGGATGATTCGCGAGTCCGAGATAGTTGTTGGCGCAGAGATTGACGACTTCGCGGCCGTCCTCGAGGCGGATCACAGGGTTCTGGCCCGATGCGATGACGCGCTCGCGCTTGAAAAGGCCATCGCGCGCGAGCTCCGCGGTTTGCGATGCGAGCCGTTCGAGCAGAGCCTGATCCATGCAATCCCGCCGACGATGCCGGTCGCCGATTATACCGGCCGCCCGGCAGCCGCCTCGTATAATTGCGGGCGGGAGGAAGCGTGAGCATGAATGCGCAGGCGGAACCGGCTGCCGTCGCTTCTTCGCGGCCCGCGCGGCTCTTCATCGCGCTCGCCGGACTGTTCGTCACGAACGCGCTGATCGCCGAGTTCGTCGGCGTCAAGATCTTCGCGCTCGAGGACACGCTCGGACTCGAGCCTTTCGACTGGCAGCTGTTCGGCCAGAGCGGTTCGCTGTCGTTCACCGCCGGCGTGATGCTGTGGCCAGTCGTGTTCATCATGACCGACATCATCAACGAGCACTTCGGCGTGCGCGGCGTGCGCTTCATCTCCTGGCTCGCAGTCGGTCTCATCGTCTACGCCTTCGTGTTCGCCTATCTCGCGATCGAGCTCGCGCCCGCAGGCTGGTGGATCACGGTCGGCGCCGATCGCGGCGTTCCCGACATGCAGGCCGCGTTCGCCAGCATCTTCGGGCAGGGCCTGTGGACGATCGGCGGCTCGGTCACCGCGTTTCTCGCCGGGCAGCTCGTCGACGTGACGGTCTTCCAGCGCATCCGCCGCGCGACCGGCGAGCGATGGATCTGGCTGCGCGCAACCGGCTCGACCGCGATTTCGCAGTTGATCGACAGCTTCATCGTGCTGTACCTTGGAAGGCGGCTGATCCGCGCCTATCTCCGCGCGCCGCTTCGGAGCTCCGGCTGATGCCGCGGCCGCAAACGCCGGCGCTGACGGTCGATGTCGTGATCGAGCTCGAAGACCGTCCCGGCCGTCCGATCGTCCTGATCTGGCGCGATAAACCCCCCGCAGGTCATGCGCTGCCGGGCGGCTTCGTCGACGTCGGCGAGACCGTCGAACAGGCGGTGCAACGCGAGGCGCGCGAGGAAACGGGCCTGGCGGTGACGCTTCGCGGCCTGCTCGGTGTTTATTCCGACCCCGGGCGCGATCCGCGGGGTCATACGGTCAGCATCGTGTACATCGCGACCGCGAATGGCGTGCCGAAAGCCGGTGACGATGCGGGTGCGATCCTCGTCACGGATCCGGAGGCGGCTCCGGCGCTCGCTTTCGATCATGACCGCATTCTCGGCGACTACCTGGCCCGCCGCCGGGCCTCCGGGCCGGCGCGCGGCTAGAATCGCGGGATGAACGACACCGCGGCAGCCCGTTTCCTCCGCTCCGACGAAGGCGAGTTCGAGTCCGCGCCGGGAAAAGCGATCAACGGACGCTTTCTCGCGGACGAGGCGAAGCTTGTCGCGGAGATGCTTGCGCTCGCGCGCCTTCCCGCCGCGGATCGCGCGGCGATCCGCCGCGACGCGGTCGAGCTCGTTGCCGCCGCGCGGAGCCGGCGCGCGGGACGCACGGGCATCGAATCGTTTCTGCAGCAGTACGGCCTCGCTTCCCAGGAAGGCATCGTGCTGATGTGCCTTGCGGAGGCACTGCTCCGCATTCCGGACGCCGACACGGCGGATCGCCTGATCGCCGACAAGATCGCGATCGGCCAGTGGTCGGATTACCTCGGCGAGGCTGATTCGCTCTTCGTCAACGCCTCGACCTGGGGCCTCATGCTGACGGGGCGGCTGGTGCGCGCCTCCGAAGTCGAGATTCGCGACCCGGCATCCTTCCTGCGCCGGCTGGTCGCACGTCTCGGCGAACCGATGGTGCGCACGGCCTTCCGCCAGGCGATGCGCATCATGGGCCGCCAGTTCGTCATGGGCCGCGACATCGCGGAGGCGCTCGAGCGCG
The DNA here is from genome assembly GCA_050738555.1 of Steroidobacteraceae bacterium. Taxonomy (GTDB): domain Bacteria; phylum Pseudomonadota; class Gammaproteobacteria; order Steroidobacterales; family Steroidobacteraceae; genus SCUD01. The sequence goes on along the minus strand of JBOHZO010000061.1, from coordinate 20,466 downwards.
CCGCGGACGGCGAAAATGCGCGCTACCGTCATACTTACGACATGCTGGGGGAGTCCGCGCTGACCGAACCGGACGCACTTCGCTACCTCGAATCCTATCGAGCCGCGATCGAAGCGGTCGGCAGGTCGGTGCGCGCCGGCAGCGCGCCCGCGAGCTGGCCGAGCGTTTCGGTCAAGCTGTCGGCGCTACATCCGCGCTACGAATTCGGCCGGCAACGGCAGGTGCTCGACGAGCTGGGACCGCGGCTCGAGTCGCTCGCGGTCGCGGCGCGAGACGCCGGCATTGCGCTCACGGTGGACGCCGAGGAAGCGGACCGGCTCGAATTGTCGCTGCGCCTCCTCGATCGCGCGCTCGAGCTTCCGGCGCTTGCCGGATGGGACGGGCTCGGCCTCGCCGTGCAGGCTTATTCGAAACGCGCTCCGGACGCGCTCCGCTATCTCCAGCGCCGCGCGGACGAGACGGGCCGCGTACTGAACGTCCGGCTCGTCAAGGGCGCGTACTGGGACAGCGAGATCAAGCGCGCGCAGGAGCGGGGATTGCCCGGATACCCGGTTTACACGCGCAAACCCAATACGGATGTCGCCTACCTCGCCTGCGCTTGCATCCTCCTCGACGGCAGCCGCCGGGTCTACCCGCAGTTCGCGACCCACAACGCGCACACCGCCGCGAGCATCATCCATCTCGCGGCGGCGCGAGGCCGCGAGTTCGAGTTCCAGCGCTTGCACGGCATGGGCGAAGAACTCTATGCGGAGCTGACCGATCCGGAGGGCCGCGGCCTGCCGTGCCGCGTGTACGCGCCGGTCGGCTCGCACGAGGAGCTGCTCCCATACCTGGTGCGGCGACTGCTCGAGAACGGCGCCAACACCTCGTTCGTCAACCGCATCGTCGATGAGTCGCTGCCGATCGAGGAGGTCGTCGCCGATCCGTTCGCCGAAGTCGAGCGTATGGGCCCCGGCGCGCATCCGCGTATCCCGTCGCCGCGCGCGCTGTTCGGCGCGGAGCGGGCCAATTCCGCCGGCATCAACCTTGCGGACGGTCGCGAACAGCAGCGGCTCGCGGCGGCCTGCCGCGAGGCGTTGTCGCGTCCGCTCCGGGCGGCGCCCATCGTCGGCGGAGAAGAGCACGACGGCCCGAAGCGTGACTGCCGCTCGCCCGCGGATCTCGACCGCATCATCGGCGAGGTGCGCGAAGCGGACGCGGCGCTCGCGACCCGCGCGGTCGCGCTTGCCGCAAGCGCCCAGCCCGAATGGGATCGCGTGCCGGCCGGCACCCGCGCGCAGATGCTCCGCGACACCGCGGACCGGCTCGAGCAGGACGCTGCCCGATTCATCGCGATTTGCGTGGCGGAGGGAGGGAAGACGGTCCCGGACGCGATCGCCGAGGTGCGCGAAGCCGTCGATTTCCTGCGCTACTACGCGGCTCGCGCCGAGGAATCCTTCGGCCCGCCCCTGGCGCTGCCGGGCCCGACAGGCGAATCGAACCGGCTCTTGCTCCGCGGCCGCGGCGCGTTTGCCTGCATCAGCCCCTGGAATTTTCCGCTGGCAATCTTCACGGGCCAGGTGACCGCGGCGCTCGCGGCGGGAAACAGCGTCGTGGCGAAACCCGCGGAGCAGACGCCGCTCGTCGCGGCGGCCATCGTGCGATTGCTGCACGCCTCCGGCGTCCCGGGCGACGTCCTGCACCTGCTGCCGGGCCGCGGATCGAAGATCGGTGCCTCCATCACGGGCGACCCGCGCATCGCGGGCGTTGCCTTCACGGGCTCGACCGAAACGGCGCGGCTCATCAACCGCGCGCTCGCATCGAGCGAAGGGCCGCTGCCGGTGCTGATCGCGGAAACGGGCGGCCAGAACGCGATGCTGGTGGACAGCTCGGCGCTGCCGGAGCAGGTCGTGAACGACGCGGTCACCTCCGCATTCAATTCAGCGGGCCAGCGCTGTTCGGCCCTCAGGGTGCTCTTCGTGCAGGAGGACATTGCGCCGCGCGTGCTCGAGCTGCTGGCCGGCGTGATGGACACGCTCGCGATCGGCGACCCGGCGTTCCTCACGACCGACGTGGGGCCCGTCATTGACGCGGCATCTCAGGCGACGCTTGCGGATCATGCGCGCGCGATCGTCGAAGGCGCGCGCTGGCATCACCGGGCGAAACTGCCCTCCGGGCTCGCGCGCGGGCAGTTCTTTGCGCCGCTTGCGGTCGAGATCGACGGTATCGCGCGGCTCGAACGGGAAGTCTTCGGGCCGATCCTGCACGTCGTCCGATTCGACGGCTCGCGCCTCGACGAGGTCATCGACGAGATCAATGCGAGCGGCTACGGGCTGACGCTCGGCGTGCACACCCGCATCGACGGCATTGCGCGGCGCATCGCGGAGCGCGCGCGCGTCGGCAACGTGTACGTCAACCGCAACATGATCGGCGCGGTCGTGGGAGTGCAGCCCTTCGGAGGTTGCGGTCTCTCTGGCACCGGGCCCAAAGCCGGCGGGCCGCACTATCTTCCGCGATTTGCCACGGAACAGACCGTGACCATCAACACCTCCGCGGTTGGCGGAAACGCCACGCTCCTGTCGCTCGGCGAGACCTAAAGGGGACGTTCACCTTTAAAGGGGACTGTCCCCTCTAAAGGTGAACGTCCCCTTTATCAGCGAGCAGTCACATCATGCCGGTCTGCAGGCGCGCGGCCTCCGACATCATCGACTGGTTCCACGGCGGGTCGAACACGAGCTCGACGTCAGCTTGCCGCACGGTCGGAATCAGGAGCAGCTTGTCGCGGATGTCCGCGACCAGGACTTCGCCCATGCCGCAGCCGGGTGCCGTGAGGGTCATCTTGACCGCGACATTGCGCATCCCGTCGGGGTTCGCGGTGATTCGGCAGTCGTAAACGAGGCCGAGATCGACGATGTTGATCGGTATTTCCGGATCGAAGCAGGTCCGCAGCTGGTCCCACACGACCCGGTTGACGTCGTCGTCCGTGGCGCCCGGCGGCAGCTCGGGCGCGCGCAGCGGCTCCTTGCCGATCGCGTCGCCATCGCTGCCTGCGATGCGGAACAGATTGCCCTCGACGTAGACGGTGAAGCTTCCGCCGAGCGCCTGCGTGACGTAGCCGACGCTGCCGGTCTTGAGCTTGACCTCGACGCCCGCCGGGACAATGACCGCGCGCACGTCGCGCTGCACGACGATCGGTTCGTGATTGGCGCGCCGCATGCTCACTCGGTCGTGACCGGCGCGGCGCTGCCCGCCAGCGCCGCGTTCAGCGTATGCCAGCAGAGGCTTGCGCACTTGACGCGTGCGGGGAACGCGCGAACGCCGGCGAGCGCCGCGAGCTTCCCGAGCTGCAGGGCATCCGAGCCATCGGCGCCGGTCAGCATCCGGTGCACCGCGCCGAAAAGCAGGTCGGCCTCGGCGCGCGTCTTTCCCTTGACCGCCTCGCTCATCAGGGAAGCCGACGCGGTCGAGATTGCGCAACCGCTGCCTTCGAAACGCAGGTCGCGGATCACGTCATTCGCGACGTCGACTTCAAGGTGAAGCCGGTCGCCGCACAGGGGGTTGTCTCCTTCTGCGCGGTGCGTCGCACCGGCCAGCCGGCCGCGGTTCCGCGGACGCCGGTTGTGATCCACGATCACGTCGCGATAAAGCTCGGCGAGATCCATCAGCGCAGCATCCGGATCGCGTCGAGCACGGCATCATGGAGCGCGTCGATCTCAGCGCGCGTGTTGTAGAGCGCGAAGGACGCCCGCGCCGTGGCCGGCACGCCGAAATACTCCATGACCGGCATCGCGCAATGGTGCCCCGTGCGCACGGCGACACCCCGCGAATCGAGCACGGTGCCTAGATCGTGCGCGTGGATGCCCTCGACAGTGAAGGAAATGAGGCTGCTCTTGACCGGTGCGGTGCCGACGAGCGTCAGGCCGTCAACGGTCGATAGCCGTGCCGTGGCGTAATCGAGAAGATCGCGTTCATGGGCCGCGACGCGTTCGAGCCCTACGGCGCCGAGGTAGTCGATCGCGGCGCCGAGCCCGACCGCGCCGCCGATGTTGGGCGTGCCGGCCTCGAACCGGTGCGGCAGGTGGTTCCAGGTCGAACCACTGAATGAGACCGTGAGGATCATGTCGCCGCCACCCTGCCAGGGCGGCATCGACTCGAGCAGGGCCTGCCGCGCATACAGCACGCCGAAGCCAGTCGGTCCATACATCTTGTGGGCGGAAAAAGCGTAGAAGTCGCTGCCGAGCGCCTGGACGTCGACCGGCAGGTGCGGCACGGCCTGCGCACCGTCGACGACGGTCGTAATCCCGCGCTCGCGCGCGGCGCGGAGGAAATCGGCGAGCGGCAGCACGGTGCCGAGCGCATTCGACACGTGCGCCAGCGCGACGATGCGGGTGCGCGGACCGAGCAGCGCGCGGTAGGCGTCATAGTCGACCACCCCGCGGCGGTCGATCGGCGCGACGCGAAGCTGCGCTCCCGTCTGCGAGCACAGGAGCTGCCACGGCACGATGTTCGAATGATGCTCGAGTTGCGACACGACGATCTCGTCGCCGGCGCCGAGCCGGGGCCGGCCGTGTGACTGTGCGACGAGATTGATCGCCTCCGTCGTCCCGCGCACGAACACGATTTCGGCGGGGGAGGCGGCATTGATGAACCGGCGCACGCGCTCGCGCGCACCCTCGAACATAGCGGTTGCTTCCTGCGAAAGCGTGTGCACGCCCCGGTGCACGTTGGCGTGGTGCGATCGCGCGTAGTCTGCGACCGCGTCGATGACCGCGCTCGGCTGCTGCGACGAGGCCGCATTGTCGAGGTAGGCCAGCGGCCGGCCGTTGATGCTTCGCGCGAGCGCCGGAAAGTCGCCGCGAATCCGCGCGACGTCGAGGCCGACGGCCATTTCGCGCACGGCGGCCATCAGATGAGGCCCCGGATCAGGTCGCGATCGGGCAATGCGCCGACGACGAGCGACTCCGCGACGGCGCGAAGTTCCGGCAGCGGCAGCCGGCCGATGACGTCCTGGCAGAATGCGAACGTGAGCAGCGCGCGCGCCGCGGCGGGGTCCAGGCCGCGCGAGCGCAGGTAAAAGAGCTGTGCTTCGTCCAGCGTACCGGTGGTGGCGCCATGGCGGCATTGCACATCGTCGACATGGATCTCGAGCTGCGGGCGCGCATTGATCTCGGCGAGCGGCGACAAAAGGAGATTCCGGGAGTTTTGGCTCGCGTTCGCGCCGCGCGCGGTTGGGTGCATGACGATGCGGCCATTGAATGCGCCGCGGCCGCGGCCCGCAGCGATCCCGCGGAAATCCTGTTGTGTCACAGTCGCCGCCCCGTGATGCGCGACCTGCGTGTGCAGATCAGCCTGGCGCTCGCCGTCCGCCATGAACAGGCCCGCGAGCTTGCACGCGGCGGCGCGGCCGTCGAGCGAAAGCCGGAGATTACTGCGGACGAGCCGCCCGCCGAGCGCGAGCAGGTGCTGGTCGTACCGGGCGCCCGCCGCAAGCCGCGTAACCCAGGTCTCGACCAGCGCCGCGGCCGGACCGTGCTCATGCAGCCGCACGTGGACGACCTCCGCCTCCGGGCCAACCGCGAGCTCGGCCGCGAGATTGCCGAGCGCCGCCTGCGTCCCGAGCGCGAGAAAATGCTCGACGAGCGTGAGCTTCGCGCCCGCGCCAATCTCGATCACGACGCGCGCCTGGTGGGTCGCCTCCGCGGCCGCGGTGCTCACGTGGACGAGACAGACCGGTTCGCGGAGCATCGCACCCGGCGCGATGCGGATCACGACGCCGCTCGCGGCAAATGCATCCGCGAGGAGCGCGTAGCGGTCGTCCGCATCCGCGCCCGGCGCGCGCAGGAGCGCGAGCGCCGCTTGCGGATCGCGTTCGAGCAGCTTGGCGAGATCGAGCACTTCGAGGCCTTCCCTCCCGGAGAAGTCCGACAGCGGGACGTCCAGGCGGCCGTCGACGATTACCACTCGGCGCGCGTCTCCGATCGGCAGCAGGCGGCGCGCAAGTTCCGCCGCGTCCACTGCCGCGCGCGGCGCCGGATCGAAGCGGTATTCCGCGAGGCGCGCGTGGTCGAGATACTTCCAGTTTTCGTCGCGCCGGTCCGGCAGTCCGCGGGCGACGAGCGCATCGAGCGAGCGGCCGCGGCGACGCGCCCAGGCGGGACCGCCTCCTAGCACCGGCGCGAGGCCGGCATGGCTCGCGGCGATGCGATCGATGGGGCTCGGGGCGTTCACGCGGCCGCCGTCCCTTCGTGGATCCAGTCGTAGCCGCGTCGCTCGAGTTCCAGCGCGAGCTCGCGCCCGCCGCTCTTGACGATGCGGCCGCCGGCGAGCACGTGCACCCGGTCCGGGACCACGTGATCGAGGAGCCGCTGGTAGTGCGTCACGACCACGATCGCGCGGTCCGGCGCGCGCTCGGCGTTCACGCCTGCCGCGACCAGCTTCAAGGCGTCGATGTCGAGCCCGGAATCCGTCTCGTCGAGCAGCGAGAGCTTAGGTTGCAGCAGCCTCATCTGCAGGATCTCGTTGCGCTTCTTCTCGCCGCCCGAGAAGCCCTCGTTGAGGCCGCGATTCAACAGGCTTTCGTCCATGCGCATGTCCGCGAGCTTGCCGCGCACCAGGTTAAGGAATTCGAAGGCGTCGAGCTCCGGTTCGCCGCGGTGCCTGCGCAAGGCGTTCAGCGAAGCCTTCAGCAGGTAGACGTTGTTGACGCCCGGAATCTCGACCGGGTACTGGAAGGCGAGGAACAATCCCTCGCGCGCGCGCTCCTCCGGCGGCATCGCGAAGAGGTCGCGGCCGAGGTAGGTCGCGCTTCCCGACAGCACTTCCAATCCGGGGCGGCCGGCGAGCACGCCCGTCAGCGTGCTCTTGCCCGAGCCATTCGGCCCCATGATGGCGTGCACCTCGCCCGCGCGCACGCTGAGCGAGAGGCCATCGAGGATCAGCCGCTCACCGGCCCGCACGCGCAGATTGCGGACGTCGAGAATCATCCGGCCGTCCCCGCTCATCCAACGGCTCCTTCGAGGCTGACGGCCAGCAGGTTCTGCGCCTCGACCGCGAATTCCATCGGCAGCTCCCGGAACACCTCGCGGCAGAAGCCGTTCACGATCATGTTGACCGCGTCCTCCGCGGATATTCCGCGCTGCAGGCAATAGAACAGCTGGTCGTCCGAAATCTTCGATGTCGTCGCTTCGTGCTCGACGACGGCGGTGGGATTCCTGACTTCGATGTACGGAAACGTGTGTGCGCCGCAATGCGGGCCCATCAGCAGCGAGTCGCATTGCGTGTGATTGCGCGCGCCGTCCGCGCCGGGCAGGATCTTGACCAGGCCGCGATAGGCGTTCTGGCCGTGGCCCGCCGAAATGCCTTTCGAGACGATCGTCGAGCTCGTGTTGCGTCCCATGTGGATCATCTTGGTGCCCGTGTCCGCCTGCTGCCGGTGATTGGCGAGCGCGACCGAGTGGAATGCGCCGGTCGAGCCGTCGCCGCGCAGGATGCAGCTCGGGTATTTCCAGGTGATCGCCGAGCCGGTCTCGACCTGGGTCCAGGAGATCTTCGAATTGCGGCCGCGGCAGTCGCCGCGCTTGGTGACGAAGTTGAAGATGCCGCCGACGCCGTTCTCGTCACCGGGATACCAGTTCTGGACGGTCGCGTACTTGATCTCGGCGTCGTCCAGGGCGATGAGCTCGACGACCGCCGCGTGCAGCTGGTTCTCGTCGCGCATTGGTGCAGTGCAACCTTCAAGATATGAGACGTACGCGCCATCCTCCGCAATGATCAAGGTGCGCTCGAACTGGCCAGTCTTCGACTCGTTGATGCGGAAGTACGTGGAGAGCTCCATCGGGCAGCGCACGCCCTTCGGCACGAAGACGAACGAGCCGTCGGTGAATACCGCGGAGTTGAGCGCCGCGTAGAAGTTATCGCCCATCGGGACGACGGTGCCGAGGTATTTCTCCACGAGCTCGGGATGTTTCTGCACGGCTTCGGAGAACGGGCAGAAGATTACGCCGGCCTCGGCGAGCCGTTCCTTGAACGTCGTCGCGACGGAAACGCTGTCGAACACCGCATCGACCGCGACGCCGGCTAGGCGCGCGCGCTCGTGCAGCGGAATGCCGAGCTTGTCGTAGGTCTCGAGCAGCTTCGGATCGACTTCATCGAGCGACTTCGGCCCGTTCGACCGCTGCTTCGGCGCGGAGTAATACGAGATCGCCTGATAGTCGATGGGCGGATAATGCACGTGAGACCAGGTCGGCAGCTTCATGCGTGTCCACCGGCGATAGGCCTTGAGCCGCCAGTCGAGCATGAAGGCCGGCTCGTTCTTCTTCGCCGAGATCAGCCGGATGACGTCCTCGTCGAGGCCCGGCGCCACGGTATCGCTCGCGATGTCCGTGACGAAGCCGTGCCGGTATTTTCGGGCGACGAGCGATTCGAGTTCCGGTTGTTTCGTCGACATGCCTCGCTCCGGTCAGCCGCGCGCCGACGGCCGCGCGGCCGCGCCCACGCGCGAAAAGTCGAGCGCCGCGGGCGGCGCGTCGCGCCGCACGAGTTCTTCGAGGCTGACCCCGTCGAGCGCGCGCCGGACGGCGCGGCTGATCCTCTGCCAGCCGTGTCCCACGAGGCAGGTCGCCTCGATGTTGCAGTTGCCGGCGCCGCTCGCGCATTCCGTCAACGCAACCGGGCCCTCGACCGCGTCGATGATCTCCGCGGCAGTGATGAGCGCCGTCGGCCGCGTCAGCTGGTAGCCGCCATGCGCGCCGCGCACCGAGCGCACGAGGCCCGCATGCTGCAAGTCCTTCAGCAGCTTGCTGACGGTCGGCAGGCCGATATGCGTGCGCAGGGCAATGTCGGCGGCGCTCGCAAGGCCACCGTGGCCGAGACTTGCGAGAATCACGGTCGCGTAATCGGTGAGCCGGCTGATGCGCAGCATGGATTGCCCTCCACGGACCTCGAACTAAACAGTACGATTTTAGTACTATTAGGCTGCCGGCGGTAGGGGGTCAGGGCGCTCTGGTATCCTTCGCGCCCGACCCGGCAGCCGACCGGCGCCTGGCAACACGGAGGACCCGGATCTCATGGACAGCAAGGAACTGGACCAGAACGCCGCCGCCATGGTGGCACCCGGCAAGGGAATTCTTGCGGCGGACGAGTCGACCGGCACGATCAAGAAACGCTTCGACAAGATCGGGCTCGAGTCCTCATTCGAGACGCGCCGCGCTTACCGCGAATTGCTGTTCGCAGCGGAAGGCGCCGAACGGTACCTATCCGGTGTGATCCTGTACGACGAAACCATCCGCCAGCACGCGGCCGACGGCCGGCCTTTTCCGGCCCTGCTCGCCGCGCGCGGCATCCTGCCAGGCATCAAGGTGGACGCGGGCGCGAAGCCGCTCGCCGGATTTCCAGGCGAGACCGTGACCGAGGGGCTCGATGGCTTGCGCGAACGGCTCGCGGAATACCGGGATCTCGGCGCGCGGTTCGCCAAGTGGCGCGCGGTCATCGACATCGGCGCCGCGATCCCCACAGCGACGGCGCTCGAGGCGAACGCCCATGCGCTCGCGCGCTATGCCGCTCTCTGTCAGGAAGCCTCGATCGTTCCAATCGTGGAACCCGAGGTGCTGATGGACGGCGATCACACGATCGAACGCTGCGAAGCGGTGACAGACGCGACGCTCGAGACGGTGTTCGACGCGCTGTTTCGCCACCGCGTGCGCCTCGAGGGCATGGTGCTGAAGCCCAACATGGTCATCGCCGGCAAAAAATGTCCCAAACAGGCGAATCCACCGCAGGTGGCCGATGCGACCGTACGTTGCCTGCGACGGCGCGTTCCGGCGGCCGTGCCCGGCATTGCGTTTCTGTCCGGTGGCCAGAGCGAAGCCGAGGCGACCCTGCATCTCTCGTTGATGAATCGCGTTCACGGCCTGCCGTGGCAACTCTCGTTCAGCTACGGGCGGGCCCTCCAGCAGAGCACGCTCGATGCCTGGCGGGGCATTCCTGGCAATGTCGCGGCGGCTCAGCGTGCCTTCCTGCGGCGGGCGAAGCTCAATGGCCTCGCGCGCGACGGCAGCTACCAGGCCGCGATGGAACAGGCCGCGGCCTGAGGGCCGTGCCCGGCGGATCCGCGACGTGACAGCCGCAGAGCGTCGCGATGCCGCCGTGATCGTGCGCGGCCTGCATTACACGGTGGGACGCCGCATCATCTTCGACGGCGTCGATCTCGACTTCCCGCGTGGTTCGGTCACTGCCGTCATGGGCCCGAGCGGGAGCGGCAAGACGACGCTGCTCCGCCTGATCACCGGCCAGCTGCGGGCCGGCCGGGGCCGCGTCGAGGTCGAGGGAAGGGACGTTGCCGGGCTCTCACGGCGCGAGATCTACCGCATGCGCCGGCGCATGGGAATGCTGTTCCAGAACGGCGCCTTGCTCACGGATCTCAGCGTTTACGAAAACATCGCGTTTCCGCTCCGCGAGCACACGCGCCTGCCCGCGCGGCTGCTGCGCCACATCGTCCTGACGAAACTGCAGGCGGTCGGCCTGCGCGGCGCCGCTTGGCTCATGCCGGCCGAGCTGTCGGGCGGCATGGCGCGCCGGGTAGCGCTGGCGCGCGCGATCGTGATGGATCCCGATCTCCTCATCTACGATGAGCCGTTCGTCGGGCTCGACCCGATCTCGATGGGCGTGGTGCTCCGGCTCATCCGGCGCCTGAACGACACGCTCGGCCTGACGAGCATCGTCGTGTCGCACGACGTCCGTGAAATAACGGCCGTCGCCGATTACTGCCACCTGCTTTCGGGCGGCCGCATCATCGCAAGTGGCCCGCCCGCGGCCGTCGCAGGCAGCGACCGGGAAGACGTGCGCCAGTTCATCTACGGGCTGCCGGACGGGCCGGTGCCATTCCACTATCCGGCGCCGGAATACGTCGAACAATTGCGGCAGGCGCGCTGAATGCCGGCGCCGATCGTCCGCGAGCTCATCGAGAGCACCCTCGACGCGCTGCGGGCGCTCGGCGCCTACGCGCTCTTCGCCATGCGCCTCGCGGCCGAGACCCCGCGCGCCTTGCTGCGTTTTGGCCTGGTGGTGGAGCAGGTGCACAACGCCGGCGCGCTTTCACTCGTGATCATCATGCTGTCGGGCCTCTTCGTCGGTATGGTGCTGGGCCTGCAGGGCTTCGACCTGCTGCAGCGCTTCGGATCCGAGGAATCGCTCGGCACGGCGGCCGCGCTCGGGCTTCTGAAGGAGCTCGGGCCGGTCATCACGGCGCTCCTCTTCGCGGGCCGCGCCGGCACGGCGCTCGCCTCGGAGCTCGGCCTGATGCGCGCCACGGACCAGCTCGCGGCGATGGAGATGATGGCGGTCGACCCGGTGCGGCGAGTCGTGATGCCGCGCTTCCTCGGCGGCGTGATCTCGATGCCGCTACTCGCCGCAATCTTCAGCATGATCGGGCTGTATGGGGCGCAGCTCGTGGGCGTGCAGCTCATGGGCGTGGACCAGGGACAGTTCTGGTCGCAGATGAGGGACGCGGTCGAGTTCGACGACGTCATGGAAGGCGCTCTGAAGAGCGCCGTGTTCGGCGTCGCGTGCAGTCTCGTCGCGGTTTACGAGGGATATCATTCGGTGCCGACGGCGGACGGCGTGGGCAGGGCGACGACGCGGACCGTCGTGATTTCATCGGTCAGCGTATTGTTGCTCGACTACATGCTGACCGCGGTCATGCTTTAAGGAGTCCGCCATGCGCCAGACGCGCGCCATCGAGCTGGGAACCGGGCTGTTCGTGCTGCTCGGCTTCGCGGCGCTTTTCTTTCTCGTCACCCAGATCACGAGCCGCGAGTTCGGGCTCGGCGACGACGGCTACCGGCTGACGGCCACGTTCGAGCAGATCGGCGGCCTGAAACCCGGCGCGCCGGTATCGATGTCGGGCGTGACGGTAGGCCGCGTCGAATCGATCGAATACGATTTCAACGAATACCGCGCGCGCGTGACGCTCCGCATCGGCTCGTCTTACGATCGCATTCCCGACGACAGCGATGCGGGCATCCTCACCGCCGGACTGCTGGGCGGCCAGTACCTCGGAATCGGCCCCGGCAGCTCGGAAACCTTTTTAGCCGACGGCGATCAAATACAGTTCACGCAGTCCGCCATCGTGCTCGAGAACCTGATCAGCAAGTTCCTGTTCTCGAGAGCGGGAGAACAACAGCCTGCGGAAGGATCCGCGGAGGAAGGCACGCAATGACGCGACGTTTCGCCGTTTTCATCTGTTCGCTGCTCGCGCCGGTCGTGTTGGCGGGTGGTGCCCTCGCCGCGGAAAACGTTCCGGGACCCGCGCCGCAGGAACTCATCGAAACGGCGGCGCGCCAGCTGCTCGAAGCGCTCGATGCCGATCGCGAAGTGGCGCGCAAGGACCCGGCCCGCGTGCGCAAGCTCGTGGACGAGATCCTGCTGCCGCATTTCGACACCGACTACTCGGCGCGCCTGGTCCTCGGAAAGTACTGGCGGAACGCGACACCCGGGGAGCGGCAGCGGTTCGTCGATGCGTTCTACCAATCGCTGCTGCGCAATTACGGGTCCGCGCTCGCCGGGTTCACCGCGGATCGCATGAAGGTGCTGCCATTTCGCGGCGACCTGTCGAGCGGGCAGGCGACCGTCAGGACCGAGGTGAAGCGCAGCAACGGCACGCGCGTGCCGGTCAATTACACGCTCCGTGCGACGCCCGAGGGCTGGAAAGCCTGGGACGTCACGATCGAGGGCATCTCCTACGTGCGCAACTTCCGCAATGACGTCGGCGCGGAAATCGACCAGCGCGGGTTGCAGGCGCTCATCGAGCGGCTCGAAAGCGAGAATCGCGGTGGCGCGAAGACCTCGGCGCGCTGAGGCGGCCTCCCAGCCGGCCGCGCTCGCGGCACTGGGGCCGGGGCGCTTCGAGCTTCGCGGTGGCCTCGGCTTCGACGACGCCGCACGCATGCTCGCAGAGGGCGACGCGGCGTTCGGCGCCCTGAAGCAGGCGGAGATCGATCTGGCGAAGGTCGAGCGAGTCGACAGCGCGGGGCTCGCGCTGCTGCTCGAATGGTCGATCGCGGCGCGCGAATCGGGGAGGGCGCTCAGCTATCGCAACGTGCCGCCCGCCATCGCGGCGCTTGCGGGCATCAGCGACGTGTCGGAGCTGCTCGCGCCGGCCGCGGCGGGCGGTGGCTGATTCTCCGGATACTCAGGCACCCCTTCGTCCGGTACCTCCGACTCCTGCATCTCCCGTTCGAGCTCTTCGAATTCCTCGGGCGTGATCTCGCCGCCCGGAACATCACCATCCTTGACCTGGAACTCGCGGCGCTGCAGCCAGGCATCGCGGATGAACGCGTACCTGTCGTAGGCCGAATCGAATGACGCGTCGTAGGGCAGAAGCTCGGCGCGGCGATTCACGAAAGACAGCCCGGCGAGTCCCCACTTGGTCGTCGAATCGAGATCGAGCGCGATGCGGAGGTCAGTCTGGGCATCGGCCAGGATCGACGGCGCGTCGCGCGCCGTGGACGGACCGAAGAACGGCAGCACGACGTAGGGGCCGGCGGGGACGCCCCAGCGGCCGAGCGTCTGGCCGAAATCCTCGTCGTTGCGCGGGATGCCGAAGTGCGACGCCGGGTCCAGCAGGCCGCCGATGCCGAGCGTGGTGTTGACCGCGAACCGGCCGAGGTCGATGAACGTGTCCTTGATCTTGAGCTGCAGCAAGTCGTTGACGATCGTCGTCGGAAACGCCAGGTTGTCGAGGAAATTGTCGAGGCCGGTCTGGATGAACTGCGGCACGTGATTGCGATAGCCCGTCGCAACGGGCTTCAGCACGGCACGGTCGACGGCGTCGTTGAACCGATGAGTCCCGCGGTTAATGTGCTCGAGCGGGTCGCCGGGCGTGGTCGCGCCGGTGGTCGCGCAGCCCGCGAGCAGCAGGGCGATCAATGCGCCGGCGCCGGCGCGGGAGAGGACGAACATCGGCAGTTCCCTTGCTTCGGTTACGACCGCAATTCTAGCTATGACCGCTGCGGTCCGGTTCCGGGGTCGTCGGCTCCGCCACTTCGCGGGCGCGCTTGCCTTTCGGCAGGTAATCCTGGAGCTCGCGGATCCGGGCGTCGAATCGCTCGCGCTGCACGGAATTGAGGCCCGGCACGGCCTGCGCGAGGCGCAGCTGATTGATCGCTAGCGACAGGTCGCCGCTGATCACGTGATACTCGGACATGTAGTAATACGAATCCGCGATGTCGCCAGCGGCATTCGCAGCAATCGCCGTGAAACGGGCCTGCTCGGCGGTCGGCGGAGTGTTATTGAACAGATCGAGCAGCACGATGTGCGCCCGCCGCGGATCCCCGTCGCGCATCAGCGTCTCGGCGTAGCGCATCGTCACCGGCACGTTGCGGGGAAAGAGTTTCATCGCTTTCTCGAGCGTCGCGCGCGACGCGGCGGTCCGGCCGGCGGCCAGCTGCGCCTGCCCGAGCGCCGTGTGGTAGAGCGTGATGTCGGGGCGACGGTCACGCAGCGCTTCGAGTGCGGGGATCGCCTCTTCAGGCGTTCCGAGCTGCATCAGGGCGAGCGCGCGTCCGTATTGCTCGCCGGCGGTCGACGGAAAATCCGCGCTTTGTGCCGTGGGATACAGGTCGCGGACGGAAGTCTCCGGCGACATCGTCTCGATCTCCAGGCGTTCGCGGATCAGCGCGTAGCTGGTGCTGTCGGGCGTCCGGGGCCGCTCGAGGCGGTTGGCGCGGTCGCGGGTCTCGGCGATGCGCTCGCTGGTGACCGGGTGGGTGCGGAGCAGGTCGGGGATGTTCCTGCCTCCGCTGCCCGCGCGTTGCTGCATGGTGGCGAAGAATTCCGGCATCGCGACCGGATCGAATCCGGAAGCGGCCAGGATCCCGATTCCCACGCGATCCGCCTCGCTCTCGTTCGCCCGCGTGAAATTGATCTGACTCTGGGCCGCGAGGCCCTGTGCGGCGGTCACCGTTCCGAGCACCGCGTCGCTCGGGATGCCGGTCGTCGCGCCGATCAGGATCGCCGCGAGAATCGCGGCGGCCGAGGCCAGGTTGGCGCGGCCCGCATTCTGCACCGAGCGCGCGATGTGGCGCTGCGTCACGTGCGCGATCTCGTGCGCGAGCACGCCGGCAAGTTCCGCTTCGCTGCGTGTCGCGGTCACGAGGCCCGCGTTGACGCCGATGAAGCCGCCCGGAAGCGCGAAGGCGTTGATGCCCGAATCCTTGACCGCAAAAAAGGTGAACCGGTGCGCACCTTCGTGCGCCTGGCTCGCGAGGCGCAGGCCGAGCGACTGGAGGTACTCCGTGATCTCCGGATCCTCGACGATCTGCCCCGCGTCGCGCAGGCTCCGAACGATCATCAGCCCGATCTTGTACTCGTCGATCAGCGAAAGCGTGGTGCTCGCGGGCGTGCCGATGTCGGGCAGGCCGCCGGCGGTCGCCTGGGCCGCGGCCGGCGCCGTGCCAATGCCGAGTTGCAGGGAAATGACGATCAGCAGGGCGCGCATTGCGTCGATCCTGGCGGAGTTCCGGATTCGACCGCGCGCCGATCGCATGGTTCGCCGGCCTCGGGCCTCACAGCGCTTCCGAAGCGAAATCGGCGAGCCGCGAGCGCTCGCCGCGCACCAGTGTCACGTGTCCGGCATGCTTCCAGCCGCGGAAGCGGTTGACGACGTAGGTCAGGCCGGAGGTCGTCTCGGTGAGGTAGGGCGTGTCGATCTGCGCGATGTTGCCGAGGCAGACGAGCTTGGTCCCGGGACCGGCGCGCGTGACGAGCGCTTTCATCTGCTTCGAGGTCAGGTTCTGCGCCTCGTCGAGGATCAGGTAGCGGTTCAGGAACGTCCGCCCGCGCATGAAGTTCAGCGAACGGATCTTGATCCGGTGGCGCAGCAGGTCCTGCGTCGCGGCGCGGCCCCAGCTTCCGCCTTCCTGTCCCTGCGTGAGCACTTCGAGGTTGTCCATCAGCGCGCCCATCCAGGGCTCCATCTTTTCCTCTTCGGTCCCCGGAAGGAATCCGATGTCCTCGCCGAGCGGAATGGTGACGCGAGTCATGATGATTTCGCTGAAGCGATTCGTCTCGAGCGTCTGCACCAGGCCGGCCGCAAGCGTCAGCAGTGTCTTGCCGGTCCCGGCGGGACCGAGGATCGTGACGAAATCGATGTCCGGGTCGAGCAGCAGGTTGAACGCGAGGTTCTGCTCGCGATTGCGCGCCACGATTCCCCACACCGCGTGCCGCTCGCTGCGGAAGTCCTGCGTCACCTCGAGCGTAGCGACCTCGTCGTCGATCGAACGCACGACTGCCTCGAAGGCATCGGCGGAGTTGTCGTAGAGAAACTGGTTCGGATGCCATTCGCGCACCAGCGGGCCGCGCACGCGATAGAACGTGCGCGCCTGGTCGTGCCAGGACTCGACATTGTTGCCGTGCGTCTCCCAGAAATCCGCCGGCAGGGCGGTGACGCCGGTGAACAGCAGATCGGCGTCCTCGATCGTGCGATCGTTGTAATAGTCCTCCGCGTGAACGCCGAGGATCGCCGCCTTGATACGCAGGTTGATGTCCTTGGAAACCAGCGTGACGCGCGTGCCGGGCAGCTCCATCTGCAGCGCGAGCGTGTAGCCGAGTAGCGCGTTGTCGATGCCGTGGCCCGGAAGCGTGTCGGGCAGGCCTGCGGCAAGCCGCCGTGTCTGGAAGAAAAGCCGTCCGGTCGGCGGCTTCTTGCCGTGATTGCCGGAGCGGCCCGTCGGCAGCTCGAGCCCGCGGTCGATCTGCTCCTTGGTCGCATTCGCCATCAGCTCGTCGAGGAAACGAGTGACCTGCCTGACGTTTCGCGCCGATTCGGAGAGGCCCTTCTTGCCGGCGTCGAGCTCTTCGAGCACGCCCATCGGCAGATAGACGTCGTGCTCTTCGAAGCGGAACACCGCCGCCGGATCGTGCATCAGCACGTTCGTGTCGAGCACGAAAGCGCGGCGGGCGCTTTTCGCAGGCCGGTTCTTCAGCATGACCGGATCAAAGCTCGCGGGGCGCCGCGAGGACCTCCGCGGCGTGACCCGCCACCCGCAGCTTGCGCCACTCGCGGCGAAGCGTGCCAGCGGCGTCAATGAAAAAGGTGCTGCGCTCGATTCCCATCATCTTTCTGCCATACATTATCGAACGGAAACTTCATCTTCTCCCTGATACGGCGATGTGACTCGAGCGTGTCCGTGGAGATTCCGAGAATGCCCTCGGTGGTGCATCCGGGTGTGCTGTCCCGAGGGTAAAAATAGACGACGAGATTCTCTTTCTCTCCCGCGCCCACGCGAAAGTCGCCGTCCGTTGCCGGGATCGTGACCTTCGGAACCTTCGCGCCCAATTTGACCGCCGCCATCGCGTGTCAGCTCTTGACCGGCTCGAGGATCGCGTCGAGGTTCATCTGGTCGCAGAAGTCCATGAACTCCTCGCGGAGCGCCCCGACGTGAATCCGGGACGGCACGTTGATGACCATATAGACGGAAAACATTTGCGCGCCGGTATGCGCCGCCGCGTAACCGCGCGTGGAGAGCTCCCCGATGTCGATGCCGCGCGCCGCGAAAAAACCGGAAAGGCCCGAGACGATCCCGGCCTGGTCGATGCAAACCACGTCGACCGAGTACGGCACCATGTCCTCGCGCACCGGCCGCTGCACGGTTCGGCGCACCTGGATCGTCATGCCGGACGTCTCGGCGAGCTTGCCTAGGTCGGTCTCGATCCTTGCGATCGAATGCCAGTTTCCGGCGACCAGCAGGAGCATCGCGAAATCGGAGCCGAGCGCCGTCATCCGGCTCTCGCTGATGCTGCCGCCGCAGTCCGCGACGACCTTCGAGAGATCGTGGACCAGACCGATGCGATCGTCGCCGATGGCCGAAATTGCGATGAATTGTTTCATGCGGGAAAGAGCGGAGGCGTCCGCAGAGTGTACCGGGATCGTCGAAGCGATGATATCGCGGCTCCCGCGTATCTTGCGCGGCGCAGGCGTGCGCAAGTACGATCCCGCCTCCGGTGCCGGCCATTCGGCCGGGGGGTGACATGTTCCGCGGCAGCCTGGTTGCACTCGTGACGCCGATGACGGAGTCCGGCGACATCGATCACGTCGCGTTCGGGCGGCTGCTCGACTGGCACGCGCGCGAAGGCAGCGACGGTCTCGTGATCGGCGGCACGACGGGCGAATCTGCGACGGTCACCGTGGCGGAAGCCGCTGAGCTCCTGCAGATCGCGGTTCAGCGGATCGGCGGCCGGATGCCCGTGATCGCGGGCACCGGCAGCAACTCGACCGCCGAAGCCGTGGAGCGAACCCGCGCGGCCTGCGAAGCGGGCGCCGACGGCGTGCTCGTGGTCACACCTTATTACAACCGCCCGCCGCAGGAAGGCCTGTACCGGCATTTCAGCGTGATCGCGGACGCGGCGAGCGTGCCGCTCATTCTCTACAATGTGCCTTCGCGAACCGCCTGCGATCTCCTGCCGGAAACCGTCGAGCGGCTGTCGGGGCATCCGCAGGTCATTGGCATCAAGGAGGCGACCGGCAGCATCGCGCGCGGCGCCGAGATACTCGAGCGCTGCGGCGACGACTTCCTGCTGCTTTCGGGCGACGACGCGACCAGCCGCGAGCTGATCGGCGCGGGGGCGCAGGGCGTCGTCACGGTAACTGGCAACGTCGCGCCGCGCCTGATGCACGAGATGGTCGAAGCGGCCTTGCTAGACGACCAGGACGGCGCAAGGGAACTCGACGAGCGGCTGGCGGGTCTTCACACTGCGCTCTTTCTCGAGTCGAATCCGATTCCCGCCAAGTGGGCGCTCGGCCGGCTCGGTCTGATCGGCGCGGGCATCCGGTTGCCGCTCGTCGGCTTTTCGGATGCTCATCATGGGACGTTGCTCGCGGCCATGCGCCGCGCCGGGGTAATCGAATGAGGAATCGAGTGAAACGCCTGGCCTGGCTTGCGGCGGTGCTGCCGATCGCCGGTTGTGGCTGGCTTCCCGATGCCTACACCGGTTGCGAGGAGACGCAGCCGTATCAGTCCGCACGGCAGACGGAGCTGTTGCGCGTGCCCGCGGGCGCCGACCTGCCGGACACGCGGAATGCGCTCAGAATTCCCGAAGTCAAGGCGCCGGAGCTGCCGCCTGAAGCGGGGCGCTGCCTCGATCATCCGCCGCCTTACGGCACGGGGCGCCCGCAGACGTAGGGCCGCTGAACGGTTGCCGCAACGGCAGTCGTCCGGTAGGCTTCGCCGCCCGGGAGAGGTGGCCGAGCGGTCGAAGGCGCTGGACTGGAATTCCAGTAATACCCACAAGGTATTCGTGGGTTCGAATCCCACCCTCTCCGCCAATTATCATATTCATGACAGCTCATGCTGTCTCGGAATACCGGAAATTCCCTTGAATCTCCGGATGTTCCGAGAGCAGAGCGTTTCGTATTGTTTCGGGGTAGTTCACCGGTTTGTTGGTACATTTGTTGGTACCAGCACCGGTGAGCATGGAGATACCATCAAATGCTCACCGATTCGCGGATACGCGCAGCCAAACCCGGGTCGCGCCCGCGGAGCCTCTCGGACGGAAACGGGTTGCTCCTCAAGATACTTCCGAACGGTGGTCGCTATTGGCGATTCAACTACCGTTTCAACGGCAAGCAAAAGACCCTCGCCCTCGGTGTCTATCCGGACGTCTCGCTGGCCAAGGCACGCGAACGTCTCTACGGCGCGCGCGACCTGATTGCCGACGGCGTAGACCCTGCGGCCAGGAAGCGGGCTGTTGGCAAGACTTTCGAAATTGTGGCACGCGAATGGCATGCGCGCTGGTCAGCGCACAGACATGTGCGGTATGCGCACTATGTCCTTAGGCGCCTCGAGGAGGATGTTTTCCCGTCGATCGGCGCTCGGGTCCCAGCCGACATTCCGACCTCAGCCTTTCGGGACGTCGTGAAAAAGATCGAAGCGCGGGGCGCACTCGAGATCGCTAGGCGAGTGTTACAGAACTGCGGGCAGATCATGCGCTATGCCGTGGCTCACGACTACGCGGCCCGCAACCCCGTTGTCGACGTGAGGCCAGCTGACATCCTGAGGCCCCGCAAGCGCCGGCACTATCCGCGCGTCGGCGCCAAGGAGCTGCCGGGGCTCCTGCTCGATATCGAAAACTACGTAGGCGGGGAGCACACGCGCCTGGCGCTCAAGCTCATGTCGCTGACATTTGTCCGTACCTCGGAGCTAATCGGTGCGCGTTGGCCGGAGTTCGACCTGAGCACTTCACGCTGGGATATCCCGGCCGAGCGCATGAAGATGAAGACACCGCACATCGTGCCGCTCAGCACGCAGGCTACGGCTGTCCTCGTGCACTTGCAGGCGATTTCGTTCAACCGGGATTTCGTCTTTCCCGGCGACGTGAACCCCGAAAAGCCCATGAGCGGCAACACGCTCCTGTTTGCCCTCTACCGGATGGGGTATCGCGGACGCATGACGGGCCACGGCTTTCGCGGCGTGGCCTCAACAATCCTGCACGAGC
>JBOHZO010000060.1:0-14195 GCA_050738555.1 Steroidobacteraceae bacterium | reverse complement strand
CACGCCGGAAGCGATCGCGCTCGCCATAGCCGCTGAGCTGCATGCCTGGATTGCGGGCCGCGGCGGCGGCCCCTGGCACGAGAAATTTCCAGCAACGCGCCCATGAGGGCGGGCGAATCCAGCGCGCGCCGCGAAAGCGCCCTGCCCGCGGTGCGTCGGGACGCCGGCGGCGAGCGCCGCATCGACATGCGTGCGGTCGCCGTGCTCGCGCTGCCACTCATCCTGAACAGCACGGTGCAG
This sequence comes from Steroidobacteraceae bacterium, assembly GCA_050738555.1. Taxonomy (GTDB): domain Bacteria; phylum Pseudomonadota; class Gammaproteobacteria; order Steroidobacterales; family Steroidobacteraceae; genus SCUD01. Next base: position 13,955 of record JBOHZO010000060.1, on the reverse strand, counting down.
GCCGTGCTGAACCTGACTGACACCTGGTTCATCGGGCGCCTGTCGACGGCGGCGACCGCGGCGATCGCGGCGGTTCACTGGCTCGCGTTGCTCGCGCTCTTCCTGATCGGCGGTGTCGCGATGGGCGTGCAGACGCTCGTCGCGCAAGCCTACGGCGCCGGCCGCTATCGCCGCACCAGCCAGATTGCCTGGATGGGACTCTGGGCTTCGGTGCTGACGATTCCCGCATTCGCGCTCACGATCGCCATCGGTCCGCCCATGTTCCACGCATTCGGACTGCCGCCGGAAGTCGGGGATCTCGCCCTCGAATTCTGGATGCCGCGCATGCTCGGCGGCCCGTTGGCCGCGGCGCTGTGGACCGCGGTCGCCTACTTCAACGGCGTCGGCCGGACGCGGATCCCGCTCGTGATCGGGCTCGTCGTCATGGGCTCGAACGTGATACTGAACGAGATTTTCATTTTCCGGTTCGGCTGGGGCATGGCCGGCGCAGCCTGGGCGACGACGGTGGCGGAACTGGTCGGCGTGCTGCTGGCGATCCGGATGATCCTCCGTCTCGAGCCCGAGCGATTCCGGCCGCGGCTGACGTGGCGGCCGCAGACGCGTCGCATTGTCACGCTGATCGCGCTCGGCCTTCCCATGGCGATGACGGCCTGCGTCGATCTCGGCGCGGCGGCGCTATTCCAGCTCATGCAGGTGCAGTTCGGCGTGGTCGACGGCGCGGCAACGCAGATCGTCACGATCTTCACTGCGCTCGCTTACATGCCGGGCATCGGGCTCGCCCTCGCCGGCACGACGCTGGTCGGACAGGCGATCGGCGCGGGGGATCGCGACTGGGCCGAGCGCCTCGGCAACCGGATCATTGGGATCGTCGCCTGTTACATGGGCGGAATCGGCGTCCTGATCGCGCTCGTCGGCGACTGGGTCGTGCCGCTCTTCGTCAATGCGGCCGATCCGCGCGCCGCGGAAGTCATCGCGCTCTGTTCCTCGCTGTTCTGGCTTGCCGCCGCTTACCAGTTCTTCGACGGCGTCAATTTCGCGAGCGCGTTCTGCCTCCGCGGCGCGGGGGACGCGCGTGTGCCCGCCCTGATCGTGCTGGCCTGCGGCGTGTTCCTGTTCCTTCCGCTCACGCACCTGCTCACGTTCGCGCCGGGCGAAGGCTGGTTCGAGTCGGCGCCCGGATACGGCCTGGGTGCCGTCGGCGGCTGGAGCGCGATCCTCGTGTACGTGCTCGCGATCGGCACGGCGCTCTGGTTCCGCTGGAAGAGCGGCGCCTGGCGGAAGATCCGCCTTCACTCGTAGTCGCGGGCGACGCGGAATCCTAGATCGGACTGGCGATGCGAGGTGAGTTCCGCGCCGCGCGCCGGGGCGCGCGCATCGCGCGGCCGGCTCGCCCAGGAGCCGCCGCGCACGCCCTTCAACTCGCAACCGCCCTGCCAGGTCCAGGCTCGCGCGTCCAGCGGCCGCCCGGCATAACTCGCGGTAAAGCAATCCATCACCCACTCGCGCGCATTGCCGATGATGTCGAAGACGCCGAACGCGTTCGGCTTGTACTGCCCGACCGGCGCCAGCGCCGGCGCGCGATCGCTGCATCGCGCATTCGGCCAGGGAAAGCGCTGCGCGTCGACCGCAGATGAGTCGTAGACGTTTGCGTGGTCGCAGGCGAGCGACAGCGCGACGTCCTCGCGCGAATCGCGCTCGCCCCAGTAACGCGGGAATGAAGTTCCGCCGCGCGCGACATACTCCCATTCCGCTTCCGAGGGCAGGCGGTAGCGCTTGCCGCTCTCCTTGCCGAGCCATTCCGCGTAGGCGCGGGCATCGTCCCAGCTCACGCAGACGACCGGCTCGTCGTCCCGCGGCGCAGCGCCGAAGCCGGGATCGCGCCAGCTCCGGTCGCGGTCCTGCACCCACTGGCCGCCGAGCCACACGCGGCAACCCAAGACCGCTTTCCAGCCGGTCGCTTCGACGAAGCGGCGGAACTCCCCGACCGTGATCTCGCGGCGCGCGATCAGGAAGGGCCGCGCGAACGAGAGCGCGATTGCAGGCGACTCGCCGGTGTCGGCATTGCGTTCCACTGCATCGGGCGTCGAACCCATCATGAATTGGCCGGGCGGAACCAGCGCGAGCTCCGGGCAGGCTTCGCAATCCTTCGTTGCGCTCGCCGTCGTCGCGGGCTGGCCGATTGCGCCCGGCGCGATGACCAGCAGCATGGCAAGCAGAGATGCCCATTTCATCGATCGTCGGACTCACCCGCCGCGAGATCGAGCGCAACGCGGAATCCGGCATCGCCCGCATGCTCACCGGCGGGCGCGGCAATCCGGAAGGCGCTCCGGCTTTCCGCGGGCGGCGTCAACCAGCTTCCGCCGCGTTGCACGCGCTCGCCGCAGCCACCGAGCCATTCCCAGGCGCGCGCATCGCGCGGACGCCCGACGTAACTTTCCGTCGCGCAATCCTGGACCCACTCCTTGACGTTGCCGATTACATCATGCAGACCGAATGCGTTGGGACTGAACCGGCCGACGGCCGCGAGATCGGCGTGCCCGTCGCGGCAGCCCGCATTGGGCCAGCCGAGGCGGTAGCCCGCTTCGGACACGACGTCATACGTGTTCGCGTGATCGCAGCCGTGCTCGGATTCGTCGCCCCAGGGCCGGAGCGTCCGGCTGCCCGCGCGCGCCGCGTATTCCCACTCGGCTTCGGAAGGCAGCCGGTAGCGCGCGCCGGTCTTGCCGGAGAGCCATTGCACATAGGCTTGAGCATCAGCGAAGGAAACGCAGCTTACCGGCAGTTCGTCGCCGGCTGCCGCGGTCGATGCCGGATCCTGCCAGCCGCGGCGCGCATCCTCATTGAAGCGCGACAGCGCGGGATCCCAGACGCGGCAGCCCGGCTTCGGTTCATACCCGCTATCCGCGATGAAGCGCCGGTACTGGGCGCGGGTCACCTCATGGCGGCCGAGCCCGAATGCGCGTGGCAATTCGATCACCACGGCGTCGCGCTCCGCCGCAGCCGCACCGCGCGCGCCGCGCACAGCGGGCGTGCCCATCACGAAACTGCCCGCGGGTATCACGACCATCTCCGGGCAGTCGTCGCAATCGCGAAACATCGAGCCGGGCTCGCGGGAGGTTTCCGCCGCCGCGGGCAGCGCCATCGCCGCGAACAGGAATGGCGCCAGCGCGGTCGAGCTGGCGCACGCCATCAGGAGTCGATCCGCACCGGAACGAAGATCTGGGCATTGCCGCGCTGAATCAGCAGCGCGACCGTCTTGCCCGAAGCGTTCACCGCGGTGCGAAACTCGCCGACGGTCGCTATCTGCATGCCGTTGACGGCGATCAGCACGTCGCCGGGCTCCACGCCCGCGATCGCCGCCGGGCCGTCGGCGCCTTCGACCACCAGGCGTCCCGTGGTTCGCAACTCCTCCCGCTCGCTGCCCGTGAGCGGACGCACGGCGAGGCCCAGCTTTCCGGTTTCCGCATCGGACTGCGGCTCGCGCATTGCAACGGCGGGCTCGTTCTCGAACTCGCCGACCTTGATGCGGCTCTTTCGCTCCGACTTGTCGCGCCAGATCGTGAGCGACGCCTCCTTGCCGGGTTTGATGCCCGCGATGATCGCGGGCAGCTCGCTCGAAAGCTCGATCTCCTGGCCGTCGACCGCGAGAATCACGTCGCCGGGCTTGAGGCCGGCGTCGTCGGCAGGACTGTCCTCTTCGACCTGGCTCACGAGCGCGCCGCGCGGCCGCGCGAGCTTGAACGAGTCGGCCAGCGCCTGGTTGACCTCCTGGATCGTGACGCCGATGCGGCCGCGCTCGACGCGCCCGCTCGCGACCAGCTGGTTCTTCACGTTAATCGCGACGTCGATGGGGATCGCGAACGAGACGCCCTGGTAGCCGCCGGTGCGGCTGTAGATCTGCGAGTTGATGCCGATCACTTCGCCGCGCAGGTTGAAGAGCGGCCCGCCCGAGTTGCCGGGATTGACCGCCACGTCGGTCTGGATGAACGGCGTATACGCGCCCCCGTCCAGCGAGCGCGCAGTCGCGCTGACGATGCCGGCCGTCACCGAGTTCTCGAATCCGAACGGCGAACCGATCGCGACGACCCATTCGCCGGCCTTCAGGCCTTGCGGGTCGCCGATGCGGACGACGGGCAGCTTCGAGGCCTCGATCTTGAGCACGGCGACGTCGGTGCCCGCATCCACGCCGACGACCTTGGCGGGGTACTCGCGCCGGTCGGTCGTGCGCACCGTCACCTCGCGCGCCTCCGCTACGACGTGCGCATTGGTCAGGATGTAACCGTCGGCGCTGATGACGAACCCGGAGCCCTCACCGCGCGCTGGCGGCACCTGCGCGCGCGGATCACCAAATCCGAAGCGACGGAAAAACTCGTAGAGCGGATCGTCGGGCGAGATGTCCGGGCGCGGGCCGAAGTTCGCCTGTCGCCGCGCGACCGTGGTCACGTTGACGACGGCGGGACCGTAGGAGTCGACGAGCGAGGCGAAATTGGGCAAGGCGCCCGCAATCGCCGGAGCCTCGGCCGGCGCGACCGCCGGCGCGGCCGCTCCGGGCGCGGGAGCTGCGGCGTCCGCCGCTTCATCGGCGGTCGGTGTCCGCTCGGTGCAGGCAACGAGCAAGGCGAGAAATGCCGCCGGCCACAACCGGCGCAGACGGATGTTCATTGATACTCCGGATCGAAAATAGTTCCTGCGCTCAGACTGCGGCGATCGCTGCAAGTTGCATCCATGCACATTAGTATTGCACCAAATGAGGTTCCGGTTCCCGGCCATCCTGATCGGCGCGTCGTTCGCGGCATCCTGCCTGGCGGTGGATCTGCCGCCGGGCCCGCGCGCCGTGCTCGAGCGCCAATCGCTGCCCGAGTCGAGCGTCAGCGTCGTCGTGCGCGACGTCCAGGGCCGCGCCAGTCTCCTCGAACTCAATCCGGACATGCCGCGTCCGCCCGCGTCGACGATGAAGCTCCTGCCGACCTGGGCGGCGCTCGATCTTCTCGGTCCCGCCTATTCCTGGAAAACGCGCGCCTGGTCCGACGTCCCGGTGGTCAATGGCGTGCTCAAGGGCAACCTCTATCTCCAGGGCGGCGGCGATCCCCTGCTCACGATCGAGCGCTGGTGGCGCTTCGTGAGCGATCTGCGGCAGACGGGACTCCGCGTCATCGAGGGCGACATCGTCATCGACCAGACGCGCTACACCGCGGCCGACGAGCGTCCCGAGGATTTCGACGGCAAGTTCTGGCGCACGTACAACGTATTGCCCGACCCGATGCTCGTGAACTGGCAGTCGTCGGACTTCACGATCCGGCCATCTGACGACGGCGGCGGCATCGATATCAGGATCCAGCCCTTTCCCGAGGGGCTCGTCGTCGAGAATCGCGTCACGCTGGCGAGCGGCCGTTGTGCCGGCCGCAACAGCCGGGTCGCTTACACGATCGAGCCCACGAAGCCCGAGCGCGTCGTCGCGACCGGCCGGCTCGCGGCGAGTTGTGGGCCGCAGACGCAGCGGCTCGCGATCATGGAGCCGGCGGAATACGCCTGGGGAACCTTCGTCACGCTCTGGCGCCAGCTCGGCGGCCAGTTTCGCGGCGGACTCCTGCGTGCGCCGACGCCCCCTGCCGCCCGCCTGCTACTCACCCACGAATCGCAGCCGCTCTCGGAAATCGTGCGTGTGACGAACAAGTACTCGAGCAACATGATGGCGCGGTCGCTCGTGCTCGCGATTGCCGCCGAAATGAGCGGCACGCCCGCGACGACCGAAGCGGGCGAAGTGGCGATCAAGAACTGGCTGAAGACCCGCGGCCTGGAGCTTCCGGAGCTCGTCATCGGCAACGGCTCGGGTCTCTCGCGCGAGGCGCGCATGTCCGCCGACAGCATGGCGCGCCTGCTGGCCGGCGCCTGGCGGAGCCGATTTGCGCCGGAATTCCTGACTTCGCTCGCGCTCGGCGGCCTCGACGGCACGCTCGAGGAGCGTTTTGCGAATGTCGACGATCCGAGCCGCATTCGCATGAAGACGGGCACGCTCAAGGACGTCAGCGCGATCGCGGGCTACGTCGGCGGGAAGTCCGGCAAGACCTATGCCGTCGTCGTGTTCGTGAATCATCCCGGCGCGCAGCATGGCGTCGGCGAAACCATCCAAGCTGCCGTCGTCGACTGGGTGCTCAAGCAATGAGCGGCATTGGCGCGCAGTGGATATTCCGAGCGCGTGAATGTCCGATTTTCTGAGCATGCGAGGAAGCGTCCCCCGCGCGCCCGTGCCGCTCATTTCATGCGTGCCCGTCGGCGAAGTCGGCGTAGATGATGCCGAAAACGTTTCGCCAGCCTGAGACGTATTCTTGCCGCAGGATCGGAGCGATTTCGCCGAGCGCTTCCCAGCCGCCGTGCGTCAGCGTGACGCGGTTGCCGCTATTGGCCGCTTCGAATACGACGTCGATCCATTGCGCCGACTCCGGCTCGCGCCCGGGATGCCAGCTGAACCGGATGCGCCGGCCGGGTTCGAGCGCCTGAACCGCGCCCCGGACATGGCGAGTGCCGTCGGGCGCCTGCTCCTCCGGCGCGCCGCCCGCGCTCGCATCCAGGCGGCAACGGGTACCGGCCTGACGCGACTGCGCGTGCGTCGCAGCGGGCCACCACTCGGCGAAGTGCGCGGTGAATGCGGCATAGGTGCGCGCGGGCGTCACCGCGAGCCCGATTGACACCACGATCGGGTCGGGTGGCTTCATGGGACCGGAGCCTACGCCCGACGGCCGGTTGCGCGCCGGCCGAGACTGCGACCAAATACGCCCGTGTCGCGACAGCCCGTTCGACAGCGCCGGGCGGTATGGCGGTCTCCGGCCTAGAATCGGCGCCATGGAATCCGTCGCCGCGATGCTGATCTTGGTATTCCAGCTTTTCTTCGGCTGGTGCGGCGACGGCTCGCCCGGTTCGCCGCCGCGCGACCAGTGCGAGGCTTCCGGCGATTGCTGATCCGCGGCGGACGCGGCTCCGCCCTCACCCCTTGCCCAGGATGCGCTCCAGGCGGTCGCGGTAGCTGCGGCTCAGCTTGAGCTCGTGGCCTCCTTCCAGGGTCAGGAAGTACTCGCCGTTGGTATGCGGCTTGAGCTTGCGGATGCGGCGAATGTTGACGATCGTCGAGCGGTGAATGCGCTGGAAGTCGACCGGATCCAGCCGCTCCTCGAACTGCTTCATCGTCGCGCGCACCACGTGTGTGCGGCCCTCGGCGTGCACGCACATGTAATCCCCGGCCGCGTCGACCCACTCGATGGCCGCGACGGGCAGCCTGATGGTCTCGCGGCCCAGGCGGATCGGCAGCACCTCGGGAAAGCGCCGCGGAATGCCCGCGGCGCCGCGGGCCAGGAGTTCCTCGGCGTCCAGCTGGCCAGCGCCTGTCACGCTCGCAAGCAACGCGACGAGCTGCTCGCGATGCTTCACTGACTTGCGCTGTGCGAACTGATCGCGCACGTGCGCCATGGTGCGCTCGAAGCGCTCGTCGACGAGCGGCTTCAGCAGGTAATCGAGCGCATGCGCGTCGAATGCTTCGATGGCGTAGCGGTCGAAGGCGGTGACGAACACGACGATCGGCATGCTGGTCTGCGGTATGCGGCGCAGAACCTCGAAGCCGTCGATGCCCGGCATCTCAATGTCGAGGAACATCAGGTCGGGCGCGTGCTCGGCAACCGCGTCGAGTGCCTCGCGGCCATTCGCGCATTGCGCGACGATCTCGAAATCCTTGAAGACGCGGAGCCTGAGCTCGAGCCCGCGGCGTGCGAGCGGCTCGTCGTCGACGATGATTGCGCGTATCGCTCCTGTCATCGCGTTCAAATTTCCAGCGGCAACCGCATTTCGACGCGCAGTCCCGGGGCCGCATCAACCACTTCGACCTGGTGCGCATCGCCGTAGAGCACCTTTAGCCGTTCGCGCGTGTTGCGCAAGCCGACGCCGCGGCCATTCCCGCTCGCCGTGGCGGCCGGCAGGCCAGGGCCGTCGTCAACCACCGCGAGACGAAGGCCCCCACCCTCGATTCCCGCGATGATCGTCACCGCGCCGCCCTGCTCACGCGGCGCGATCGCGTACTTCATCGAGTTCTCAACCAACGGCTGCAGCAGCAGCGACGGCACCAGCGCCGATTCCGCCCGCTCGTCGACGTCGAATTCGAGGCGCAGCCGGTCGCCGAAGCGCAGTTTCTCGATGCCGAGGTAAAGATTGAGCGCGTCGAGCTCCTGGCGCAGCGTGACCTTCTTCATCGGGTCCTGGTCCAGCGTGTAGCGCAGGAATTCCGACAGGCGGGATACGGCGAGATTGGCCGTGCGATTCTGCCCGTCCAGCACGAGCGTCGAGATCGCATTCAGCGTGTTGAACAGGAAATGCGGATTGAGCTGGTAGCGCAGCATCTTGAGCTGCGCTTCCTGGGCCAGCGCCGAAGCCTTCAAGGTCGCTTCGCGCTCGAGCTGCAGGCGCTCGTAGAATTTCACGCCGTAGTACAGGCCGGTCCAGCACAGGAGCAGCGCCATCGAGGAGAGCGTCCCGACGAAAATCTCAAGCGGCTTCGGCGTGTGCTCCATCGCCCACTCGGGCTTGACGATCGCCATGTAGGCCGTATTGATGATCGCGCGCCAGGCGAGCGCGACGAGCCAGCAGGCGATCGGCGACCCGATCAGCATGGCACGCGGCCCGCTGAGCCACAGGCGGCGGTAGAGCAGGCGCAGCGGCGTCGACAGCAGAAAGCCCGACGCCGCGGCGATCGCGATCACCTGCACGTACCCCGGCTCCTTCCCATAGACCGCCGAGCCGACGAACTGGGCAAGCCCGTAGGCGCTCCAGCCGAGCGTGTGCAGCGCCCAGAACAGCAGGTTGCGGTTGCCGCGCAGCCGATCGAGATTCATCCGGACAACTTATTCATGATTCACCCCACGCGCGCAACGCCCGGTCCCGCCCGCGGAACGGCTGGTCGCAGAAGCTCGACTCCCGTGCGGCGACTCAGGAGTATTGGCGGGCCGCCGCCGCAAGTTCCCCGGCGACCCGCGCCCGGAGCGCCGGCGGAGCCAGTACCTCGACACCTGCGCCGTGCCGAAGCAGGTCCATCACGAGCTCCGGTTCCTTGCTGTAGGGCAGCTCGAGCACGTAACTGCCGTCGGACTCGATCCGGCCGACCTGCCGCGAATGCCAGACTTCGTCGGCGACCCAGCGCGCGCTCGCGGGCGTAAAGCGAAGCACCGCGGTCTCCGTTTCCGCACCCGCGAAAATGCCGTAGCCCGCGCCCAGCACGCGGTCAAGCTCGGCATCGGCGATTTCCCGCGCCGCCGCCTCGTCGACGCGCGCCTGCCGGATTGCATCGACGGCGAAGACGCGCAGGTCCTTGCGCACGTGGCACCAGGCGTCGAGGTACCAGTTGTATCGGTAATGCACGAGCCGCTGCGGCGACACCATCCGTTCCGTGATTCCGCCATCGCCGCGCTTGAGATGCCGGATGAAGACCTGCTTTCTCCCGAGCAGCGCCAGGGACAATGCCTCGAATACGTCACGATCGACGCGCCGCGTGCCGAGCGTCAGCACGCGGATGCGGCGGCGGATCTCGCGATGCCCGCGGTCGCCGCGCTCGAGCAGCGCACGGAGTCGCGCGCGCAAGGGCTCGAGCTGACGCGCGAGCAGGCCCGAGCCCAGCGTATCGAGCAGGTGCTCGATCTCGAGCAGCGCGTAAATCTCCGAAGGGCTGAACCAGACGCCGGGCAACTCCGCAAGTTCAGCCTCGAGGTCGAGGACGTAGGCCTGGCGCGCGCGCGACCAGACGATCGGCACGTTCAGGCGGTCGCGGAGGTACTCGATGTCACGCTTGAACGTCGCGTGCGAAATCTCGAGATCGTCCTCGATCTCGCGCCGAGTCAGCGTTCCCTTCTCGATCAGCCGGCGTCGGATCCGGTAGAATCGCTCGGTCCGGTCCACGAGTCAGGGGGCCGGCACGACACGCAGCAACTGGCCGGAGTCCTCGTCGGTCAGCAGGTAGAGCGCGCCGTCGGGCCCTTCGCGCACGTCGCGTACGCGTCCGTCGATCGCGATGCGCTCCTCCGAGCGAACCTTGCCGTCGGCCTCGACCGCGAGACGAACCAGTTGGCGCGCCACCAGCGCCCCGACGAATACCTGTCCTTTCCAGCCCGGATAGCCGTTTCCGCTGTGGAATGCCATCCCGGACGGCGCGATTGACGGCACCCAGTAATGCACGGGCTGCTCCATTCCTTCCTTCTTCGTGCCCTCGCCGATCGCCGGGCCGGTGTATTCGCGGCCGTAAGTAATCACGGGCCAGCCATAATTGCGCCCAGCCTGCGGCAGGTTGATCTCGTCGCCGCCACGCGGGCCGTGTTCGTGCGCCCATAGCTCGCCTGTTTCCGGGTGCAGCGCGGCGCCCTGGATGTTGCGGTGGCCATAGGACCAGATCTCCGGCATTGCGCCTTTGCGGTCCGCGAATGGATTCCCGGGAGCGGGCGCGCCATCCCTCGTGATGCGAACGATCTTGCCGATGTGCGTGCCGATATCCTGCGACTTGTCACGCTGTGAATTGCGCTCACCAAGCGCCACGAAGAGATTCCCGTCCCGGGCGAAGACGAGCCGGCAACCGAAGTGATGCGCGCTCGCGAATTTCGGCTGCTGCCGGAAAATGACGTCGACGTCAGCGAGACGTTGTCCGTCCAGGTGCGCGCGCGCAACCGCCGTGCCGTTCTTCTCGCCTTCGCCGGGTTCGGCAAAGCAAAGATAGATGATGGAATTCTTCGCGAACCCCGGATCGAGGATCACCTCGAGCAGGCCGCCTTGACCCACGGCGTGCACGGTAGGCACGCCCGCAATCGGCTCGGAGAGCGCGCCGTCCTTCCCGACGTAACGAAGCCGCCCGGGCCGCTCCGTGACGAGCATGCGCCCGTCGGGCAGGAACGCGAGGCTCCAGGGATGCTCGAGACCGCTTGCCACGGTGGTCACTGCAACCCTCGTCTCGCCGCTCGGGGCGACGTGCTGAGATTCCTGGCAGGCGCCCGTCCCGGAGACCAGGAGCGTCAGAAAAAGGCTGCGCGAAATCAGTGACTGCCCGTTCATGCCGCATTCTCCATCGTGTCAGCCGGCTGCGACCCGCGTGATGATGTAGCCGCCGGATTTCGGGTCGAACTCGAGATCGATCAATTTGCGGTCGCGCGCTTCCTCGAGCAATTTGCCGAAGGTCTTGAATCCGTAGTAACTCTCGTTGAACCCGGGTTTGCGGCGCTTGATGGCCTGCTTGACCATGGAGCCCCAGACCTTTTCCTCGGCATCGCGCTCGGCAAACAGGTCTTCGGCGGTCTCGAGCATCAGGTCGATGCCCTCCTGCCGGCGATCGTCGGCGGCGCCGGGCGCCTTGGCAGTCGACTTCGCGCTTTTTTCGCGGCGCGCATGTCGCGCCCGCGCCTCGCCGCGCACCAGGTCGTCATAATAGATGAACTCGTCGCAGCCGCTGATGAGCAGGTCGGAAGTCGAATTCTTCACGCCGCAGCCGATCACAATCTTGTTGTTCTCGCGGAGCTTCGAGACGAGCGGGGAAAAATCGGAGTCGCCGCTGATCACGACGAAAGTGTCGACGTGCGATTTCGTGTAGCAGAGGTCGAGCGCATCCACGACCATGCGGATGTCGGCGGAGTTCTTGCCCCCCTGCCGCACGTGCGGAATCTCGATCAGCTCGAACGCGGCCTCGTGCATCGGCCGCTTGAAATCCTGGTAACGCTCCCAGTTGCAGTAGGCCTTCTTGACGACGATGTTGCCCTTCAGCAGCAGGCGCTCGAGCACCTTGCGAATGTCGAAGGTCGGGATCTTCGCGTCGCGGACGCCGAGCGCCACGTTCTCGAAGTCGCAGAACACGGCCATTATGCGGGTGTCGGAGCGCGGCGTGGCGTTCATTCTTCGCCCGCGGACGGTTTCCAGGCCGAGGCGAGTTCCTGCTGCTTGCGCGGCGGCACCGGGTCGTAATGGCTCAACTGCAGCGTGTAGCTGCCTTCGCCCCCGGTCAGCGCCTTCAGCCGGTTCTGGTAGTCGGTCACCTCCGCGAGCGGCACGTACGCGGACACGATGATGCGGCCGCGGGCACGCGCCTCGTTGCCGTCGATGCGCGCCCGGCGGGTCGCGAGATCCGCCGTGATGTCGCCCATGACGGTACCCGGGGCGTTGATCTCGACATGCACGATCGGCTCGAGCACGGCGGGACTGGCCTTCTGCACGGCATCGAGAAAAGCCTTGCGTCCCGCCGAAACGAATGCAACTTCCTTCGAATCCACGGAATGGTACTTGCCGTCGTACACGGAAACGCGGATGTCCTGGAGCGGAAATCCAGCGACTGCGCCTTCGGCGAGCGCGTGGCGGATGCCCTTCTCGACGGCCGGGATGAACTGGTTCGGAATCGCGCCGCCGACGACGTCGTCCACGAACTCGAAGCCGGTTCCGCGGGCGAGCGGCTCGATGCGCAGGTACACCTCGCCGAACTGGCCGGCGCCGCCCGTCTGCTTCTTGTGGCGGTGATGGCCCTCGGCCGGGCGCGTGATGGTCTCGCGATAGGGAATTCTCGGCGGCCGCGTCTTCACCGCAACGCCATAGCGCTCGCCCATGCGCTCGGTCATCACGCGCAGGTGAAGGTCGCCCATGCCGTAGAGCACGGTCTCGTTCAGCGAAGTGCTGTGCTCGACGCGCACGCAGGGGTCCTCGGCAGCGAGCTTGTGCAGCGCCTCGGCGAGTTTGTGCTCGTCGCCGCGCCGTTCCGGCTCGATCGCGACGCCGAGCATCGCCGGCGGAAACACCATGGGCTTCAGGTGGAAATTGTCCTCGTCGTGCGAATCGTGCAGCACCGCGTCGAAGTGCAGCTCGTCGAGCTTTGCGACTGCGCAGATGTCGCCGGGCACGACCTGCGGGACTTCGCTGTGATCCTTGCCCTGCATGCGAAAGAGATGCGCGATCTTGACGGGCTTGCGCGCGTCGCCGACGAACAGCTGGGCACCGGTCCGGATGGTTCCCTGGTGCACGCGGAACAGACCGAGCTTGCCGACGAAGGGGTCCATGATCACCTTGAACACGTGGGCAATCGCGTGGCGACCGGGCTCCGGCGCAACGGCCACACGTTCCGCGTCCTCGCCCGCAGCTTTCATGAACGGCGGCGGGTTGCCCTCCGCGGGATTCGGCATCAGGCGCGACAACGTCTCGAGCAGCTCGGGAACGCCCGCGCCGGTCTCGGCGGAAACGAAGCAGACGGGCACGAGGTGGCCTTCACGCAGGGCTTTCTCGAAGGGATCGTGCAGCTGCTCCGGGGCGAGTTCCTCCCCCTGTTCGAGGTAGACCGCCATCAAGTCGTCGTCGACCTCGACCACCTGGTCGATGATGCGGGTGTGCGCTTCCTTGACCGAGGAAAAATCGGTGGGCTCGCCGTCATTATGGAAAAAACAGTCGACGACCCTGCTGCCGCCCGCGGCCGGCAGGTTGATCGGCAGGCACTCACGGCCGAACTGGTCGCGGATTTCCTCGAGCGTGGCTTCGGGATTCGCCTCGCGGGCATCGATCTTGTTGATCACGACCAGGCGGCAGAGCCCGCGCTCGCGGGCGGCATCCATCATGCGCTGGGACATCGGCTCGACGCCCGCCACCGCGCTCGTCACCACCGCGGCGGTTTCGACCGCCTCGAGGACTGGCAGGGTCCGGCCGATGAAATCGGGGTATCCCGGCGTGTCGATGAGGTTGACATGGGCATCGCCGGCCTCGAGCCAGCACAGGGTCGCGTCGACCGAATGCAGCAGGCGGCGCGCCTGGGGATCGTGATCGCAGACGGTGGTGCCCCGGCTCAGACTGCCCTTCGCGCGGATCGCGCCGGCGCCGAGCAGAAGCGCTTCGGCCAGCAAGGTTTTCCCCGCCCCGGCGTGGCCGACCAGGGCAATGTTGCGTATGTCGCCGGTCGCTTTCGCCATCCTGTCCCC
>JBOHZO010000059.1:0-4554 GCA_050738555.1 Steroidobacteraceae bacterium | reverse complement strand
CATCTCCGGCGTGAAAAAGCTGTGGCTGTTGCCGCCGTTCTGCTTCGAGTAGTACATCGCCGCGTCGGCATCGCGGATGAGATCCACGACGTTGTCGGCGTCGCGCGGGCAGAGCGCGATGCCGACGCTGCCGGTCACGTACAATTCGTGCTGGCCGAGGTGGAACGGCCGGCCGAGCTCGTCCAGGAGCTCGCGCGCAAGCGCGCCGATCACGGGCCGGTTGTCGGTCTTCGCGGGCAGGTTCTCGACGAACAGCGCGAACTCGTCGCCGGCGAGGCGGCCGAGCATCGTGTCGCGCGGCAGCTGCCGGTTCATGCGCTCGGACAGGATCTCGAGCGCCCGGTCGCCGGCGGCGTGACCGAAAGTGTCGTTGACTTCCTTGAAGTGGTCGAGATCGAGGTAGATCAGCGCAAGCTCGCGCCCGGCGCGGCGCGTGCGCGCGATCGCCTGCTGCAGGGAGTGCTGAAACTGGAGCCGGTTCGGGACCTTCGTCAGCGTGTCGTAGCGCGCGAGATAGCGGATGCGCCGCTCGGCGCGCTTGCGGTCGGTGATGTTGCGCGCGACGAAGATGCAGCCCTGGAAGCGCGGATCTTCGGCCGACATGACGGATCCGGACAGCGACACCGGGATGGTCTGGCCGCTCTTCGTGCGCACCGTCAGCTCGAGCATCTCGTTCACGGCCTGCTCGATGTTGAAGGTAGGACGGTCCTGGTCCGAGATGACGTACGCGAGCTCCCGGCCGAGCAGTTCCATTTGCGACCAGCCGAGCATCTGCGACGCCGCCAGGTTGACGCGCTTGATCAGCCCGTCCGGGGACGTAACGAAGACGGCGTCATTCATGCTGTCCAGCATGATGTCGAGCGCGCGCCCGGTCGCCGCGTGATCCGAGAGGTTGATGCGGAGCCTTTCGAGCGCGCTGCCGAATGCGCGGCCGATCCGTCCGAGTGGCACCTCGACGCGCGTCGCCCAGTCGCCGCTCGAAAGTCGCTCGACGGCCCGAAGCATGTCGGTGAGCGGATCCGTCACGCGCATTTCGAAGCGCCAGGCCACGACGAGTGCGACGACGAGGACGATCCCGAGGCCAATGAGCGGCCACAGCAAGCCGCGGCGTGCGATGCTCGACGGATCGTCGAGGATCGTGACGGCGGCAAGCACGACGACGGCCACGGTGCCCGCCGTGGCCGCGATCGCAAGCTTGTTGAGGCGCAGTTCCTTCATGGGCCGTGGCGGCTCTTGTCCTAAGCGATCATCATATCGTGCTTGAACGGATTGCAACTGACCGGCCGGGATCGCAGCCATATCGTCGTGCTGGAAGAGCCGCGCTGCCTGCTGCATACGGCGGTCGTACGGCCGTTTCTTGCGCTGCGAGAAGCCGCGGGGCGCGCAGGATTCGAGCTGTCGCCGGTGTCGTCATTTCGCGACTTCGAGCGCCAGCGCGCGATCTGGAACGCCAAGTACCGGGGCAAAAAACCGGCGCTCGACCGCGCGGGCCGGCCCAGGCGGATGAGCGCACTCGACCCCGGCGAGCGTGTGGAGACGATTCTGCTCTGGTCCGCGCTGCCCGGCGCGAGCCGGCATCACTGGGGCAGCGACATCGACGTGGCCGACGGGCGAGTCATCGCGGCGGGTTACGAGCCGAAGCTCGAGGTCGGGGAATTCCGCCGCGGCGGCCCTTTCGCGGCGCTTTCGGCGTGGCTCGGAGAGAACATGGGTCGCTACGGTTTCTACCGTCCGTACACGCGTCGCGGCCGCGGCGTGCAGCCCGAGCCCTGGCACCTGAGCTTCGCGCCGGTTGCCCGGCGCGCACTCGAGCGGATGACCACGCGACTTCTCGCCGAGGCGATCGCCGGCAACGGTGTGGACGGCGAACCGGAGATTCTTGCGCGCCTGCCGGCGATCCGGGAGCGTTACGTGCTCGACGTCGATGCGCCGCCCCGCATGCGATCGCGCTGGGCGCGGCTCAGCTCGCGTTGACGGCGGCCTGCGGCGCGCCGAAGACTTCCTTGAGGTGCTTGACGAGCAGCGTCCGCACGCCGTCCATGGCGTTCGGCACGACGGTGAACACCGGCGGATTGCGCCGCAGCATCGGCCAGCGGCTGCCGCGCGTCAGCCCGTGCAGGTATCCGACGTTCTGGCGGATGGCGTTCATGTACGGATTGTCGCCGCCATAGAGCGGCTCGACGTAGCGGTAACTGTGGCCGAACGCGGTACCGAGGCGGTTGTCGATCGTGGAGGCGATGAATTGCGGCGTCTGGCGCAGCAGGTCCAGGCCCGAGCCGTAAAGCACCTTCACGCCCTCGGCTCCGGCGTGCACGGCGACGTCGCCGAGCACGAACTCCGCGTAGAGGCGGTCGCGGCATTTCTCGAGATAACAGCGGTCCGCCATCTGCGCGAGCATGTCGGCCGTGCCGAGCAGGTTTCCAACGAGGCGGTCGCGCGGATCGGCGACGCGGAGCAACTCGAGCGGTACTTCGTAGCCGGTGAAATGCACGATGCGCGTGGCGACCGGCGCCCAGCCCCCGAGCCCGGCACCGGGGAGGTATTTCGCGAGGAAGCGGGCGCTCCGCGTCACGTGATTGCGCGTGAATACCGCGCCATTCGAAATGGCGCTTTCGTTCGCCTCGCGGATGTAGCCGGAGTCGTGGAAAAGGGCGGTGACCATCGCCATCAGCGCGCGCTCGGCGCCGATGTGCGGGCCATCCGGATGGCTCCTCTCGTAGCCGGCCAGGAGCCGCGCCATCGCCAGCACCACATCCTGCGAGTGCTGGAGATCGTGGTAGACGGTGTCGACGCCGAGATAGCCGGGCGTCTGACCGGTGAAGAGCCGTTCGAAGTCGGTGAGCGCCGTGACGAGCGTGTCGCGCGGCGCGCCGGGCCAGGTGTCGGCGTAGAGCTCGAGCACCGCCTCGCGCACGGCGGCAGGCGAGCTCACCTGCACCGTGTCGGTGACGTCAAAATCGCTTCGCCGATAAGGCCTTGGCACGATCCTGCGAGCCCCTTCAGGAGGCGGTTGTGCAGGCGATTTTACGCCCCGGGCGGCGCCTCCAACCAATCGAAGTGGCGCGGACATGCGCGGCATCACATCCTTCGGCTCACGGTATGTCAAATACGGCCGTGACCGGCGCGTGATCGGAAGGCCGCTCCCAGGCGCGCGGCGTGCGGTCGATCGTGCAGGCTGTGCAGCGCTCGGCGAGCGCCTTCGATGCGAGCATCAGGTCGATGCGCAACCCGTGATCCCTGCGAAACGCCCCCATGCGGTAGTCCCACCAGCTCCACGAGCGCGCGGGCTGCTCGAAGCGCCGGAACAGGTCCGTGAACCCGAGCGCCGCGATTTTCGCGAGCGCTTCGCGTTCGGGCGGGCTCACGTGCACGGAGCCTTCCCAGGCCGCCGGGTCGTGCACGTCGCGGTCCTCCGGCGCGATGTTGAAATCGCCGGCGACGAGTAGAAGCGGATGAACCGGCAGCAGCGACGCCAGGTAGGCGCGGAGCCGCTCGAGCCAGGCGAGCTTGTACGTGTACTTTTCCGAGCCCACTGCCTGGCCGTTCGGCACATAGACGTTCACGACGCGCAGGGATCCGATGCTTGCTGCGACGACGCGTCGCTGCGGATCGGCATCGGCCGGCATGCCGGTCGAGGCGTCCGCGGCCGGCGATCGCGAAAGAATTGCGACCCCGTTGTAGGTCCGCTGGCCGTAGCACACCGAATGCAGTCCGAGCGCTTCCACCTCGGCGCGCGGGAAATGCTCGTCCGCCAGCTTGAGTTCCTGGAGCGCGATCGCATCGACCGGGTTGTCCGCGAGCCAGCGGCTCAGGTGCTCCATCCGCACCCGCAGCGAGTTGACGTTCCAGGTCGCGATGCGCATGGCGACGTAATATATCGCGGCGCGCGCGGCACCGTCAGGGAAGGAAAGCGGCGGGCCGCACGCCCATCGTGCGCGCCACGAGGCTGTACGGGAATGCGTGGCAGCGGAAGTTCAGCACGCTGACGGCGGAGTTGTATTGTTCCCGCCGCTCGTCGACGCGCGCATCGAGGGTCGCCGTGCGTTCGCGGAGCTTCGCAAAGCCCGCGCTTGCCGAGAGCGGCGCATGGCTTCCGGCGCGCGCGAAGAGGGCCGCGACTGCGGTGCGGTGGGACTTGTCCGCGGCGGCGAGCGCCGGGACATTCGTCCGCTTGGCGGCCGCGAGGACGGCACTGCCGGAGATCGAGACGCGGTCGAGGACTTCGCGCTCGTCGCGCATCGGTTTCGCGCACAAGGCGACGATCTGCGCCATCAGCTCGTGGCGCTTGACGAGCTGCGCTTCGAGCACGCCCCAGGCATCCTGCTTCGTGTCCTGCAACGCAACCAGTCCGCGACGCGCCGCCATCGCAACGGCCGCGGCAAGCGCCGCGAGCGCGAGCAGGAGAATCCAGACCATGATCGGTTCGAGTATATCATCGGCCTTCGCGGCAGCCGCGTGAGTAGACCATGACGCAATCGTGGGATTTGATCGTGATCGGCGGCGGCAGCGGCGGTCTCGCCTGCGCGCAGCGCGCCGCGCGGCACGGTGCGCGGG
>JBOHZO010000058.1:0-14183 GCA_050738555.1 Steroidobacteraceae bacterium | reverse complement strand
TTCCCCTTTAGCGACTAAAGGGGAACGTCCCCTTTTAAGGCCCCGGCACCCTAAAAAAAGCCGGGGATGTCCCCGGCTTCTCCATGGCGACCAGGAGCGGCCATCGGCCGCTCGCAGGATTGGAAATCGTCAGCCCGCGGCGGCCTTCTTGCGGCGCTTCGGCCTGGCCTCTGCCTTCGCGGCCGGCTTCGGCGCGGCTTTCTTCGCCGGCGCCTTCTTGGTCGCGGCTTTCTTCTTCGCCGGTTTGTCCTCGGGCGTAGTCGCCGGTACCGCGCCGGCTTCGACGAGCTGCATCAGCGCCATCGGCGCCGCATCTCCCGGCCGCGGACCCATCTTGAGGATCCGCGTGTAGCCGCCGGCGCGGTGGCGGAAGCGCGGCCCGATGTCGCCGAAGAGCTTCTCGACCAACCCGTCGTCGCGAAGCGTGATCCAGGCGCGGCGGCGGCCCGGCAGCGAATCGGTCTTGCCGAGCGTGATCAGCGGCTCGACGACGCGGCGCAGCTCCTTGGCCTTTGGCAGCGTGGTGCGGATCGTTTCCACGCGCAGGAGCGCAGCGGCCATGTTCCGCATCAGCGCCTTACGGTGGGAGCTGTTGCGCGAGAGTTGTCGTCCCGACAGTTGATGTCGCATGAGTGGCTATCCCGTTACCGCGCTCAGGCCGTGCGCAGCTCGTCTTCGCGGCGCAGCGACGCCGGCGGCCAGCCCTCGATGCGCATGCCGAGCGTCAACCCGTGGCTCTCGAGCACTTCCTTGATTTCCGTCAGCGACTTCTTGCCG
The DNA here is from genome assembly GCA_050738555.1 of Steroidobacteraceae bacterium. Lineage (GTDB taxonomy): Bacteria > Pseudomonadota > Gammaproteobacteria > Steroidobacterales > Steroidobacteraceae > SCUD01. Next base: position 13,406 of record JBOHZO010000058.1, on the reverse strand, counting down.
AGGTTCGGCGTGCGCAGCAGCTCGACTTCCGTGCGCTGCACCAGGTCGCCGATGTAATGGATATTCTCCGCCTTCAGGCAGTTGGCACTGCGAACGGTCAGCTCGAGCTCGTCCACCGGGCGCAGCAGGATCGGATCCGGCAGCGGGCCCGCCTCGCGGCTCGGGGACTCGCCCTGGCCTTCGAGGTCGACGAACACGGTGAGCTGTTCCTTCAGGATCCCGCCGGCGCGGCGAATCGCCTCGTCCGGGTTGATCGTGCCGTTGGTCTCGATGTCGATGATCAGCTTGTCGAGGTCGGTGCGCTGCTCGACGCGCGCGGATTCGATGCCGTAAGTCACGCGACGTACCGGAGAAAACGACGCATCCAGCTGAAGCCGGCCGATCGGCCGGCTCTGTTCCTCGAACTCGAGGCGCTGCACGGCCGGGCGGTAGCCGCGGCCGCGCTCGATCTTGAGCGTCATCGCGAGCTCGACCGGCTTGTTGAGATTCGCGATCACGAGTTCCGGGTTCACGATCGCGACGTCATGGTCGAGCTGGATGTCGCCCGCGGTGACCGGGCCCGGGCCCTTCTTCTGGAGACGCAGCTCGACCGAGTCGCGTGCGTGCATCTCGATCGCGACCGATTTCAGATTCAGCAGGATGTCGACGACGTCCTCCTGGACGCCCTCGATGCTCGTGTACTCGTGCAGCACGCCCTCGATCTCGACCTCGGTCACGGCGCAGCCGGGCATCGAGGACAGCAGCACGCGCCTGAGCGCGTTGCCGAGCGTATGGCCGAAGCCGCGCTCGAACGGCTCGATCACGATGCGCGCCTGGCGCGCGGCGGTCTCCGTGACCTTGACGGAACGGGGCTTCAGGAACTCCGTGGCGGAACCTTGCATTGCCATTACCTGTTACTTCGAATAGAGCTCGACGACCAGATTCTCGTTGATGTCCGGGAGAATCTGGTCGCGGTCGGGCAGCGCCTTGAGCGTGCCGCTGAATTTCTTGTCGTCCACTTCGACCCAGTCGGGCCAGCCGACCTGGGTCGCAATCGCTAGCGCCGCGGCGATGCGCGCCTGGCTCTTCGACTTCTCGCGCACGGTGACCACGTCTCCGGCCTGGCACTGGTACGACGGCACGTTGACCGTCTCGCCATTGACCTCGATCGCCTTGTGCCCCACGAGCTGACGCGCTTCGGCGCGGGTCGCGGCAAAACCCATCCGGTAGACGACATTGTCCAGCCGCGACTCGAGGAAGCGCAGCAGGTTCTCGCCGGTCGAGCCCGGGCGGCCCGCGGCCTTGGTGTAGTAATTGCGGAACTGGCGCTCGAGAATGCCGTACATGCGGCGCAGCTTCTGCTTTTCGCGCAGCTGTACGCCGTAGCCGGACAGCCGCGTGCGGCGATCGCCCTTGATGCCGCCCGGCGGCACTTCGAGCTTGCACTTGCTCTCGAGCGGCTTGATGCCGCTCTTCAGGAAGAGATCGGTGCCCTCGCGGCGCGAGAGCTTGCACTTGGGACCGAGATATCTGGCCATTGTCCTCTCGACGTCAGACGCGCCGCTTCTTGGGCGGGCGGCAACCGTTGTGCGGAATCGGCGTCACGTCCTCGATGCTCGTGACCTTGAGCCCGCAGGCGTTCAGCGCGCGGACCGCGGATTCGCGGCCCGGGCCCGGCCCGCGGACGCGCACTTCCACCGTCCGCAGCCCATGCTCCTGCGCCGCGACGCCCGCCTTCTCGGCCGCGACCTGTGCGGCGAACGGCGTGCTCTTGCGCGAGCCCCTGAAACCCGAGCCGCCCGAAGTCGCCCAGGCGAGCGTGTTGCCCTGCCGGTCGGTGATCGTCACGATCGTGTTGTTGAACGACGCGTGAATGTGCGCGACGCCATCCGACACCTGGCGCTTGATCTTCTTGCGCGTCTTGGCGGCAGCCGGGGCGCCCGGCTTCTCCGCGCCTTTCGGCTCGGCCTTCTGCTCCGGCTTCGCGTCGGCTTTCGCTTCGCTCTTCGGTTCGGTGTTCTGTTCGGCCATCGTCAAACCTTGCCCGCCTGCACGTTGGTCTTGATCGCGGCGCGGCGCGGGCCCTTGCGGGTGCGCGCATTCGTGCGAGTGCGCTGGCCGCGCGCCGGCAGTCCCTTGCGATGCCGGATGCCGCGATAGCAGCCGAGATCCATCAGGCGCTTGAGGCTCATCGCGTTCTCGCGGCGAAGATCGCCCTCGACCATGAAGCGCGTCACCTGCGAGCGCAGCGCATTGACCTCGGGCTCGGTCAGGTCGCGCACCTTGGTCGACGGCTCGACACCCGCTGCGCGGCTGATCGACAGCGCGCGCGAGCGGCCGATGCCGTAGATGTGCATCAGCCCCACCCAAACGTGCTTGTTGACCGGAATATTGATGCCGGCGATGCGCGCCATGACTACCTGTCCCTGCCCCGCGAAGAACCGCGAAGCTTACGTGAAAAAGCCGCTTTTCTCAACATTTCCAAGCCCCTGCGCTCAGCCCTGGCGCTGCTTGTGGCGAGCGTCGGACGAGCAGATGACCCGCACGACACCCTTGCGCCGCACGATCTTGCAGTTCTTGCAGATCTTCCGGACCGATGGACGAACCTTCATCTCACGGACCCCTCTTGCCGTAACCGCGCAGGTTGGCCTTCTTCATGAGTCCCTCGTACTGGTGCGACATCATGTGCGCGTGCAGCTGGGCCACGAAGTCCATCACCACCACCACCATGATCAGGAGCGAAGTGCCGCCGAAATAGAACGGCACTCGGCCGTAGGACATCAGGATCTCGGGCAGCAGGCAGACGAGGGTCACGTAGAGCGCGCCCCAGACGGTCAGGCGCGTCAGCACCTTGTCGATGTACTCGCCGGTCTGCTGGCCCGGCCGGATGCCAGGAATGAACGCCCCGCCCTTCTTCAGGTTCTCCGCGGTCTCGCGCGAGTTGAACACGAGCGCCGTGTAGAAGAAGCAGAAGAAGATGATCAGGCCGCCGTAGATCAGGAGATGCAGTGGCTGGCCCCAGCCGAGCGCCGCGGCGACGGTCTGCAGCCAGGTGCCGGCCTCGCCCGTGCCGAAGAAGCTCGCGAGCGTCGCCGGGAACAGGAGCAGCGACGACGCGAAGATCGGCGGGATGACGCCGGACATGTTGAGCTTGAACGGCAGGTGGCTGGTCTGGCCCGCGTACATGCGACGGCCTACCTGCCGCTTGGCATAGTTGACCGGGATGCGGCGCTGGCCGCTCTCGACGAAGACGCAGAACGCGGTGACCGCGCCGATCAGCAGCAGCAGGATGATCGCGAAGGCCGGGTTCATCTCGCCGCCGCGCACCTGCTCGAGCGTGCCGCCGATCGCGGAAGGCAGGCCCGAAATGATGCCCGCAAGGATCAGCATCGAGATGCCGTTGCCGATGCCGCGCTCGGTGATCTGCTCGCCGAGCCACATCAGGAACATCGTGCCCGCGGTCAGCGTCAGCACCGCCGGCACCACGAACGAGAACGTGCCCGGATGGATCACGACGCCCTGGTTCTGGAACGCGATCGAGGCCGCGAATCCCTGGAACGCGGCCAGCACGACCGTGAAGTAACGCGTCCACTGCGTGATCTTGCGGCGCCCCGACTCGCCTTCCTTCTTGATCGCGGCCATCGTGGGGACGACCACCGCCATCATCTGCATGATGATGGAAGCCGAGATGTAGGGCATCACGCCCATCGCGAAGATGGAGAGCCGCTCGAGCGCGCCGCCGGAAAACATGTTGAAAAGGCCGAGGATGGTGCCTTCCTGGCTGTCGAACAGGCGCGCGAGCGCAATCGGGTCGATGCCCGGCACCGGCACGAAGGTGCCGATGCGGTAAACGACCAGAGCCCCCAGCAGGAAGAACAGCCGGTAGCGCATCTCGGTGTAGCGCGTGACTTCACCGAGCGCGAGCGCCGCATTGCCTGCCGTGGTTGCCATGTGTCGCCGAGCGCGGCCTTCAGGCCGCCGTGCCCTCTTCGATCCTGCCGCCGGCCTTTTCGATCGCGGCGCGCGCGCCTTTCGTCGCGACGACGGCGGGTCCCTGCAGCGTCACCTTGCGCTTGATCTCGCCGGACAGGATCACTTTTGCGCGCTCGGTATCGCGCGGCACGACGCTCGCCGACAGGAGCGCCGCGAGATCGATCAGGTCGGCCTTGACCTTCGCGAGATCCGTGAGCGTGACTTCGGCGCGCGTCCTCCGCATCGCCGAGCGGAAGCCGACCTTGGGCAGCCGGCGCTGCAGCGGCACCTGGCCGCCTTCAAAGCCGACCTTGTGGTAGCCGCCCTTGCGCGCCTTCTGGCCCTTGCCGCCCTTGCCGCAGGTCTTGCCCTGGCCGGCAGAGGCGCCGCGCCCGACGCGGAGTCGCAGCCGCTTGCTGCCGGTCGCCGGTTTCAATGTATTCAAACGCATGTCAGCGCTCCATCCCGGCTCACGCCTTCTCGACCGCGAGCAGGTGCTTGGCCGCCTGGATCATGCCGCGCACTGCACGCGTGTCCTCGACGACCTTCGTGTCGCGGATCCGCCGCAGGCCCAGCCCATGGACCGAGGCGCGGATGCGCCGGAGTTGCCCGTGGACGCTGCCATTCAGCGTGACCTTCAGTTTCGACTTGCTCATCGTCATCAGCTCGTGATCTCTTCCAGTGTCTTGCCGCGCTTCGCCGCGATGCGATCCGGCGAAACCATGCGCTCGAAGGCGTCGAAGGTCGCGCGCACCACATTGATCGGGTTGCGCGAGCCATAGCTTTTCGCGAGCACGTTCCGGACGCCCGCGCACTCGAACACCGCGCGCATGCCGCCGCCGGCGATCACGCCGGTGCCATCGGAGGCAGGCTGCATATAGACACGGGTGGTGCCATGCCGTCCCTGGATCGCGTAGTGCAGGGTCGCGCGCGAGATCGGGACGTTCGTCATGTTCTTGCGCGCCTGCTGCATCGCCTTCGCGATCGCGGTCGGCACTTCGCGCGCCTTGCCGTAGCCGAATCCGACGCGCCCGGCCCCGTCGCCGACCACGGTCAGCGCCGTAAAGCCGAATTGCCGGCCGCCCTTGACGACCTTGGCGGTGCGGTTGACCGCGACCAGCTTTTCGATCAGATCGTCGCCGGACTGTGTTCGTTCCACTCGTGCCATGCCTGTCCCCCGGGACTCAGAATTTGAGGCCGGCTTCGCGCGCGGCCTCGGCGAGGGCCTTGACGCGCCCGTGATAGCGGAAACCCGAGCGATCGAATGCCACCGATTCGATGCCCGCAGCCTTGGCACGCTCGGCGATCGCCCGGCCGACCGCCTTCGCGGCCGTCGCATTGCCCGTGCCTTTCAACTCCTTTGCGACCGCTTTCTGCACGGTCGACGCGGCCGCGAGCACGCGCGCGCCGTCCGGCGTCGTGATCTGGGCGTAGATGTGCCGCGGCGTGCGGTGCACCGTCAGGCGCGCCGTGCCGATCTCGCGGATCTTGGCGCGGCCGCGGGTCGCACGCCGCAGGCGCCGGTCCTTCTTGGTGAGCTGTGCCATGGCCTTACTTCTTCTTGCCTTCCTTCATGACGATCCGTTCGCCGGTATAGCGGACACCCTTGCCCTTGTAAGGTTCAGGCGGCCGGTAACCACGGATCACCGCAGCGACCTGGCCGACTTTCTGCCGGTCGACGCCCTTGATGACGATTTCGGTCTGGCTCGGCGTCTCGATCGAGATGCCCTCGGGCACCGGAAAGCTGATCGGATGCGAGAAGCCGAGCGTCAGGTTCAGGTTCTTGCCCTGCACCGCCGCGCGGTAACCGACTCCGACCAGCTCGAGCTTGCGCTCGAAGCCCTTGGTGACGCCCGCCACCATGTTCGCGAGGTTGGCGCGCGTCGCGCCGGCTGCCGCGATCCGCTCGTTCGTGCCCTTGCCGTCGGCGACCACGACGACGAGCGCCTGGTCCTTCTGCGCGACCGTGATGCCGCTCGCGAGATTGAGCGTCAGCGCGCCTTTTGCGCCTTTCACGGTCACCGCGTCCGCGCCGACCGTCGCATTGACGCCGGCCGGCAGCTTGACCGGCAAATTGGCGATTCTGGACATGATCCTTCTACCTCAGGCCACGACGCAGAGCACTTCGCCGCCCTGCCCCACGCGGCGCGCCTCGCGATCGGTCATGACGCCGGCCGGCGTCGAAACGATCGCGATGCCGAGCCCGCCCAGCACTTTCGGCAGCTCGTCCTTCGCGCGGTAAGTCCGCAGCCCCGGGCGCGACACGCGCTCGAGCCGCTCGATGACAGGCTTGCCGGCGTGGTACTTCAGCGAAATGACGAGCGTCGAGCGCCCGCCGTCCTTGCTGACCACGAAATCGTTGACGTAACCCTCGTCCCTCAGCACCCGGACGATGGCTTCTTTGACGCGCGACGACTGCACCGAGACTTCCGCCTTGCCGGCGCTCTGGCCGTTGCGGATCCGCGTCAACAGGTCGGCGATGGGGTCGGTCATGCTCATCGTTCGCTCCTCACCAGCTCGCCTTGCGAAGCCCCGGTACGTCGCCGCGCATGGTCGCCTCGCGGAGCTTGACGCGCCCCAGGCCGAACTTGCTGTAATTGCCGCGTGACCGGCCGGTGATGGCGCAGCGGCTCCGGGCCCGCGCCGGGCTCGAGTCGCGCGGCAGTTTCTGCAGCGCCTCGATCGCCGCCATCCGGTCCTCCTGCGAGGCCTTCGGGTCGCAAATCTGCTCCTTGATGCGCGCGCGCTTTGCAGCGTATTTCTTCACCACTTTCGCCCGGCGCTTCTCGCGCTCGATCATGCTGGTCTTCGCCATCGGTCACTTCCTGAACGGAAAATTGAACGCTTCGAGCAGGGCGCGGCCCGACTTGTCGTCGCCCGCCGTGGTCGTGATCGTGATGTCCATTCCGCGCACCTGGTCGATCTGGTCGTACGCGATCTCGGGGAAGATGATCTGTTCCTTTACGCCGAAGCTGTAATTGCCCCGGCCGTCGAACGAGCGCGGGTTCACGCCGCGGAAGTCGCGGATGCGGGGCATCGCCACGTTGATCAGGCGGTCGAGGAACTCGTACATGCGCGCGCCCCGGAGCGTCACCATGCAGCCGACCGCGAGCCCTTCGCGGATCTTGAAGGTCGCAACGGACTTCTTGGACTTGCGCACCGCCGGTTTCTGGCCGGTGATGCGAGCGAGGTCGCCCGTCGCCGCGTCCATGACCTTCTTGTCGGCGACGGCTTCGCCGACGCCCATGTTGACGGTGATCTTGGTGATGCGCGGCACCTGCATGTCGGTGGCAAGCCCGAGCTCCGAACGGAGCTTCGGCCTGACGGTCTCGCGATAGTGCTTGTGCAGCCTTGCTGTTGCGGCCATTTCTCCGGACTCCACGATTTACGCGTCCACCAGCTCGCCGTTGGACTTGAAAAAGCGCACTTTGCGGCCGTCCTTCAGGCTGCGGATGCCGATGCGGTCGGCCTTCTTCGTCCCCGGGTTCAGCAGGGCCACGTTCGACACGTGCAACGACGCCTCCTTCTGCACGATTGCGCCCTGCACGCCCTTGGCCGGGTTCGGCCGCTGGTGCTTCTTGATCATGTTGACGTTCTCGACGAGCACGCGGCCGCTCGCCAGCACGTTCACGACCGTGCCGGTGCGGCCCTTGTCCCGTCCTGCCGTGACCACGACGGTGTCGCCCTTGCGGATCTTCTTCATAGAACTTCCGGCGCCAGTGAAATGATCTTCATAAACTGCACGTTCCTGAGCTCGCGCGTCACGGGCCCGAAGATGCGGGTGCCGATCGGCTCCAGCTTCGGCGTCAGCAGCACCGCCGCGTTGCCGTCGAAGCGGATCAGCGAACCGTCACCGCGCCGCACGCCGCTCCGGGTGCGCACCACGACCGCATCGTAGACCTCGCCCTTCTTGACCTTGCCGCGCGGAATCGCGTCCTTGATGCTGACCTTGATCACGTCGCCGACGCCGGCGTAGCGGCGCCGGGTCCCGCCCATGACCTTGATGCACATGAGCTCGCGCGCGCCGGAATTGTCCGCCGCCTGCAATCGGGTCCTGAGCTGGATCATGGCCCTCTGCTCCCCCGAATCATTCCGCCGGCGCGCGTTCGATCACGCGCACCAGCTGCCATGCCTTGCGCCGCGACAGCGGCCGGCACTCGGAGATCGTCACGGTGTCGCCTTCGCGGCACTCGTTCTTCTCGTCGTGCGCGAGCAGCTTCGTCGTGCGCCGCACGTACTTGCCGTAGGTCGGGTGCTTGATGAGCCGCTCGACGGAGACGGAAATCGTCTTGTCCATCTTGCTGCTGACGACGGTTCCGGTCAGCGTGCGCGCCGCCTTGCCCGCGGCCACTTTCCTTGCTTCGACCATTACTTCCTGCTCCCGGCAACTTTCGCGCGCTCGGATTCGACCAGCACGGTCTTGAGCCGCGCGATCTTCCCGCGGACCTTCGCGTGCTGATCTGGCCGCGAGGGCTGCCCCGACGCCGACGCCATGCGCAGGTTGAACTGCTCGCGGCGCAATTCGCCCAGTTCCTCGCGCAGTCCCGCCAGGTCCTTGCCGCGCAGGCTCTTCAGGAATCGCCCGCGCTCCTTGATGTTCTTCCTGCTCATCAGCGCACCTGCCGCCTGACGAATGCCGTCGCGACCGAAAGCTTGGCGGCCGCGAGCTTGAATGCCTCGCGCGCCGTCTCCTCGTTCACGCCCTCGATCTCGAACAGGACCTTGCCCGGCGTCACTTTCGCGACCCAGTACTCGACATTGCCCTTACCGCTGCCCATGCGGACCTCGAGCGGCTTCTGCGTGATCGGCACGTCCGGGAACACGCGGATCCAGATCTGGCCGCCGCGCTTGACGTAGCGCGTCATCGCGCGCCGCGCGGCCTCGATTTCGCGCGCGGTCATGCGCGAGCGGTCCATTGCCTTGAGCCCGAAATCGCCGAACGCGACCGAGCTGCCGCGTATCGAGCTGCCGGCCAGGTTTCCCTTGAACTGCTTGCGGTACTTGGTCCGCTTGGGCTGCATCATGCCGGCCGCTCCTCCACTGGCTTTTCAGCCGGCTTCTCAGCGGTTTCCTTTTCCGCGGCCTCGGCCGCCGCCGCCGCTTCGAGCGCTTCGGATTCCGCTTCCTCGCGGCCGAATACCTCGCCCTTGAACACCCAGACCTTGATGCCGATGACGCCGTAGGTCGTCTGCGCCTCGGCGGTGCCATAGTCGATGTCCGCGCGGAATGTGTGCAACGGAATGCGCCCCTCGCGGGTCCATTCCGAGCGCGAGATCTCGGCGCCATTCAGGCGGCCGGCGATCCGCACCTTCACGCCCAGGGCGCCGCTGCGCATCGTGTTCGTGACGGCGCGCTTCATCGCGCGGCGGAACATCACGCGCTTCTCGATCTGCTGAGCGATGCTCTCGGCCACGAGCGTCGCGTCGAGCTCGGGCTTCCTGATCTCCGCGATGTTGAGGCGCACGTCGGGGACCGCCATTTTCATGAGCTTCGCCACCTCGACGCGGAGCTTCTCGATGTCCTCGCCCTTGCGGCCGATGACGATGCCGGGGCGCGCCGTGTGGATCGTGATGTTGGCCTTGCGCGCGGCGCGCTCGATGTGGATGCGGCTAACCGACGCGTCGGCTAGCTTCTTGCGCAGGAACTCGCGCACCCTCCAGTCGGACAGGATGAATGAGGGAAAGCTCTTGGTGTCGGCGTACCAGCGCGACGACCAGTCGCGCGTGATGCCGAGCCGCATGCCGATCGGATTGACCTTCTGACCCATGTGCCCGTCCTACCGCGCCTTGTCGGCGACCGTGATCGTGATGTGGCTCAGCCGCTTGACGATGCGGTTGCCACGGCCCTTGGCGCGCGCATGAAAGCGCTTTGCCACGGGCGCCGCATCGACCTCGATGCGCGCAATCTTCAGCTCGTCGATGTCCGCTTCCAGGTTGTGCTCGGCGTTCGCAATCGCGGATTCGAGCAATTTCCGCACCAGGCGCGCGCCCTTCTTCGGCGTGTAGGCGAGCACCGCGAGCGCATTGCCCACGGGCTGGCCGCGCACGAGGTCCGCGACGAGGCGGCACTTCTGCGGGGAGATGCGCGCATGGCGCAAAGTGGCTGAAACCTGCATCGCTTACTCCGGAACCGCCTCGACCTTCTTGGCCGAAGAATGGCTCTTGAAAATCCGCGTCGGCGCGAACTCGCCGAGCTTGTGGCCGACCATATTCTCGGTGACGAGCACCGGCACGTGCTGGCGGCCGTTGTGGACCGCGATCGTCAGCCCGACCATGTCCGGCAGGATCATCGAACGCCGCGACCAGGTCTTGATCGGGCGGCGGTCGTTCTTGTCGCGGGCGGTCTGCACCTTCTTCGCGAGGTGAAGATCCACGAACGGGCCCTTCTTGAGGGAACGTGACATTTCGCTCTCGCTCCTTACTTCCGCCGCCGCACGATGAATGCGTCGGTGCGCTTGTTTTTGCGGGTCTTCTTGCCCTTGGTGTGCCAGCCCCAGGGCGACACCGGGTGCGGGTTGCCCTGGCCGGAGCGGCCCTCGCCGCCGCCGTGCGGGTGATCGACCGGGTTCATGACGACGCCGCGCACCGTCGGGCGGATGCCGCGCCAGCGCTTGGCGCCCGCCTTGCCGAAGCTCCGCAGGTTGTGCTCGTCGTTGCCGATCTCGCCGATGGTCGCGCGACAGTCCACGCTGACCTTGCGCGTCTCGCCGGACTTCAGCCGCAGGATCGCATTGCCGGCTTCGCGGCCCGAATAACTGGCGGAGCTGCCGGCGGCGCGCGCAAGCTGGCCGCCCTTGCCGGGCTTCAGCTCGATGTTGTGAATGATCGAACCGATCGGGATGTGGCGCAGCGCCATCGCGTTGCCCGAGCGGATCGGCGAGTCGGCGCCCGACTGCAACTGGTCGCCGGGCTGGAGGCCCTTCGGCGCCAGGATGTAGCGGCGCTCGCCGTCCTTGTAGAGCACGAGCGCGATGTACGACGACCGGTTCGGGTCGTACTCCAGCCGCTCCACCGTCGCGACGATGCCGTCCTTGTCGCGGCGGAAATCGATCATGCGGTAGTTGTGCTTGTGGCCCGCTCCCTTGTGGCGCGTGGTCTGGCGGCCGAGGTTGTTGCGTCCGCCCGTCGACTTGTGGCCGGCTACGAGCCCGCGCATCGGCCCGCCGCGATGGAGCTGCGAGCGGTCCGGACGCAGCTGGAAGCGCGTTCCCGGCGATGTCGGCTTCATTTTCTTCAGTGGCATGTTGCTGTCCCGTCAAGCCGCGCCTCAGGCGCGCTCGGCGCCTCCCATCTCGATCTGCTGGCCTTCGGCGAGCCGCACGTAGGCCTTCTTCCAGTCTTGCCGGCGGCCCTGCGTGCGCCCGAAGCGCTTCGCCTTGCCGGGCTGGTTCACGACGCGGACCGTGTCGACCTTGACCTCGAACAGGAACTCGACCGCGGCGCGGATGTCGGGCTTGGTCGCGTCCCGGCGCACGCGGAACACGTACTGGTTGCCCTCGGTCGCGATGCGGGCGCTCTTTTCCGACACGTGCGGCGCGATCACGACGCCCGCCAGCCAGTCCTTCGACGGCGTCCTCATGCGAGTTTCTCCTCGAGCAACCTGAGCGCCCCGACGGTCGCGAGCACCTTCGGATAGCGCGCGAGCGACAGCGGATCGAGGCTCGCCACGGTGCGCACGTCGACGCCCGCGAGATTCCGCGAAGCGAGGTGCAGCTTCTCGTCGTAGGCCTCGATCAGGATCAGCACGTGATCCAGGCCGAGCTCGGCCAGTTTCCCGACCAGCATCTTCGTCTTCGGCGCCTCGAGCTCGAGACCGCCGGTCACGACCAGGCGCTCCTGGCGCGCGAGCTCGGACAGCATCGAGCGGATCGCACCGCGATACATTTTCCGATTCACTTTTTGTGCATGGCTCCGGGGCTTCGCCGCGAAAGCACGGCCGCCGCCGATCCAGATCGGGCTCCGGATCGAGCCGGCGCGCGCGCTGCCCGTGCCCTTCTGGCGCCACGGCTTCTTGCCGCCGCCGCGCACCTCGGCCTTCGTGAGCTGCGCCTTGGTGCCCGCGCGGCCCGCGGCCGCGTAGGCCGTCAGGACCTGGTGTACCAGCGGTTCGTTGAACTCACGGCCGAAGGTCGCGTCGCTGACATCGATCTCGGTGCCCTTCCCCCCGCCACTCACCAGCTTGAGCTTCATGCGCTGCGCTCCCGGCTCACTTCTTGGTCGCGGCGACGGTCTTACGCCGCCCGCGCGCCGCGGCCTTGACCGACGGACGGATCACGACCTGCCCGCCCGGTGCGCCCGGCACGGAACCGCTGACCAGCAACAGGTTCCGCTCGAGATCCACCTGGACGACCTTCAGGTTTTCTTCCGTGCGATTCGCGTTGCCCATGCGGCCCGCCATGCGCTTGCCTGGAAACACGCGGCCCGGCGTCTGGCGCTGGCCGATCGAACCGGGCGAGCGGTGCACGACCGAAGCGCCGTGGCTCGCATGGCCGCCGGCGAATCCGTGTCGCTTCATCACGCCCGCATAACCCTTGCCGATCGTGGTGCCGGCGACGTCCACGATCTGGCCTTCCTTGAACAGGTCGACCCTGAGCTCGCCGCCGGTCTTGAGGTCCTCGCCTTCGCCGTCCGCGAGGCGGAACTCCACGAGCTTTTCGCCGGGCAATACGCCCGGCTTGGCGTAATGGGCAGCGACCGGCTTGGAGAGCCGCGAGGCGCGACGGGTACCGAAAGTGACCTGGACGGCACGATAGCCGTCGGCCTTCGAGTCCTTCACCTGCACGATGCGATTCGGCAGGGCCTCGATGACCGTCACCGGCAGGGCGTCGCCTGCTTCGGTGAAAACCCGAGTCATGCCGGCCTTGCGGCCGACCAGACCTATGGTCATGATTTGTATCCTTTTTTCACCGCACCGGCTGCAATTGGCCGGTGCTGTCCCAAGGCTCGAAAACGACCCCGCAAAAAAGCCGCTCAGTATAGCGGCCCGGGGAATCAGTTCAACTTGATCTGCACGTCCACGCCTGCGGGCAACTCGAGCCGCATCAGCGCGTCGACCGTCTTGTCGGTCGGATTGACGATGTCCATGAGGCGCTTGTGCGTGCGAATCTCGTACTGGTCGCGCGCGTCCTTGTCGACGTGCGGGGAGACCAGCACCGTGAAGCGCTCGATTTTCGTCGGTAGAGGCACGGGGCCTCGTACGGTCGCGCCGGTGCGCCGCGCGGTCTCGACGATCTCGCGTGCCGAGGTGTCGATCAGCTTGTGATCGAAGGCCTTCAGGCGGATGCGGATGTTCTGACTCGTGGCCATCGTCGTTCCTTTATTTCAGTACTTTGGAGACGACGCCGGCGCCGACGGTGCGGCCGCCCTCGCGGATGGCGAAGCGCAGGCCCTCCTCCATCGCGATCGGCGCGATCAGCTCCACCACCATCTTGATGTTGTCGCCCGGCATCACCATCT
>JBOHZO010000057.1:0-48571 GCA_050738555.1 Steroidobacteraceae bacterium | reverse complement strand
GAGGGCGTCGACGACGTGCTCGTGGTCGTCGGCGCAATGCATCTCGTCGGCGAGCGTGGACTCCCCGCACTTCTCGAGGAGCGCGGGTTCCGGGTCGAAGAGCTCTGACAACCGTCGCCCGGATGTCGTTGTTCGAGGAAGCATCCCGATACATCGCCGGCGGCGTCAATTCGCCGGTCCGGGCCTTCCGCGGCGTCGGCGGCGAGCCCCTGTTCATTCGCCGCGCCCGCGGCGCCTGCGTGGAAACCGAGGACGGCCGGCGGCTGATCGACTACGTCGGCTCCTGGGGACCGATGATCCTGGGACATGCGCATCCGGAGGTCGTCGCTGCGGTCACACGGCGCGCGGCGGACGGACTCTCGTTCGGAGCGCCGACGGTGATCGAGACCGAGCTCGCGCGCAAGGTCGTCCGGCTGATTCCCTCGATCGAGCTCCTCCGCATGGTGAGCTCCGGCACCGAGGCGACGATGAGCGCGATCCGCCTCGCGCGCGGCTTCACCGGGCGCGACCGCATCGTGAAGTTCGAAGGCTGTTATCACGGGCATTCGGACGCGCTGCTCGTGAAGGCGGGCTCCGGCGCGCTGACGCTCGGCGTGCCCGATTCGGCGGGAGTGCCGGGTCCGGTCGCGGCGGATACGATCACGCTCGCTTACAACGATATCGAAGCGCTGGACGCATGCTTTTCGGCGGCTGGGTCCGAGATCGCCTGCGTGATCGTCGAACCTGTCGCCGGCAACATGAATTGCGTGCCGCCGGCACCGGAGTTCCTGCGCATGCTCCGCGAGCACTGCACCAAACATGCGGCCGTGCTGATTTTCGACGAGGTCATGACGGGCTTTCGCGTCGCACTGGGCGGTGCGCAGGCGCTTTATGACGTGAAGCCGGACCTCACGACCCTCGGCAAGATCGTGGGCGGCGGCATGCCGGTCGGCGCATTCGGCGGGCGGCGGGACATCATGGAGTGCCTAGCGCCGCTCGGCCCCGTTTACCAGGCAGGCACGCTTTCCGGCAATCCGGTCGCGATGGCGGCGGGTCTCGCGACCCTCGAGGCGATTTCGGCCCCCGGATTCCACGCGCGGCTCGTCGCCACGACCGGCCGCCTGGTCGAGGGCCTGGCCGCGGCCGCAAGAGCAGCGGGCGTCGCATTCACGACCAATCACGTCTGCGGAATGTTCGGGCTCTTCTTCACGGAGGTCGAGGCCGTATCGAATTACCGGCAGGTCATGGCCTGCGATGCCGCCCGCTTCCGCCGGTTCTTCCACGGCATGCTGGACGCCGGAATCTATCTCGCGCCCTCGCCCTTCGAGGCGGGATTCGTCTCGGCGGCGCACGGCGACGCGGAGATCGCGGCCACGGTCGAGGCCGCCGCGCGCGTTTTCACGTCGATCGCGCGGGAACGCTGATGCGCGCCGTGCTTTGGTTCCTCGCGGCCATCTTCGGCACGCTCGTGATCGCCGCGCTCGCCGCGTCGCCCGTGTGGCTCCTCGCGCACTCGCTCGAGCCGGACTGGGCTTTTCACCGCATCGTCAGCCGCTTCTGGCAGGTCCTGCTGCTCATCGGGCTGCTGCTCGTGTTGCGCAAGCTCGGCCTTCGTGGCCGCGCGGACTGGGGCTATGGACTTCCACGACGCCTGTTCATCCGCCACGTGGCCATTGGCCTCGTGATCGGCGTCGCCACCATGCTGCCGATGACGCTCGTGATGTACGCGCTCGGCATCGTCGAGCTGAGACCGGATTTCGCACCGCCCATGCTGCTCGAAGTCATCGCCGCGGCCGCCTTGACCGGCCTTGCGGTCGCGATCGTCGAAGAAACGTTTTTTCGCGGGCTGATGTTCCGCGCGGTATCGCGCGAGTCGGGCTTCGCCGCTGCGGCCTGGAGCACGGCGCTCCTGTACTCCGCAGTCCATTTCCTGGCGCGCGCGCGCATTCCCGAGGATCAGATTCAATGGGACAGCGGCTTCCGCTTGCTCGGCGGAGCGCTCGCGCATTTCGCGGAACCCGCTGCAATCGCCGATTCGTTTGTCACGCTGGTCCTGGTCGGCCTGCTATTGACGTGCGTGCGTCAACGCACCGGCGCGATCGCCGCGGGCATCGGGCTGCACATGGGCTGGGTATCGGTGATCAAGTCGTCGACCGCCGTCACCCGCCTCGATGACGAAGCGCATTGGTCGTTTCTCGTCGGCACATTCGACGGCTATACAGGGTGGCTGGTCGCGGCTTGGGCCGCGCTCATGATCGCCATCGCCTGGTTCAGCGGCTGGCTTCGGTCCGCGGCGGCGGCTGCGCGCTAGCTCCGGCTGCGCGTAACCGCAGGTTCGAGCACTGCGAGTCGTTCGAGCGGGTCCGACAATTCGAGCAACGTCTGTTTGTCGGCAAGCGACAACGGCAGCAATTCTGCGAGACGGTTCGCGATCCAGGCGGCGTCGTCGCGCCGCTCCACGTGGCGGTAGGTGTCGCCAGCCTCCGGGAGCACCTGCATCACGACCTCCGTCAGCCACGTCTGGTCCACCGGGACCGGCACGATGGGATCCGCCCCGATATCGAGCACGCGCCCGCGATTGAGCCCGTCAGCTTCGCGCCAGGCCTCGACGACGCGCACGCGCTCTCGACCGATGCAGCTGATGCCGAGCAGTCCGCCCTCGAGCCGGTCGAAATCCACGATCCGCGCCTCGGTGCCGGTCGCCGCGAAACTCGTTGCAGAGGCGGCCTCGTCCCCGTCATTCAGGAGCACCACGACGAATCCGGACTGCTCGCGCATGCACCGGCTCACCATGTCGAGATAGCGCGGCTCGAAAATGCGAAGCGGCAGCGGGCCACCGGGAAACAACACGGCGTTGAGCGGAAAAAGCGGCAACTCGCGGACTTCGGCGTTCACGCCGGCCGCGCCCGCAAGGCCGCAAGCAGGCGTTCGTGCAGTCCGCCGAAGCCACCGTTGCTCATGATCAGCACGCGGTCGCCGGATCGCAGCTCGGACGCGAGCGCATCGACGAGCCGCGACATATCCCCGAGCACTGCAGCCTTCGCGCCGAGCGCGCGGGCCACTCCGTCGAGATTCCATTCGAGACCGGCAGGCTGATACAGGAAAACGCGGTCCGCGGCGGCGAGCGCAACGGCGAGTTCCTCGCGATGGATGCCGAGCCGCATGGTGTTCGACCGGGGTTCGAGAACGGCGACGATGCGCGCCTCTGCATCCTGCCGCCGGACGCCGTCGATGGTCATCGCGACAGCCGTCGGGTGATGCGCAAAATCGTCGTACACGCGAATCCCCTGCACTTCGCCGCGCAGCTCGAGCCGCCGGCGGACGCCCGTGAAGCGGCCGAGCGTCGCGGCCGCCTGCTCGGATGGCACGCCCATTCCCGCCGCACAGGCGATCGCCGCGAGACCATTTTCGACGTTGTGCATGCCGATCAGCGGCCAGCGCACAACGCCCGCCGGCGCCTCGCCGCGCAACACCTCGAACGCCGAGCCGTCGGCCGCGATGAGGCGTGCCCGCCATTCCGCCGCAGCCTCGCGGGCGAACGTCACGAGCGGCGTCCATGAGCCCATCCCGAGCGTCGCCACGAGCGCGGCATCGCCGGTGTTCCAGGTGATCCGGCCCGCGCCCGGCACCGTGCGCACGAGATGATGAAACTGCCGCTGGATCGATGCGAGGTCGGGATAGATGTCGGCGTGGTCGAATTCGAGGTTCGTGAGCAGCAGGTGCCGCGGATGGTAATGAACGAACTTCGCGCGCTTGTCGAAGAAGGCAGTGTCGTATTCGTCGCCCTCGATCACGAAGGTCCTGCCTGCGCCGGCGCGGGCCGAGGTACCGAAGTTCGCCGGAATTCCGCCGATCAGGAATCCCGGCTCGCGGCCTGCCGCCTCGAGGATCCAGGCCAGCATGCAGGACGTCGTGGTCTTTCCGTGCGTACCGGCGACTGCCACGACCTCGCGGCCGCGCAGAACGTTTTCCGCGAGCCATTGGGGCCCGGAAGCGAACGGCAGCGCGCTGTCGAGCAGCCGCTCGATCAACGGATTGCCGCGGCTCATGACGTTGCCGACCAGCACGATGTCGGGCTTCAGGTCGAGCTGGGAAGGATCGTAGCCGTCGATCAAGGCGATGCCTTGCGCCTCGAGCTGCGTGCTCATCGGCGGATAGACATTGGCGTCCGAACCGGTGACCCGATGGCCCCCGGCGCGCGCGAGCGCGGCGATGCCTCCCATGAAGGTTCCGCAAATGCCGATGATGTGCAGGTGCATCAGGTCGCCATTGGAAACAGCTTTTGCAGCACGGCCACAGTCGCGATCGCCCAGGTCACGGCGATCGCGAAGCCGGTGACCAGGCCGGTGTCGAGGGCGCTTTTCAGAATGTGCCCGACGATCAGGAGATACCAGATGGTGACCACCGTGGAGCCGGCATTGACCAGGAGCCATGCCGCATCGTGGGATTTCGCCGGACCGCGCATCAGCAACAACAGAGTCATGATCGGCGTCAGCAGCACGTAGGCCCCGAGCACCGCGCTGATCGTCTGCGGGAACCGATGACTGCGGCGCGTAATGGCAAGCAGCAACCAGAAGAATGCCAGCGCGAGCCCCAGATCGAGGGCAGTGCGCGCGAAAATCCACTGCTCGCCGTCCACCGTTGCGAGCACCGCGTTAGCGCCCGCATAGCCGAGTGCCAGCGCCACCGAAAGCAGCAGCGACGCCGGCAGGATGGCCGGGTCCTTGCGCAACAGCGCAATCTGGGCCAGCGAACTCAGCAATCGGGTCATGCTGCCTTGGGGCACGGGGGCGGCATACGCATAATAAGGTGGCGATGACTTCAGGCGAAACTCCAATCCAGGACCCTGCGGCGCTCGAGGCCCGCGTCGCGGCGTGGCCGGCGGACCGTCCGCTTGCGCTCGACACCGAGTTCGTTCGCGAGCGGACTTACTACCCGAAGCTCTGCCTGATCCAGGCCGCCATGCCCGGCGAAGTCACGCTGATCGACGCACTCGCCATTGCGGGCGGCGGCGCGCTCGTCGCGGCGCTCGTCGACCCGCGGCGCCTGAAACTCCTGCACGCGGCCCGCCAGGATATCGAGGCGCTGCTGCCCATGACCGCTGCCCCGCTCGCGCCCGTGTTCGACACGCAACAAGCCGCCGCCCTGCTGGGATTCCCGGCGCAGATCGGCTACGCGGACCTCGTCCGGCAGGTCCTCGGCGTCGCGCTCGTGAAGGGTCATGCGCGCACCGACTGGGCGCGCCGTCCGCTGTCGCCGGAGCAGATCGCCTATGCCGCCGACGACGTCCGATATCTGCCCGCGCTCGCGGCCGCGCTCGAAGAGCGGCTGCACCTGGCCGGCCGTCGCGCCTGGCTCGAAGAGGAATCCGAGGCGCTGCGCGATATTTCCCTTTACCGCGTCGAGGCCGCCGATGCCTGGCGAAGGCTGAAGGGTCTCGAACGGCTGGATGCAACGGCGTTCGGCATTGCGAAAGCGCTTGCAGCCTGGCGCGAGTGCCGTGCGATGGCGCGCGATCTCCCGCGCGGGTGGGTCATGCCGGACGCCGCGATTTTCGAGCTCGCGCAGGTCCACCCGGAAACGCGCGACGAGTTGTCCCGGATTGCGACCATACCGCGCGGCACCGCGGCCCGCGCCGCGGATGAAATCCTGGCGGCGATCGCAACTGCCGCCGACGCAGCCGGTGCGCGCCAGGCAGACGACGCCACCCGGGCCCCAGGACCGGAACAACTTCGCCTGCAGAAACTGCTTCAGAGACGGCTCGCGGCGATTGCCGCCGAGCTCGGCATCCAGCCCGAAGTCCTGGCGACGCGGCGCGAGCTCGCGGCGATTGCCGGCGGGGCGCGCGAGCTGCCGGTGCTGTCCGGCTGGCGGCGGGAAATCGTCGGCGAGCCGCTCCTCGCCGCGCTCTAGGGGACTGTCCCCATTAAAGGTGAACGTCCCCTTTAAAGGGGACGTTCACCTTTAAAGGCGGACTGTCCCCTCTTCGATCGCGCGCTCGAGCCGCGCGTCCACCTCGTCGAGGCTCCCGGCCGCGTCGATGCGGCGAAGCAATCCCTCGCGGGCGTAATAGTCGATGAGCGGCTGGGTGCGTTCGCGGTAGACGGCGAGGCGCTCGCGCACCGTCGCCTCGTCGTCGTCCGGGCGCTGGAACAAGTCGTGCGGCCGGCCGTCGGTGCAGCGCTCGCCGGCTCGCGGCGGATTGCTGTCGACGTGGAACACGCGGCCGCAACGCCGGCAACTGCGCCGACCCACGAGCCGTTTTTGCAGCACTTCCGGGTCGATGTCGAACAATACAACGGCGTCGATCGGGTGACCGAGCTCGGTGAGGAGCGCCGCAAGACCATCGGCCTGTCCAATCGTGCGCGGAAATCCGTCGAGAATGAAACCGCGCGTCGCATCGGGACGCGCGAGGCGCTCGCGGATGATGCCGAGCATTGTGTGGTCCTCGACGAGCTGGCCCGCGTCCATCACGATATTCGCGGCGCGGCCGAGCTCGGTGCCAGCCGCAACGGCTTCGCGCAGCAGGTCGCCGGTCGAAACCTGCGGCACGCCGTGACGCGCCTGCAGGCGTTGCGCCTGCGTGCCCTTGCCCGATCCCGGCGCGCCCAGCAGAACCAGCCTCATGGAAAACCATAACTCCGCGGGACCGGCGCCCGTCGAGGGGCGCCCATCGTGCCCGCGGCTTTCGGTCGCGTCAAACCGCACGGATCGGCTATGCTTCGCCCCCCACGGGGCGGTGTCGGCGCCCGCAACACGGATTTTGCGATGTCAGCACGCAAGACGAAGAAGCCCGGGCCGCGGAATGCGCTGTACGCGCAATCCGGCGGCGTCACCGCCGTCATCAATGCGACCGCCTGCGGCGTGATCGAGGCGTGCCGCAAGAATCGCAGTCGCATCGGCCGGCTTTACGCGGGGCGCGACGGCATCGTCGGTGCCCTCACCGAGGACCTGATCGACATCGGCCGCGAAAGCCAGAAGACGATCCGCGCGCTCCGGTACACGCCGTCGGGCGCCTTCGGCTCGGCGCGCTACAAGCTCAAGGACCTCGAGCGCGATCGCGCGAAATACGAGCGCCTGATCGAGGTTTTTCGCGCGCACGACATCGGCTATTTCTTCTACAACGGCGGCAACGACTCGATGGATACGGCGCTGAAGCTTTCGCAGCTCGGTGCGCAGTCCGGTTACCCGATCGCCTGCATCGGCATTCCGAAGACCGTGGACAACGATCTGCCCGTGACCGATTGCTGCCCAGGCTTCGGCTCGGTCGCGAAGTACGTCGCAGTGTCGACGCTCGAAGCCTCGCTTGACGTGGCCTCGATGGCGCGCACCTCGACCCGCGTGTTCATCCTTGAAGTGATGGGACGCCATGCGGGCTGGATCGCGGCCTCCGGCGGCCTCGCCGCCCGGAAAGCAGGCGAACCGCCGCACCTGATCCTGTTCCCGGAGATCGCATTCGACCGCGAGCGGTTCCTGGCGCGCGTCAAGGAGACTGTCGAGAAGAAGGGCTACTGCGTCATCGTCGCCTCGGAAGGCACGCGCGACGCGGAAGGCAAGTTCCTCTCCGACATGGGCACACGCGATGCCTTCGGCCACGTGCAACTGGGAGGCGTCGCACCGACGCTCGCAGCGATGGTCAAGCAAGCGCACGGCTACAAGTACCACTGGGCGCTGGCGGATTACCTGCAGCGCTCAGCGCGCCACATCGCCTCGCGCGTGGACGT
Source organism: Steroidobacteraceae bacterium (assembly GCA_050738555.1). GTDB lineage: Bacteria > Pseudomonadota > Gammaproteobacteria > Steroidobacterales > Steroidobacteraceae > SCUD01. The sequence goes on along the minus strand of JBOHZO010000057.1, from coordinate 40,868 downwards.
CCTGCAGGCTTACGCGGTCGGACGCGCGGCCGTGATGCTGGCGCTCGCCGGGAAGAATGCCGTGATGCCGGTGATCCGCCGGAAATCTTCGAAGCCCTATCGCTGGGACATCGGTTCCGTCGCGATCGAGGAAGTCGCGAATCGCGAGAAAATGGTGCCGCGGAAATTCATCACCGAGGACGGCTTCGGCATCACCGCGGACTGCCGACGGTATCTCGAGCCGCTGATCGGCGGCGAGGACTATCCGCCTTACAAGAGCGGCATTCCCGCTTACGCGACGCTGAAGGGCGCACGCGTGCGCCGGCGGCTCTCGACGACCTTCGTGGTATGATTTTTTCGTTTCCAGGGAGTTCCTGATGTCAATGCAAGACGCGCTCTGGCTCGCCGTGCTGGCTGGAGTCATCGCCATTCTCTACGGCGTCTTCATGGTGCGCTGGATCCTCGCGCAGCCGGCCGGCAACGCACGGATGCAGGAAATCGCCGCCGCGATCCAGGCCGGGGCGAAGGCCTACCTGAACCGGCAATACTCGACCATCGCCATCGTCGGCGTCGCGCTGTTCGTCGTGCTCGGCTTCGCGCTCGACTGGCACACGGCCGTCGGTTTCGCGTTCGGCGCGATCCTCTCGGGCATGGCCGGCTATATCGGAATGAACGTCTCGGTGCGCGCGAACGTGCGCACGGCGCATGCGGCAAGCATCGGCTTGAACCCGGCGCTGCAGGTCGCGTTCCGCGGCGGCGCGATCACGGGCATGCTGGTCGTCGGCCTCGGCTTGCTGGGAGTCGCGACGTATTACGGCGTGATGATGCGCCTGACGGGCGACAGCGACCACGCGCTGCACGCCCTCGTCGGCCTCGCTTTCGGCGGTTCACTGATCTCGATCTTCGCGCGTCTCGGCGGCGGTATCTTCACAAAGGGCGCCGACGTCGGCGCGGATCTCGTCGGCAAAGTCGAAGCCGGCATCCCCGAGGACGATCCTCGGAACCCGGCCGTGATCGCGGACAATGTCGGCGACAACGTCGGCGACTGTGCCGGCATGGCGGCGGATCTGTTCGAGACCTACGCGGTCACCGTGGTCGCGACCATGCTGCTCGCGGGCCTGATGATGACCGAGCTCGGCGAGGCCGCGGTGCTTTATCCGCTGGTCCTCGGTGCCGTGTCGATCGGCGCCTCGATCATCGGCACGTTCTTCGTCAAGACCTCGGAAGGCGGCAAGATCATGGGCGCACTGTATCGCGGCGTGATCGTCTCCGGCGTCATCGCGGCGATCGCCTACTACCCGATCACGCGCACCATGCTGGGCGAGGCCGCGATGCCGCTCTATTTCTGCGCACTGATCGGGCTCGGCCTGACGGCCGCCATGATCTGGATCACCGAGTACTACACGGCGACCGAATTCAAGCCCGTGCGCTACGTCGCCGAGGCGTCGAGGACCGGCCACGGCACCAACGTGATCGCGGGTCTCGCGGTGTCGATGAAGTCGACCGCGCTGCCGGTGCTCGCGATCTGCGCGGCGATCTGGGGCGCCTATACGCTGCAGGGCCTGTACGGCATCGCGATCGCCGCGACGGCCATGCTGTCGATGACCGGCATGATCGTCGCGCTCGACGCCTATGGCCCGATCACCGACAACGGCGGCGGAATCGCAGAAATGAGCGGCCTGCCCAAGGAAGTGCGCAAGATCACCGATGCCCTCGACGCGGTCGGCAACACGACCAAGGCCGTGACCAAGGGCTACGCGATCGGCTCGGCCGGTCTCGCCGCGCTCGTTCTCTTCGCTGATTACACCCACAACCTCGAGATCGCGGGCAAGCTGGAGGTTTTCAGCCTCTCCGACCCGGCGGTCATCATCGGTCTCTTCATCGGCGGCCTGGTCCCCTACCTGTTCGCCGCGATGGCGATGGAAGCGGTCGGCCGCGCGGCGGGTGCGGTCGTCATCGAGGTGCGGCGCCAGTTCGCGGAGATCAAGGGCATCATGCAGGGCACGGCGAAGCCCGATTATTCGCGCGCCGTGGACATGCTGACGCGCGCCGCGATCCGCGAAATGATCGTGCCTTCGCTGCTGCCGATCCTGATCCCGGTCGTGGTGGGATTCGGCATGAACTTCCTGCTCGGCCCCGGGGCTGGCATCCGCGCGCTCGGCGGCGTGCTGATCGGCACGATCGTCACGGGTCTCTTCGTCGCGATCTCGATGTGCACGGGCGGCGGCGCCTGGGACAACGCGAAGAAATTCATCGAGGAAGGCAATTTCGGCGGCAAGGGCTCGGACGCGCACAAGGCGGCCGTGACCGGCGACACCGTCGGCGATCCCTACAAGGACACGGCGGGACCGGCGATCAATCCGCTGATCAAGATTATCAACATCGTGGCGCTGCTGCTGGTGCCGCTGCTCTAGACCGGAAGGCTGCGATTACGGCAGCACGCCGAGCTCGTCGAGCGAGCGCAGGAGTTCGGCAGGATCGCGGTAGACGCGGAACGCGCCGGCACTCACCAATTCGTCTTCGCCATAGCCGCCGCTCAGCAGGCCGACGCTCAACATCGCTGCGCGACGAGCGGCCAGCAAATCCCAGACTGCATCGCCGACGACGTAGCACTCCGTGGCCGGGACACGCAGCCGCTGTTGACAGGCGAGAAACAGGTCCGGCTCCGGCTTGGCTCTCGCGACGTCGCTGCGGTCGATGATGATGTCGTCCTTGCGGACGCCGAGTGCCTCGAGAGACAGGTCGATCTCCGGCCGGCGTCCGGAAGTCGCGATGCCATACAGAATCCCGGCACCGCGCAATTTCTGCAGCAGCTCCACCGCGCCCGGCAACGGGCGGCGCTCCGGGAGGAACTGGCGGAACAGCTCGCCGTGACGCCGTTGCAGGAACTCGGCCTGGGTCGCGTCGATCTCACGCCCGAGCTCGCGCGCGGCCGCGCGCGCGAACAGCCCGCCGCTCATGCCGATGCGCCGGTGAATGCGCCAGCCATCGATCGCCAGGCCGCTCTCGGCAAATGCGCGTTGCCAGGCAAAGACGTGCGCATAGACCGTATCGATCAGCGTGCCGTCGAGGTCGAAGATCAGTGCGCGCATGGATTGCGGCCTCATTGCCGGGCGGGTTCAGCTTTCGCATCCGCATGGTTTCATTGCTTCCGTTCGTTGTCCACTGAAGGCCCATTGCGCGAAAGCCCCAATGCGGCGCGGGCTTATCGGCGACAGTTAATCCAAAGACTTCGCGATGCGATTCTTGCGCGAACTTCTTATGTCAATAACTCAGCAGATGATTCGCATCGGCGAGATTTTTTTTGACCGCAAGTCGCTAGAATGGCTGCGGCCGCGCGGAGCGCCGGCGCGTCGAGGAAAGGGATGTCCGCAATTCAGGCGTCACCGCGTCGGGAAAAAATCACGGGTCTGCATGCAACCAGTGCGTACCCGCGCACGTGGGTGCGTTCCGGCGCGGGAGAGCCTCCCGCGATTGCGCTGATCAAGGAGCACCTGAATTCGGCCGTCGTGACCGGCGTGCTGGTGCTCGCGACTCTGACTCACGGCCAGCGCTTCAGCGGCCTGTACGGCGGGCTCGCGGCCGTCGCGTACGCGGTCACGTTCAAGTTCATGAGCCGGCCGCGGCTCGAGCGGGCTGACGGCGCGGAGATCTGGTGGCGCGACTTGCGCCACATGACGGTCGAATGGAGTTGCGTGATCGCGATGCTGCTCATGGCGGGTTTTCTGCTCAAGGCGACCAGCCTCTTCTCGCGCGGGGCCATGCTCACCTGGTTCGTGATGACGCCAATGGCCCTGGCCGCCGCACACGCCGCAATACGCCGGTTCGCCGGCTGGCTCCCCAGGCATGGCGGCACCCAGCGCCGGCAAGTCATCGTCGGCGCAAACAGGGTCGGCTGTGAGCTGGCATCGCATCTGGCGGAGGAGCCGTGGCTCGGAACGGTGGAAGGGTTCTTCGACGACCGAAGGATCGAGCGGCTGCCTCGCGAATGCCGGCCGAAGCTTCTCGGCCGTTTCCGTGACCTGCCCGAATACGCGCGTCAGCACCAGGTCCACGTCATTTACGTGTGCATGCCGATGTCGAAGCATCCGCGGATCCGGGAGCTGCTCGACGAGCTGGCCGACACCACGGCTTCGATTTACCTCGTTCCCGATCTCTTCGCCTTCGATCTGATGCAGGCCCGCTTCGGCGAGATCGGCGGGATGCCGCTGGTTGCGGTGCGCGAGACGCCGTTCTGCGGCATGACCGGTGTGTTGAAGCGCGCGAGTGACATCGTGCTCGCCGCCGTCGCGTTGCTGGTCTCCGCGCCCGTCATGATCGCGATCGCAATTCGCATCTGGCAAACATCCCCCGGGCCGATCCTGTATCGGCAGCGGCGCTATGGTCTCGATGGGCGGGAGTTCGTCGTCTACAAGTTCCGCACGATGACCGTGTGCGAAGACGACGACATCCGCCAGGCAACACGCGATGATCCGCGCGTCACGCCGGTTGGCCGGTTCCTGCGGCGGACGTCACTCGATGAGCTGCCGCAACTCCTCAATGTCCTCGCCGGCACGATGAGCCTGGTCGGTCCGCGGCCCCACGCAGTTGCGCACAACGAGCACTACCGCAAACTCGTCAGCGGCTACATGCTGCGTCACAAGGTGCGGCCGGGAATCACCGGCCTGGCGCAGGTCAACGGCCTGCGCGGGGAAACCGCCAACCTGGAAAAGATGTATCAGCGCGTGCAGTTCGATCTCGAATACCTCAAAAACTGGTCGTTGGGCCTGGACATCCGGATTCTCCTCCGGACGGTGTCGATCGTGTTGCGCGACCGCAGCGCATTCTGACGCTTGCGGATCGGCCGGATCGTCGTGCAAGCTGCGATGCCCGGCTGCGGAGCGCGACGATGTTTCGAGCAATCGCCCTCGCCTGCCTGCTCGCCTGCAACGCCCAAGCGGAGACGCTGGTGTTGCAGGCGGATGCCTATGTCGATGTCGATGCGGGCAAGCGCATCGCGCCCGGCCTCGTGGTCGTCGAAGGCGACCGGATCCAGGCGGTGAACCCCGCGTCGGTACCCGACGGCGCGCGCGTCGTCGAGCTTCCCGGCCTGACGCTGCTGCCCGGCTTCATCGACCTGCACGTGCACCTCGGCTCCGATCTCGGCAAGGGCTGGGAATCACGCGGCGTCGAATGGACTGACATCGATCACGCGCTGCTGGGCGTGCGCTACGCGCGGCTCACGCTCGATAGCGGCTTCACGACGGTGCGAAACGTCGGATCGTCCGGATTTTCCGACGTCTCGTTGATGCAGGCGATCGAGCGCGGCGACTTTCCCGGCCCGCGCATCGTGCCCGCCGGCCATGCGATCGGCGCGACCGGCGGTCATTGCGACTCGACCGGCTACGCGCCCGGCCTGTTCGAGGACGGGCCCGAGCACGGCGTCGCGGACGGCGCCGACCAGATCGCGAAGGCGGTACGTTACCAGATCAAGCACGGCGCCCAGGTGATCAAGATCTGCGCGACAGCGGGCGTGATGAGTTACGAGGGTCCCGTCGGCTCGCAACAGTACACGGCCGAAGAACTCCGCGCCGTCGTCGAGGAAGCGCGCATGCACGGCGTTCCGGTCGCGGCGCACGCCCATGGGCCGGAGGGGATCATCGCCGCGTCCAATGCCGGCGTCGATTCCATCGAACACGGCTCGCTGTTGACCGAAGAAGCCATCGATACGCTGAAGAAGAACGGCACCTGGCTGGTGCCGACGCTGTACCAATGGTTCGAGGAATACGACCTGCCGCCGGTTCTGCACGCCAAGAACGAGTACATCAAGGCGCGCGTCGGCGACAGCATGCGCGCGGCGTTCGCCGCCGGCGTCAAGGTGGCGCTCGGCACCGACGCGGGCGCCGGCCCGCACGGCCAGAGCGGCAAGGAATTCACGTCGTACGTCGCGCATGGCATGAGCGCGGCGGACGCGCTCCGTTCGGGAACGGTGAACGCGGCCAAGGTGCTGCGCGCCGAGGATCGCGGGCGTCTCCGCGCGGGGCTCCTCGCGGACATCATCGCGGTGCCGGGGGATCCGCTCGCCGACATCCGCGTCGTGGAAAAAGTGCGCTTCGTGATGAAGGGCGGCACCATCTACAGAATGCCTTCCGCGAACGATCGGGGCGCTGCCGCGCGCTAGCGGACCTCAGGCTTCGCCGCCCGCTCTACTTCGTCCCAGGTTTTCCGTAGCACCGCTTCGTAGGCCGGAAGGTCCTGGCCCTCGGGATCGGCACTGATCGCCTTGAGGAGTCGCAGTGTCCGGCTCGGACACCGCGCGGCTTGGGTAGCTGGCATACAGACCTGTGCCGAGCAACCACAAGACAGCGGTCCCACCCATGCGGCTGAATCGAATCATGATGGCGCGATAATCCGGCGTCGATTCTAACGCCGGCTCCGCGCCCTACCAATCGTCATCCGCCGCTAGTTCGCCTTCGCAGTCGCGCCCTCGAACTGCTCGACGGTCGCCGTGTCGCCGTGCACGGCTGCGATGCGCTCGACCCGCAGGCCCAGCTCCTTCAGCTTTTTCGCGAAGGAAACCGTCGCCGGCTGCGGGGGCCCGAACGGCGCGTCGTTGTTCGGCACGAAGAACAGGTCGCCCTGGAACACGACCCGCTCGCCGGGGAGCCACGCGATGACCATTTCGCGCGCATGCGGATTCGGGCCAATGTCGATGAGCTCGAGCCGGCGCGTCTTGTCTTCCAGAACCCGCTTGCCGTTCTCGAGCTGCAGGAATTCGGGCTTGCGCGGGTTCCGCGCCAGGCGGTCATTCTGCTGCGCGGCGGCCATGCTCTCGATCACCGGCCGGTTCGCGGAAGTCGTAATAACGGTCGCCCCTTCCGCGATGAAGCTGCGCATGCCGCCGATGTGATCGCCGTGGTGGTGCGTCATCGCGACGTAGCGGATCGGCTTGCCGGGGAACAGCTCCTTGATGCGCTTGATGACGGCGTCGGCGCCGCCGCTCGAGCCCGGCGCTTCGACCGCGGCCACGTAATCGGCGAAGCCGACCGCCAGCGTATTCTGGTTCTGCCCGGCGACATTCTGGATCACGTAGACGCCGTCGGCGAGCTGATCGACCTTCTCCTCCAGCGTGGTCGGCACCGGCTTGACCTCGGTGTAGCCACTGGCCGCCACGCGGAACGAATCGTCGGTGACGGCAGGATTGAATTCCGCCTGCGCCGCGTAGTCCGCATTGACCTCGCCCGCCAGCCGGTTGACCCAGCGGCGCGGAACCTGGTACTTCCCGACCTTGTGGTAGTCGCTGAAGATGATCTCCGAGGCCTCCTCGCCCGTCAGCGAATCCACGAATATCAGCTCGTATTTCGACACCAGACCGGTTGCCGCGTCGATGTAGAGCGCGACCTGCTGCGTGTCCGGCATGACGAAGGTCACGACTTCGTGGCGGCGGCCTTCGAACTGGTCTTCGCCGAGATAGCGCAGCGAATTGGTCCGGTCGAGGGCCTGGCGCAGCAGGAGGTTGGGCAGGCGCCGGTGGTACTGGATGAATTGCTGCTGGGTCGCCTGCTCCGCCGGGATCGGCGTCGTGGTGCGGGCGCGATTGTCGTAAACCTTGCCCCGGCCGGAGACGATCGCGATCGTGTTGTCTCCATCGAATCCGAAGCCGCCGAACTTCTGCTCGAGCCGCAAGCGGTTGTTCTCGAGGTCGACCAGCAGGGTTTCCCGGAAGGTGCCGCCCTCGAACGGCGGCGCGGGCGTCGTCATCTGCAGTCGCGGGTGGGTTTCGCCTTCGAGACGGAGCCTGACGACCTCGACCGCGCGCAGCGCCTCAGCGCCGCCATTGGCTTCGACTGCGCGGTCGAGCACGGCGCGGGCGCGAGCCTGTGAGCGCTCGGCCATCGTTTCCGGATTGTCGGCGACGGAGGTCGCGGCGACAGCGAACAAGGCAAAGGCAATTGTGGATCGCAACATGACGATGCTCCCGTGACCAGGACACCGACGCTAGGACGTCGCCCGGTGGCATTCAACGGCGATGCGCCGATCCGTGCGGCCGCGTCGGCAGGCCGTGAATCGGCCGGCGCTGGCCGCGCCGGTGACAGCCTGCCGGTTCGATGCCACCATGCGGCCATGTTCGCGTCTCGCGCATTTACCGCGGCGGTTCTGCTGTGGACAGCACTGCCATCGGCCGGCCGGGCCGCGGACTTCGCAATCGAATTGCCGGCCGGCATCGCGACGCACGCGGACGGCCGCGCCCCGATCGAGTCGCTTTACCGGTCCTGGCTCGGGCTGATCGACCAGGGCTGGCAGGCTGAATCCATTGTGCAATCGGCGCCCGAGGGAACTTCTGCAAGTCTCCCGATCATCGCCCTGCGGTCGCCAAAAAGCGGACCCGCGCTCTGGATACTCGCCGGCATTCACGGCGAGGAGCCGGCGGGGCCGAATGCCGTCGCGGCGGCGATCGACGAAATCGCCAGGCTCGGCGCCAAGCGGCCGGTCGTGCTTCTGCCCTTGTTGAATCCCCACGGCTATACGCGCAACTGGCGCTACCTGAATGTCGCCGTGTACTCGGAGAGCGTCGACGGCCAGAGCGTCGGCGACTCGTCGCATCTCCTGCCATCCGCGGAGGATCCGTCCCGCCCACGCGCGGCCGCGGCGTCCAGTGCGGAGGCGGATGCAATCACGGCCTTCATTCTGGCTCGAGCCAAGGACTATCCGCCGATCTACAGCATCGACCTGCATGAGGACAATCTGATCGACGAAGGCTATGTCTACTCGCAGGGAATGCGGGGCGTACACGATCCGCTCGCAATCGGCGCGGTCGAGGTGCTGAAGGAGAATGGCGTGCCGATCAAATTGAGCGGCAAGACACGGTTCGACGAGCCGATCGCCGGCGGCATCATTGGCCCTGTCGTCGACAGCTCCATCGACGAGCTGATGAGCGCGGATCGCGTGCTCGCCGGAGGTTGCCAACGGCCCGGGCCAGCCGCGCGCACCGTCCTGGTGTTCGAAACGCCGGCGGCGGCGCTGCCGCTCGAGCGCCGCATCGCCGCCCACGCCGCACTGATCCGCCGGCTCACGGCCCTGATCGAAGCCTCGAAACTGCCGCCGTGACCAGCATGCAGCCGCTCGCCGCGCCCAAGACCACCTTCGACCAGGCCATTGCGCTGATCCAGTCCGGCGATCTCGGCGCCGCAGAGGCGCGGTGCCGCGCCGCCCTTGAACGCTATCCGCGCGACGTCAACATGCAGGCGCTCTTCGGCGCGCTGCTCATCAAGCTGGAGCGCCCGGAGGAAGCCGAGCGTCTGCTGCGCGAGGTCATCGCCGCCGCGCCAACCTTCGCGAAGCCGCACGAGGACCTGGGCTACCTGCTCATGCAAGCGAAGCGTCCGGCGGACGCGCTGCCGCTCCTCGAGCGCGCAACGCACCTTGATCCGAACCTCGATCGGGCCTGGTTCAACCTTGGCAAGGCGCTCGCCCTACTCGGCCGGGGCAAAGAAGCGGATGCGGCTTTCGAGAAGTCGTTCGCGCTCTCGCCGGAGCGGCGGCTCATGGCGCTCGCCGCCGAGCACCAGCGCGAAGGACGCTTCGAGGAGGCCGAGCGGCTCTACCGCCGCGTCCTGGGCGACAACCCAAAGAATGTCGACGCGCTGCGCCTGCTCGCGCAGATTGCGGTAAAGACCGATCATGCGGACGAGGCCGAGACGCTGCTCGAGCGCGCCATCGCGCTCGCACCCGACTACCAGATGGCAATCATCGACCTCGGGCGCGTCTATAAGGACCAGGATCGCTTCGCCGAAGCGCTCGAGCGCTTCGACCGCGCCATCGCGCTCGACCCCGGTTCACCGCAGGCACACTACCTGCGGGCCGCGACGCTCGCGCGCGCCTCCTTTACCTACGACGCGATCGATGCCTACCGCCAATGCCTGGCGCTGCGGCCATCCCACAGCGGCGCGCTCCTGGGTCTCGGTCACGTCCTCAAGGCGGTCGGCGATTACGACGGCGCAGTCGAGTCCTACCACGCGTGCATCAAGAACGCGCCGGACTCCGGCGAGACGCACTGGAGCCTCGCCAACCTCAAGACGTACCGGTTCGACGACGCGACCGTGGCGGAAATGGAGCGGCACGCCGCGAGCGCGAGCGGCGGGCCGCAATCGGAGGTCAACTTCCTGTTCGCCCTTGGCAAGGCGTACGAGGATCGTGGGGATTTCGAGCGCGCCTGGCACTTCTACCGGGGCGGCAATGAGAAGCAGCGCGCCCTGGTCGCCTACGATCCGGTGCAGACCGAGGCGGTGAACGACCGGATCGTCGACGTCTATACGACAGAGTTCCACGGGGAAAGAAATGGCGCCGGCCATCCGGACCCCGCGCCGATCTTCATTCTCGGCCTGCCGCGCTCCGGCTCGACGCTGCTCGAGCAGATCCTTGCGAGCCACAGCCAGGTGGAGGGTACGAGCGAGCTCCCGTACATCGGGCGCATCGCCAACTCGCTGAATCGCAATCGAGAGCGCGGCATCAATTATCCCGAAGCCATGCGCGAGCTCACGCCCGCAAACCTGCGCACCCACGGCGAGGAGTATCTCGCCTGGGCGAAGATGCACCGGCGCAGCGGCGCCGCGCGCTTCATCGACAAGATGCCAAACAATTTCCCCAATGTCGGCTTCATCTCGCTCGTCCTTCCGAACGCGAGGATCATCGACGCGCGCCGTCACCCGCTCGACGCCTGCTTCTCCTGCTACCGGCAGCTCTTCGCCAAGGGCCAGAACTTCACCTACGACCTGACCGAGATCGGCGAGTACTACCTGCAGTACCAACGCATGATGGATCACTGGGCTGCGGTCGTGCCCGAGCGCGTCCTGACGGTCCAGTACGAGGAGGTGGTGACGGACTTCGAGACCCAAGTGCGGCGGCTACTCGACTTCTGCGGGCTGACTTGGGAAGACGCCTGTCTGAGGTTCTACGAGAGCGAGCGGCCGATCCGGACGCCGTCCGCGGAGCAGGTGCGCCAGCCGATCTACGACCGCTCGGTGGGCCACTGGCTCAATTACGAGCGCCACCTCGGCGAGCTCATCGACGTGATCGCGCCGATCCGCAACCGCTACCGGCGCTACGAGCCCGCACGCCGCGCCTCCGAGCGCGCGGATGCTGCCCGCGCGGGCAGAGCTCCGGGCGGCAAGTAGTCGAAGATGAAATTGATCCGGTCCGCGGCGCCCTTGTTCATGACGCTGTGGATCTTCTGGTTGTTGATCTCATAGGCCTGGCCGACCTCGAGCTGGTAGGGCCGACCGTCGATCATGAACCGCACGCGCGGGTTCGTGGTGATGGGCACGTGGATGCGGTGCCCCGCGCCGAACGACGGGTGCGAATCACGGTGCGGCAGGATGCGCCCTCCCGCCAGCAGCTTGGCCGCCATCGCGCGGATAATCGTCCCGCCCGGCGGATACCACTTGCCGATGATCTCGTGCATCACCGGCACTGCGACCTTCGCCAGGTGGTCCCAGCCCGGCTGCTTGCTCACCTCCAGCGCGGGCCACTCGCCCACCTCGGCGAACAGCAGCACGATCGACCGGGTCTGCTCGTGGACCTCGTAGTCCTTCTGCCGCTGGACGTTCTCGTTCCAGGCTGCTTCGTCCTGGGCGAGGATCGCGGCGCCGAGCGCCGCCATGTCCACCTTGCCGAAACTGCGGATCGGTACGCCGATGTCCATGCGAACGACCCTAGAAGTGGTACCGGAACTGGAGCCCTATCGTCCGCGGCCGGTTGATCGACTGCCGCTGCACCGCCCAGCGGTTGCTTAGGAACAGGTTGGCCCGTTCGTCCCAGACATTGTCCACGAAAAGCGATGTGCTCCAATTCTCCGCCTCGAGGCCGATGCGAAAATCGCCCGTGTCGTAGCTCTCCTGGACCTGCACCCCGCCGGGAGCGACGACCGACTCGATGCCTTCCAGGTTGTTGACCGACTCGCCGACGTAGGCGAAGTCGAGCCTCGCGAAGGGCTGCGCATTGAACAGCGTTCCCGACGACCGGTACTCGATGCCGAGCGAGGCGCTCCAGTCGGGCGTCAGCGGCAACCGCGCTCCTTTGGTCACGGGGATCGGTTCTTCATCGGGATCGAGTACCAGCACGGTCGCCTCGGACACTTCGGCGTCGTTGTACCCGAGCGTCGCGTCGAGCTGCCAGGACTCATTGATGGCGAACGAAAGCTCCGACTCGATGCCCTGGATCTCCGCGCTCGGCAGGTTGACGTAGCCGAGCTGGAAAACTCCGGTTTGCGGATCCTCGATCTGGACCGCAAAGTCGTCCCACGTCATCGAATAGAGCGCGACGTTGAACCGCAGCCGGTTATTGAGCCACTCCGTTTTCGCTCCGAATTCGATGTTCTCGAGCGTGTCGGACTTGAAGGTGCGAGGGAGGATCGAGGCGGGCCGCACCGGATTCGTGCCGCCGTTGCGGAATCCCTCCGAGTAGGTCGCATAGATCAGACGATCGTCGTCAAAACGGTAGGTCAGGTTCAGTTTTGCGACCGATCCGCTCTCCTCGGTGTCGGCGACCTCGTCGGTGAACGTGGTATTCGGACCCCCGTCGAATCCGACCGGCGCTTCCTGGTGCAGCGCGAAGAAACGCTCGTACTCGAACCAGCGCGCGCCCGCCGTGATCGTGAAATTTTCGGTGAGGTCGAAGGCGACCTCCCCGAACACCGCCCGCTGTTCCAGCTCGGTGTCGTAGAGCCCGATCCACCACTGGTCCGTCGGCTCGAGGAATTCGCCGTTGTAGTAATACTCGAGATAAGAGATGTACGAGAAGGCCGGTGTGTCCGCGTAACCGCGCACGAAGCTGTCGAACTGGGTGTGGCCTTCCTCCTTGCTGTAGAAGGCGCCCGCGAGCCAGGACCAGCGGCTTTCGCTGTCCGCAGGCGACTGCAGGCGCGCCTCGAACGTCGTGATCTCGGTCTGCTCGTCGTTCTGCGCGAATCCCCGCGGGTCGCCACCAAAGTTATAGAACTCGTATCCTGTATATATCGCGGCTTGATTGAACGCGAACTCGTAGTCGGACGCGTCCGCCTCGTAATGGAAGTCGCGGTCGAAGTAGGACGCCGAGATCACAAGGTCGCCGATCGGGGTCCCGGCATTCACGGTCAGGCCGATCTGGTACCAGCGGTCGTCGAGGCTCTCCTCCTCGAAACGCACCTGCGTGAGGTTGCCCCGGCCGGGGTTGACATCGCTGTGTCCGTCCGCCTTCAGGTCCTGGTAGATCGCGCCGAGCGTTGCATTGACGCTTTCCGTGAAATCGAACCGGAGCGCCGCGCGCGCGCCCGTCGTCTCGACGGTGTTGATGTCTTTTTCGACGAAGTCGGCGTTATCGAAGGTGCCGCCTTGGCTCGGGGACAGCACGTTGTCGATGTAGCCGGCATCCTCCGCGGTGAAGCCGACGACGCGGAGCGCCAGGCGGTCCGCGGCGAGCGGGATGTTGACCATCGCGCTCAGGTCGTAGCCGGTGTCGCCGTCAGATACGCTATTGACCTGCGCCTCGGTCCAGGCGGCGAAGCCGGTCGAGTCAGGCTTTGCGGTGATGACACGAAGCGTGCCCGACTGCGAGCTGGCGCCGTAGAGCGTTCCCTGCGGGCCCCGCAGTGCCTCGACTCGCTCGATGTCGATCAGCCGCGGGTCGGGGCTGCGTCCGCTCTGCGTGATCGGCTGCTCGTCGAGGTAGAGCGCGGAGGAAGAGACCGCGCCAAACTGGATGCCGGAGCTTGCAACGCCGCGAAAGATCAGGGTCGTGCCGCCGGGCTCGCGCTGAGCGATCGACATGCCAGGGATGTACTTGACGATGTCGTCCATCTGCTGCAGGCCGCGCATCGAGATGGCGTTGGCATCGAACGCGCTGATCGACTCGGAAACGTCCTGGAGCCGTTCCGCGCGCCGGGTCGCGGTGACGATGATTTCCTCGAGGCCGACGGTTTCCTGCGCCGAGGCCGTGCCGGCCATCGACAGCACCGCCGAGACAGCGGCAGCCAAAGTTGGTGAACGCCCCTGCGCCGTGCTACGAGTCGGATCGGTCATGTCCTTCCCTCCGCAGTCGGTCGATAGTAACCACACCCTCTCAGTCCGGCAAACAACGCCGGAACCCATGGGTCCTCAGCCAGCTCGACGTTGCGCGCTGTCCGACGGCCCGCGCATCGTCGCGACGTACCACTCCATGAAGCGGTGCGTGAACTCCTCCATCGGCGACAGCGGCCCCGGCTCGTAGTAGCGCGACTCCACGCCCCGCTGGTTGCGCTCGATGATCTGCTTGTCCGCGATCGTCGTGACGTCCCATAGCCAGATCAGCTCGGCGAGGTCGTAGTCCTTGCCTTCGACCGCCGAGCCATTGACCAGCCAGGTGATCTCGCAATCCGTCAGGCGCATCCCGCGCGGCGTGAAGCGATAGAGCACGATGTGATCGCAGTAGGCCAGGCCAAAGGTCATGGGCCCGAGGTGCAGGTCGGTCGCGCCGCCGTCGTAGCCGGTGATCGAGCCCATGAGCGGCGCGACCGGTTTGCCGTCGCGGGTGCCGGTCAGGTGTCCGCGCAGCAGCGGGTAGCGCTCGAAGTCCCGGTCGGTGCCGAGCACGCCGGCCTCCAGCCAGGAATGGCGCGCATCCCGGCGCGAGAGACCGACCGACTCCGCGCGCGAAAGCACTTCTTCCAGCTGTACCGCACAATCCTTGCGCGGGATCGCGCGGCTGTGGGCAACCGAGTATTCGGGATGCGCGGGCAGGCAGTGGTAGCACTCGCAGTAGTTCTCTACCGCGAGCTTCCAGTTGCTCGCGATCGGGTAATTTTGCCGGTGAGCGATCTTCGCGCGTTCGAGTCCCCAGGGCGCCAGCAGCGGGCCCAGATCATTTTCGATCGGATTGAAGGGCACGGCTTCGGGATCGAAATTGATGAAGATCAGGCCCTGGAACACCCTGGCCTGTAGCCGCTTGAGGCCCAGCCGGGACTTGTCGATGCCTTCCGGCGCAAATCCGAGCCCGCGCAAGGAGCCGTCGAGTCCATAGGTCCAGCCGTGATACTTGCAGGTGAACCGCTTCTCGTGGCCTTCGGTCGTCTCGCAGATGCGCGAGCCGCGGTGCCGGCACACGTTCAGCAGGGCATTGACATGCCCTTCCCCGTCGCGCACGAGGATCACGGACTCGCCCGCGATTTCGAACAGGAAGTAGTCGCCGCGGTCTGGGATCTGGCTCGCATGCCCGACGTACTGCCAGGACTTAAGGAATATCCGGCGGATCTCGCCCTCGTAGATCTCCGGCTCGTGATAGACGGCCCGGGGCAGCGCGTGGCCGAGCTGCCAGCTGTCCAGGATCTTCTTCAGGTCCATGCTCAAGGCACTCTAACTCCTCGGGCCCTCGGGGCGCACGCCTGCCGATGCGCGCCGGCTGGTCACGAATGCCGCCGTCGCGACCGAGATCGCGACGAGCGCAATGATGATCGTCGTGATCGCGTTGATGTCCGGCGTCACGCCGAGGCGCACCTTCGCGAAGATCAGCATCGGCAGCGTCGTCGCGCCGGGACCCGACACGAAACTCGAGATCACGAGATCGTCGAGCGAGAGCGTGAAAGACAGCAGCCAGCCGGAGACGAGCGCCGGCAGCAGCATCGGAACCGTGACGTCGAAGAAGACCGCCACCGGCCGGCCGCCGAGATCCATTGCCGCCTCCTCGAGCGATTCGTCCATGGCGGCGAGTCGCGAGCGCACGACCACCACGACGTAAGCCATCGAGAAAGTGATGTGGGCGATCGTGATCGTGGTTGCCCCGCGATTCATCGGCCAACCGATCAGGTTCGCCATCGAGATGAACAGGAAAAGGAGCGAAAGTCCCGTGATGATCTCGGGCATCACGAGCGGTGCCGTGATCATGCCTGAGAGCAGCAGCCGGCCGCGCAGGCGCGGCACGCGGTGCAGCGCGAGCGCGATGATCGTGCCGAAAGCCGTGGCAAACGTCGCGCTGACGACCGCGATGCGCAGACTCAGGAGCGCCGCGCCGAGCAGCTCGTCGTCGTGCAGGAGACTCGCGTACCAGCGCAGCGAAAAACCTCCCCAGAGCGTCATGAGCCGCGAGTCGTTGAACGAGTAGATCACGACCGAAATGATCGGCACGTACAGGAGCGCGTAGCCGAATGCCACGATCGAGGTGAGTGTCAGCGAGCGGCTCTTCATCGCGCGGCCTCCTGCTCGCGGCTTTGCAGGCGCTGGAACCACATGATCGGAAAGATCAGCAGCAGCAGCAACACGACCGACACCGCCGACGCGACCGGCCAGTCGCGGTTGATGAAGAACTCGTCCCAGAGCACGCGCCCGATCATGAGCGTATCGGCGCCGCCGAGTAGCGCCGGAATCGTGAATTCGCCGACCGCGGGTATGAAGACCAGCAGGCAGCCACCGACGATGCCGGGCACCGACAGCGGCAGGGTTACGTCGACGAAGGCCCGCCAGCGCCGCGCGCCGAGGTCCGCGGCGGCCTCGAGCAGGTCGAGGTTCAGCCGCTCGAGATTCGCGTACAGCGGCAGGATCATGAACGGCAGGTAGGAGTACATGATGCCCAGGTACACGGCGAAGTCGTTGTAGAGCATCGTGATAGGCCGGTCGATCAGTCCGATCCCGATCAGGAGCTCGTTGATCACGCCCCGATTGTTGAGCAGCCCGATCCACGCATACACCCGCAGCAGGAACGAGATCCAGAACGGCAGGATCACGGCGAGCAGCAGGATCTGCCGCCGGCGCGGCGGCTGCCGCGCAATGAAATAGGCCATCGGGTAGCCGAGTAGCAGGCAAAGCAGCGTGCCGATCGCCGCCATCTTGAGCGAGGTCAGATAGATGATCCCGTAGTAGCCGTCCTGGAACAGGAAGGCGTAGTTCGAAAGCGTGGCTCGGATACCCTCGAATCCCTCCGCGCCCCATTCGAGGAGCGGCGTGAACGGCGGCTGCGCGACGACCGGGTCCGCGAAGCTGATCTTCAGGATGATCAGGAACGGCGCGAGGAAGAAGACCAGGAGCCAGACGTACGGCATCATCACCGCCCGGCGCAGCCAGCGCAGCGAGCGTTCGACGTTGCCTTCGACCGCGCCGTTCATGAGCGCAGCAGAATCGTGCTGCCGACTTCCCAGGACAGGAACACCTCGTCGTCCCATTCCACCGTCAGCTTGGCGGAGCGCCGGAGATTCTGGGCGCTGACCTGGAGCTCCGCACCGCTCTTCACGCGCACGCGATAGAGCGACTGATCGCCGAAGTAACCGAGGTCGCGCACGATTCCCTTCACGACGTTGCGCTCTCCGCCATTCGGTGGCTCCCGGCTGATCGTGATCTTCTCCGGCCGCACGGCGACGCACACCTCGCCGCCGACGGCGATCGATTGGTCGGAGGCCACGACGAGCTCGGCTTCGAGCGCCTCGGAGTGCAACTTCATGCGCCCGTTGCCGACGCCGGTTACCCGGCCCTCGATGAGATTGATGTTGCCGACAAAGCCGGCGACATACCGGTTGATCGGATATTCGTAGACTTCGCCCGGCGTGCCGACCTGCGCGATGCGGCCCTCGGCCATCACTGCGATGCGGCTCGCGAGCGTCATCGCCTCGTCCTGGTCGTGCGTCACCACGACGAAAGTCGTGCCGAGCTGGTATTGCAGGTTCGCGAGCTCGAACTGCGTGTGCTCGCGAAGCTTCTTGTCGAGGGCGGCGAGCGGCTCGTCGAGCAGGAGGAGTTTCGGCCGTTTGACCAAAGCGCGCGCGAGGGCAACGCGCTGCTTCTCGCCGCCGGACAGCTTGTCGGGCTTGCGGCCGGCGAGCAGCCCGAGCTTGACCAGCGCGAGCATCTCCGCGACCCGCTCACGGATCTGCACGGCCGGGAGCCGCTCCTTCTTCAGGCCATAGGCCACGTTCTGCTCGACCGTCATGTGCGGAAAGAGCGCATACGACTGGAACATCAGATTGACCGGCCGCTCATAGGGCGGCACGTCAGTCATGTCGACCCCGTCGATCAGGATTCGGCCCGAGGTCAGCTGCTCGAACCCGGCGAGCATGCGGAGCAAGGTCGTCTTGCCGCAGCCGGAGCTGCCGAGGATCGCGAACAGCTCGCCGCGCTGGATGTCGAGCGACACGTTGTCGACGGCGGTCGCCCCGTCGAAGCGCTTCGTGACTTCGCGGATCTGCACGAGGGCCGAGGAATCGGCGTCGGTCATAGTCCGGTCTTCACCCGGGACCAGAGGCGGGAGCGCCGGCGCTCGTCGAGCGGGTCGTGGATCACGCCTTTGTGCAGCGCCCGCTTCACCGACTCGGGTGGATACACCGCGGGATCGTTTCGCACCTGCGGCGGCAAAAGCGCGATGGCTTTCGCATTCGGCGTCGCGTAGCGGGTCTCGAGGCTGATTGCGGCCGCGACCTCGGGCCGCAGCAAGTAGTTGAGGAAAAGGTGGGCATTGCCCGGGTGCGGGGCATCCGCGGGAATGAACCAGAGGTCGAACCATGCGAGCGTGCCTTCACGCTGGATCGCGTACGCGAGATCGACGGGCCTGCCCGCCTGCTGCGCCCGCACCATCGCCTGTGCGTAATCCCCCGACCAGCTCATCGCGATGCAAACCTCTTCGTTCGGAAGGTCGATCAGCATCTTCGCGGAGCTGAAGTAACGGACGTAAGGTCGCACCCCTTTCAGCAGCCGCTCCACTTCCGCGAGATGGACGGGATCGAGGCTGTTGGGGTCGTGGCCGAGATAGAGCATCGCCATCGGGATCACGTCGGTCGGCTCGTCGAGAAAAGTGATGCCGCAATCGGCAAAACGCCGCGCGATTTCCGGCTTGAAGATCATGTCGCCGCTCGCGACCGGCGCGTCCGGCATGCGCTCGCGGATCATCTTGACGTTGTAGGTGAAGCCGGTCGTGCCCCAGAGATACGGCACACCGTAGCGGTTGCCGGGATCCGCCGAATCGAGCGTCTCGAGCACCCAGGGATCGAGATTGCGCCAGTTGGGAATCATCGCGAGGTCGAGCGGCTGGTAAACGCCGATTGGGATCAGTCGCGCGGAGTAGCGTTCCGCGTGCGCGACGACGTCATAGCCGGTGCGGCCCGCGAGCAGGCGCGCCTCGGCCATCTCGGTCGAGTCGTAGACGTCGTAATTGACCTTGATTCCGTACTCCACCTCGAAGTTCGAGATGGTGTCGGGCGCGATGTAGTCCGGCCAGGTAAAGACGTTCAGCACCTTTTCCTCCGCGGCCGTCGCCGCGCCCGTCGCGAGGACCGTCGCCAGGGCGAGCGGCAGCAGCGGGAGCTTCACGGGTTACATCCCTTCCAGGCCGCGCTTCAGGAGCGCGCGCGCGATGATCAGGCGCTGAATTTCGCTCGAGCCTTCCCAGATCCGGTCCACGCGAAGCTCACGGAAAAAGCGCTCGGCGGCATTCTCCCGCATGTAGCCGCGGCCGCCGAAGATCTGGAGCGCGCGATCGGCGATGCGGTTGGCGGCCTCTGAAGCGAACAGCTTCGCGATCGAGCATTGCGCGTGCAGCGACCGGAGATCGTCGCCGCGGTCGTGCGCAGCCGCCGTCTCGAAGGTGATGAGCCGCGCGGCCCAGAGCTCCGTGACGCTGTCGGCGAGCATCGCCTGGATCATCTGCTTCTCGGCCAATGGCTCGCCCCCGACGATACGCGCGCTGGCGAAGGCCGTCGCCTCCTCGATCAACCGGGCCGAGGCGCCGCAGCATCGCGCCGCGATCATGAGCCGCTCGCGCCGGAACCAGCTGTGCGCAAATCGCATGCCGTCGCCCTCGCTCCCGAGCCGCTGGTTTTCGGGCACGACGACGTCGTTGAAACGATAGGTCGGGTGGTGCGCGCTGAAGGTGTGGCTGAAGAGCGGCGTGCGCACGAGCTCGATGCCCGGTGCCTTCACGTCAATGAAGAAAAGCGCGTGCGAGCCCGCGTGTGGGCCGTCGGCCAGGCGCGCCTGGAGGATGAAATAGTCGGCATGGTTCGCGCTGGTGACGTACCACTTCTCGCCGGCGATCCGGTAGCCACCGGAGGCGCGGCATGCCGTGGTCTCGATCGATCCGGCGTCGGAACCGGAACCGCTCTCGGTGATCGCGTAGCACTCCTTTCGCTTGCCGCTCACGAGCGGCAGGATGAAGCGCTCGAGCTGCTCCTCGGTGCAGGCCTCGAACATCCAGCTCTGCGCTTCGGAGAAGCACCAGCAGAGGGCATTCGTGACCCGGCCGAGCTGTTCCCAGACCGCCACCTGGTCGACGATGCGGGCCGCGCGGCCGCCGCGCGCGCCGGGCACGTCCATGGCGCTGAAGCCGAGCTCGATCGCGAGCTGCTTGTGCCGCGTTTCCACTTCAGGTGGCAGCCGCCCTGCGTGCAGCTCGGCCTCGACCTCCCAGGGAATCAATTCTTCGGTCGCGAACCTCGCCGCGCGATCGCGCCAGTCCCGGGCCGTGTCATCGAGCGGGATCCGCATCGGTGCTCAGTCCTGCGGGTCGGCGCCGGGTTGGTGGAAGTGCTTGGGGAATGCATCCGCGAGATAGGACAGCGCGATCCGCTTCGCCCGCTCGCGGCTCATCGACTCCGGCCGCACGAGCAGGTCGAGCCACAGCCCGTCGGTCAGGGCGGACAGCCCGTCAGCCACCAGGGCGGGCTCGACGCCGGGGCAGGCGTCCTGCTCGCAGAGCTTCGCGCACATCACGCGCACCATGTCATCGTAAGACCTGTCCCGCTCGGCGCAGATCCGCCGATACGTCGGCCGGAACTTGCGCTCCCCCCAGAAGGCGAACCAGACGGCGAGCTTATCCCGCGCACAGATGTTGCGCCGGAAGTCGAGCTCGACCATGGCAAGCAGGCCGGCGACCGGCGAATGCAGGGCTGCTTCGGCGGCGTCACGGCAGGCGTTGCGGTACTCGTCGGCGAGATAACGGAGGGTCTCGGTGAGGAGGCCTTCCTTGCTGCGGAAATGCAAGTTGACGATGCCCTGGCTGAGCCCGGCCTCCTGCGCCACGGTGGCAATCGTGGTGTCGGCGAGGCCGTGGTCCGCGACGCAGCGGATAGTGGCCTGTATGAGCTGTTCCCGCCGCTCTTGCGGAGGCGCCGTGCGGCGTTTGGCGACGACCGCGAGCTGCCGTTTCGGTGTCACTACAAACCTTTCAAATTCAAGTGATTAAGTGATAATCGGGCCGGCGTGAAGGGATCATCTTACCGGGTTCGCCAGTCCATTCCAATGAATGAACACATATTCACTGGACATGGACGCCGCAACCCCTTTTGTGGGACCCTAGGCGGCCGGAAAACGACCCCGGAACCTCAAAGGGGACGCTCACCTTTAAAGGTGAACGTCCCCTTTGGAAGCCCTCTGGAGGCCAGCGACCATGATCCGAAGCCTCGTGAAGTCCAATGCCCAGTTCCAGAAAGCCGTGCGACGCCTCCCGCTCGGGGTGTCGTCCAATTTCCGCTACTGGGGCGACGACAAGACCATTTACGTGGCGTCCGGCAAGGGCGCCCGCCTCACCGACATCGATGGTAACGAGTACATCGATTACCGGATGGCTTACGGGCCCTGCATCCTCGGCTACGCGGAGCCACGCGTCGACACGGCGGCGCGCGCCGGCATGGACGTCGGAGGTGTATTCGCCCTCTCCACTGAACGCGAATACGCGGTCGCCGATCGGATCTCGAAGATGGTGCCGGCAGCCGAGCTGGTGCGCTTCTCGAATTCCGGCACGGAGGCCGTCATGGCGGCGCTCCGTCTCGCGCGCGCCTACACGGGCAAGGATTCCTACGTCGTGGTCGAGGGCGGCTATCACGGCGTGTTCGATGCGGCGCTCTGGTACACGGCGATCGAGGGCTGGCGCCCCTCCGCCGGCGAACCGCACCTCGTGCCGTACAGCGCGGGCGTGCCCGGGATCCTGCGGGCGCTGCTGCACGCGGTGCCGATGAACGACGCCGATCGCCTCGAGAGCGTGTTCAAGGCCTACGGCCACGAGATCGCTGCCTTCCTGATCGAGCCGATCATGGGCAATTGCTGCTCGATCTCGGCGACCAGGGAATATCTCCGCGACGCCCGCGCGCTCTGCGACCAATACGGCATCCTGATGATCATCGACGAGGTCAAGACGGGCTTTCGCGTCGCCCGCGGCGGCGTCCAGGAACTGTTCGGCGTGAAAAGCGATCTCTGCACTTTCGCCAAGGCGATGGGCAACGGCTATCCGATCTCGGCGCTCTGCGGCCGCGAGGACGTCATGCGGAAAATCGGCGACGGCGTCGTGCACGGCGGCACCTTCACCTGCCATTCGGTCGCGCTCGCGGCTGCCGA
Organism: Steroidobacteraceae bacterium; assembly: GCA_050738555.1. GTDB lineage: Bacteria > Pseudomonadota > Gammaproteobacteria > Steroidobacterales > Steroidobacteraceae > SCUD01. Next base: position 18,597 of record JBOHZO010000057.1, on the reverse strand, counting down.
GAAGACGCTCGAGATCCTCGGCGAGACGCCGGCGCTCCAGACGATCGCCGAATACGGCGCGAAACTCCGCGCCGGCATGAGCCAGGTTCTGTCGCAGCGCGGCATCAAGCATTCGTTCAGCGGCCATCCCTCGATGAGCGGGCTCTTCTTCAAGGACCAGCCGCCGCACGACTACCGGGACTGGGCCTCGAGCGACTACACTTTCTACGAGGCGCTGGCCCCCGAACTCCACGATCTCGGCGTGCTCTGCGAGCCGGATTCCCGCGAACCCTGGTTCATCTGCGAGGCGCACGATGAACGCTGCCTCGGCGAGACGCTGCAGCGATTCGAGACCGCGGTGGATCGCGTGGTGCGAAGCGCCCATGGCCCGGCCAACGCGCGCGGCACGAAGTAACGACAGCAACGGAATCGACCGTGGCGAAATACGATGCGATCGTCGTCGGCGCGGGCCATAACGGCCTCACGAACGCCGCCTACCTCGCGCGATCCGGGCTCAAGGTGCTGGTTCTGGAGCGCAATCCGTGGATCGGCGGCGCCGCGGTCAGCCGCGAAATAGAGAAAGGCTGGATCTACTCGAACTGCTCCTATGTCTGCAGCCTGTTGCGCCCGGAGCTGTTCCGCGATCTCGAGCTCGCCCGCCACGGCCTGCAGGTCGTGCCCTTCGGCGGCGGCGTGACGATCACCTCGAGCGGCGACATCCTCGGCAACTACACCGATGAGCACGTGCAACGGCGCGAGTTCGCCCGCCACAGCCCGCGCGACGCGGACGCGTACCACCGGTACTCGATCGACGTGATGCGCCAGTGCAAGTTCATCCGGCCCCTCCTCCTCCGAACGCCTCCCGACCCGACCTCGCTGAAGCCAAGGGACCTCCGCGAGATGCTATTCCTCGGGCGCGAGTTCGCGAAGTTCGGCGAGCAGTTCATCTACGACACGCTGCGCTTCTACTCGATGAGCATCGCCGACTTCCTCGGCGAGTATTTCGAGTCCGACGTCGTGAAGGCGCACCTCTCGGGCAGCGGCATCATCGGTTCGGCCATGGGCGTGTACTCGCCCGGCACGGCCTATGTGCTCCTGCACCATTACATGGGCGACGTCGACGGGTCGATCGGCGCCTGGGGCTTCGCCCGCGGCGGCATGGGCGCGGTCTCGAATGCGATCGCGAGCTCGTTCAAGTCCTTCGGCGGCGAGATTGCGACCGACGCGCCGGTCGAGCGCGTGATCGTGCGCGGCGGCCGCGTCGCGGGCGTTGCGACGGAGGACGGCGACGAGTACCACGCGGACGTCGTCGTCTCGAATCTCGATCCACGGCGCACGTTCACGAAGCTCTTCGACGCGAAGGACCTCGCGCCGGAATTGGTCGAGCGCGCGCGCAACTTCAAGATCCGCGGCTCTTCCGGAAAGCTCAACATCGCGCTCGACGGCCTGCCCGAGTTCCCGGCGCTCGGCAAGGACAATCCGCTTCGCTTCGGCGACATGCATTTCTTGGATTCACTGGAGAAGATGGAACGTGCCTACGATGACTGGAAGAACGGCACCTGGTCGAAGGAGCCCTACCTCGATCTGCTGATTCCGTCCATGACGGACCCGACGATGGCGCCGCCCGGAAAGCACTTCATGTCGGTGTTCGTGCAGTACGTGCCGGCGAAGATCCGCGGCCGCGACTGGACCGACCAGGACCGCGAAGGCTTCAAGAACACCGTGCTCGACCAGATCGGGCGCTACAGCCCGAATTTCAAGTCGCTGGTCCGCCACGTCGAGTGCCGCACGCCGCGCGAGCTCGAGAACGAAGTCGGATTGACGGAGGGCAACATCTTCCAGGGCGAACTGACCATGGACCAGCTCCTGTTCAACCGGCCCTTCCCCGGATTCGCCCAGTACCGCGGGCCCGTGAAGGGCTTCTATCTGTGCGGCTCGGGCACGCATCCGGGCGGCGGCGTGATGGCGGCGCCAGGCGCCAATGCCGCGCGCGAGATCCTGATGGACCTGCGCCGCCCGAATATCGTGCCGGAGGGCTGGCAGGATGACTGACCGCGAGCGCATCGTCGTCATCGGCGGCGGTCACAACGGTCTCGTCTGCGCCGCCACTCTCGCGCGGGCAGGGCGCACCATTACGGTACTGGAGGCAGCTCCGCAGGTCGGCGGCGCGGCGGTCACGCGCGAGATCGCAAAAGGATTCCGCGTCTCCGGTTGCGCTCATGTTTGTTATCAATTGGACAGCGGCATCGTTCGGGAGCTCAAGCTGGCCTCACACGGTCTGAAGTGGGCGCGGACAGGCCTCAAGACCGTCGCGCTCGCCGCGGGCGGCGACCATCTCGTGATCGACGGCGGCCGCCTGGAATCCGGAACGCTTTCCGAGAACGACCGCACCGAGCTGACTGCGTATCACGCGCGGATGCTCCGCTTCGCGCGGATCCTCGCGAGGCAGCACAACCGCTGCCCGCCGCGCCTCGGCGACGGCAGCGGCTCGGGTCTCGTCGCCGCGGCGATGCTCGGACTCGACATCCGCCGGCTCGGCCGCGAGCCGATGCGCGAGTTCCTGCGCATCGCCGGCATCAATATCTTCGACGTGCTCGAGGAGAAGTTCGAATCGCCGCTGCTGAAGGGAGCGCTTGCGCTCGACGCCGTGCTCGGCACGAACCTCGGCCCGCGCTCGAATAATTCCGTGCTGGCGCTGCTCCACCGCCTGAGTGGGCTGGCGCAGGGAAATGAAGGTCCCTCGGTGCCGGCAGGGGGCATGGGCGCGGTCAGCGACGCGATGGCGGCCGCCGCCCGGGCCGCGGGCGCCACGATCCGCACCGGGAGCCCGGTCGCCCGGATCACACAGGAAGGCGAGCGGATCTCCGGAGTCGAGCTCGAAAGCGGCGAGAAGCTCGCGGCCGGCACCGTAATCTCGAATGCGGACCCGTCGCGCACCCTGCTCACGATGCTGGGAGCCCGCCACCTCGAGACCGGATTCGTGCATCGCGTGCGGCACATCCGCTCGAAGGGCATGGCCGCCAAGCTTCACCTCGCGCTCGACGCCTTGCCCGCCTTCGCGCGGCTGCCCGCCGAGCTCACGGGTGAGCGCCTCGTGATCGCGCCGGATCCCGTCTACCTCGAGCACGCCTTTGATCACGCGAAGTACGGCCAATGCTCGCCTGACCCCGCGCTCGAGATCACGATCCCGAGCGTGCACGACCGGACGCTCGCGCCCGTCGGCAAGCACGTGCTGTCAGCCATCGTTCAGTACGCGCCCTATGACCCGCGCGCGAGCGGCGACGGCCCACGCCGGGAATTGCTCGAGCGCACGCTCGGCGTGCTCGAGCGCCATGCGCCGGGCCTGCGGCGCCAGATCGTCGCCTCGGAGTTGCTGCTGCCCGCGGACATCGAGCGCGAGTTCCGCATCACGGGCGGCCATTGGCACCACGGCGAGCTCGCGCTCGACCAGTTCATGATGCTGCGCCCCGTGCCGGGCGCGGCGCAGTACGCGATGCCGGTGCCGGGACTTTTCCTCTGCGGTGCCGGCTGTCACCCGGGCGGCGGCGTGATGGGTGCGGCGGGCAGAAACGCAGCGCGTGCAGTGCTGGCCACCGAGCGCGCAGCATGAGCCTCGTCGACGACATGAACCGCAAGGACCATTTCCGCACGGCGGTCTGGCAGACGCCTTTCCACCCGCGCACGTCCGCGCTCAACACGCTGAACGAATGGCACCGCTGGAAGGACTACACGACGGCGGACGCCTACTTCGACGCAGCGCTCGAGTACGCGGCGATCCGAAACGCCAGCGCAGTGTTCGACCTGACGCCGATGACCAAGCACCGCATCACGGGACCCGATGCGTCCGCCTTCCTGAACCGCCTGATCACGCGCGACGTCGCCAAGATCAAGCCGGGCAAGGTCGGCTACTGCGTCTGGTGCGACGACAACGGCCAGGTCATCGACGACGGTACGGTGTTCCACCTGCGCGAGGGCGATTACCGCCTGTGCTCGCAGGAGCGCCAGCTCGACTGGCTGTCGCGCTCGGCGCACGGGTTCGACGTGTCGATCGTCGAGGACACGCACGACGTCGCGGCGCTCGCGCTCCAGGGGCCGACGAGCTGCGCGGTGCTGAAGGCGATCGGCTGTGCGGGCGTCGAAAAGCTGAAGCCGTTCGAAATCGCATACTACCCCTTCGCCGGCGGCGAATTGATGGTCTCGCGCACGGGCTTTACCGGCGATCTCGGCTACGAGCTCTGGGTCGATCCGGAGCGCGCGCTCGATCTCTGGGACGCGCTCTTCGACCAGGGCGCCGATCACGGCATCCGGCCGATGGGCACGCACGCCCTCGAAGTGGCGCGGATCGAGGCGGGTTTCATCCAGGCGGGGGTCGACTTCCACCCTTCGGACCAGGCGATCATGCTCGACCGCTCGCGCTCGCCGTTTGAGCTCGATCTCGGGCGGCTGGTCGATTTCAGCAAGCCCTGTTTCAATGGCCGGCGCGCGCTGCTCGAGGAGCAGAAGGGCGGCTCGCGTTTTCGCTTGGTGAAGCTCGACGTCGAGGGCAACAAGCCGGCGCGCTCCGCCTATATTTACGATCGCGGCAAAAACGTCGTCGGCACGGTGACTTCGGCGGAATGGTCGCCGTCGGCGAAGAAGAACATCGCCTTCGCCTCGATGCACCTGCCCTGGGGTCGGCCGGGCGACGAGCTCTGGGCCGAGATTTATTACCAGCGCGAGCTCAAGTGGTCGCGGGTCATGGCGCGTTGCCGAGTCGTCGAAGGCGCGTTCTGGGATCCGCCGCGCCGGCGCGCGACACCCGCCGCGAACTACTGACCGCGGCGCCGGGCGGACATGCCACATCGGCTGGATCCTCTGCTACGTCCCCGCTCGATCGCGGTGCTCGGCGCCACCGAGCGCGACGGCACGGTCGGGCGCAACACCGTCGAGAACCTGCTGAAAGGCGGGTTCGACGGGGGCCTCTACGCGGTCAATCCAGGACGAAAATCAGTCTGCGGAGTGCCGTGCTACACGTCGCTCGAAGCCTTGCCGGAGCCGGTCGAGCACGTGATCTTCGCGGTCGCCGACACGCGCGTCGAGGCCGCGCTCGACGACGTGATCGCCCATGGCGCCCGGGCGGTGACCCTGATGTCGTCGCTCGTGCTCGCCAACGATTCCGAACCGCCACTCCGCGACCGCGTGCTGGCGAAGATCCGCCCGGCGGACCTCCTGGTCTGTGGCGCGAACGGCATGGGCTTCTACAATTTTGCGGAGGGAACTTGGGCTTGCGGCTTCCGAACAAGAGCGCACCGGCGCGGCGGCAACGTGGCCTACATCAGCCACTCCGGCTCCGGCATGTGCGGCATCGTCGACAGCGAGGAGCGCATCGACTTCAACCTGGTCGTTTCGACCGGCCAGGAACTCGCCGTCGCGATGGACGAGTACCTCGATTTCGCGCTCGACCTGCCCGAGACCCGCGTCGTCGGGCTCTTCATGGAGACCGCGCGCAACCCGGAAGGCCTGGTGCGCGCCTTCCTGAAGGCGCGCGAGCGCGGCATCCCGATTGTCGCGTTGAAAGTCGGTCGCACCGAGCTCTCCGCGCGGCTCAGCGCCTCCCATTCCGGTGCGATTGCCGGGCAGGACGGCGTGTATGACGCGGTGTTCGCGCGCCATGGCGTGCATCGCGTCCGCGATATGGACGAGCTCGCGACGACGCTCATCCTGTTTGCGCAGCCGCATCCGGTCAGCGCCGGCGGGCTCGTGTCGCTGCACGATTCGGGTGGCGAACGCCAGCTCCTGATCGACCTCGCCGACGACGCCCGCGTGCCGCTTGCGCAGTTGTCTCCCGCGACGACCCGGACACTCACCGCGCTGCTGGATCCTGGCCTGCCGGCGATCAATCCACTCGATGCCTGGAGCACGGGCGGCCCCGATTCCCACGCCGGCATGGAGCGCTGCCTCGCCGCGCTCATGAGCGATCCGCAGGCGGCGCTCGGCGCCGTGGTTCACGATCGCGTCGCGGGCGGGAGCATTCATCGCGGTTATCTCGACTACCTGCGCGCGGGGCACGGGGCATCGGGCAAGCCCGCCTTCCTCGTCGCCAACCGCCAGGGGACAGGCGCAGATGCGCTGGTCGTCGAGGCGACACGCGAAGGCTTTCCGGTGCTCGACGGCCTCGCGTCATTCCTGCGCGGCGTGAAGCACCTGTTCGACCATCGCGATTTCCGGGCGCGCGAGCGCGGCACCCCGCCGCAACTGCCGGATCCGATGCTCGCCCGCTGGCGAGCGCGGCTCGCGGACGGTCGAAGCTTCGACGAGAACGACGCGCTGCAGCTCCTGCGGGACGCCGGGCTCCCGGCCAATGCGGGCCGCATCGCCGAGAGCGAGTCCGCAGCGCTCGCGGCTGCGCGCGAACTCGGCTTTCCGGTCGTGTTGAAGACGGCGAAGCGCGGTCTCGATCACAAGACCGACCGCCAGGGCGTGCATCTCGGTCTCCGCGACGCGGACGCGCTCGCGGCGGGCTACCGCGACCTCGCGACGCGCATCGACCCGCGCGTGCTCGTGGCGCCGATGATTGCCGCGCAAGGCGTCGAGATGCTCCTCGGCATGATCCACGACGAGCAGTTCGGACCGGTCGTGCTCATCGGCGCAGGCGGCTCGCACGTGGAGGCGATCGCGGACGCGGTCTACGCGCTGCCGCCCTTCGACGCGCAGGAAGCCGCGCGGCTCGTCGAAAGCCTGCGCTCCGCCCCCCTGCTCCGCAGCCGGCGGCACCGGCGGGCGCTCGCGATCGATGAATTCTGCCGGACCGCCGCGCGTTTCTCCGCGCTCGCGGCGGCCCTCGGCGACCAGCTGGCGGAGATTGACCTGAACCCCGTGATCGTGCACCCGGACGGCTGCGTCATTGTCGATGCGCTGGTCGTGCCCCGCCGGGCGCACAATCGAGAACCCGACCGACTGAGGCAAGCGCGATGAGCATCCAGACACTCGCCAAGCATGACCATGACCGCTGGCAGACCGTGGCGTCGAAAGCGCAGAAGCGCATCGAGACGCGGCTTTTCATCGACGGCAAGTTCGTCGACGCCGCGAAGGGAGGCCGATTCACGACTGTCAACCCGGCGAACGGCAAGCCGATCGCGGAGATATCCGCGGGGACGGCGGAGGACATTGACCGCGCCGTGGCGGCCGCGCGGCGCGCGTTCAAATCGGGTGCGTGGTCGCGGATGGCGCCGCGGCAGCGGATGGAGGTCATGAACCGGTTTGCCGCGCTCATCGACGAGCAGGCCGAGTCGCTTGCGGTGCTGGAGACGCTCGACATGGGGAAACCCATCGCCGACGTGGTCGGCATTGACCTGCCGGCCGTCGTCGAAACGATCCGCTTCATGGCCGAGTGCATCGACAAGGTCGACGGCGCGGTCACGAGCACCGAGTCCGGCGTCATGCACCTCGTGCTGCGCGAGCCATTCGGCGTCGTCGGCGCGATCTCGCCGTGGAACTACCCGCTCCTCATGGCGACCTGGAAGATCGCGCCCGCGCTCGCGGCCGGCAACACGGTCGTGCTGAAACCCGCGGAGCAGGCGCCGATGAGCTGTCTTAGGCTCGCGGAGCTCTTCGTCGAGGCCGGCGGCCCTGCCGGCGTCTTCAACGTCGTCAACGGGCTCGGCGAAGAGGCGGGGCGCGCGCTTGCGCTGCACAACGACGTTCGCAAGATCACATTCACCGGGTCGACCGCGGTCGGCAAGCTGATCCTGCAATACGCCGGTCAGTCGAACATGAAGCAGGTCGCACTCGAATGCGGCGGCAAGACGCCGCAGGTGTTCCTGGCCGACGTGGCCGATTTCGATCGCGCGGTGACCGCCGCCTACCGCGGTATCTTTTCGAACATGGGCGAGGTCTGCAATGCCGGCTCGAGGCTCCTCGTCGACCGCTCGATCAAGGACCGCTTCGTCGAGCGATTCATCGAGCTCGGCCGGGACGCCTTCCAGCCGGGCGACCCGCTCGACCCCGCGACCAACATGGGGCCGCTTGTCACCCGCGAGGACCAGAAGCGCGTGCTCGGCATGATCGACCAGGGCCGCAAGGAAGGCGCGAAGCTCGAATTCGGCGGCGGCGCGCCGGCAGGTCTCGAGAACGGCGCTTACGTCAGTCCGACGCTGTTCACGGACGTGAAGAGCGACATGACGATCGCGCGCCAGGAAATCTTCGGCCCCGTCGCCTCGGTGATCGAATTCAACGGCGTCGATGAGGCGATCGAAATCGCGAACGACACGATTTACGGCCTCGCTGCCGGCGTCTGGACGCGCGACCTCGACACGGCGTTCCGGCTGGTGCGCGGCATCGAGGCCGGGATCATCTGGATCAACTCCTTCGACGAGGGCGACATGACGCAGCCGTTCGGCGGCTACAAGCAGTCCGGCAACGCGCGCGACAAGTGTTTCGACAGCTTCAAGAGCTACACGCAAACGAAGTCCGCGTGGTTCCGGCTGCAGGAAGGTTGAAGGTGGCCGAACCGCTCGTCCTGACAGAGCGCCATGGCGCTGTCGCCGTGCTGACGCTGAACCGCCCCGACAAGCTCAACGCGGTCAACGTCCCATTGATGGATGCGCTCGGCGCTGCACTCGACGAAGCAGAGCAGGATGAGGCCGTGCGCGCGATCATGCTCGCGGGCTCGGGCCGCGCCTTCTCCGCCGGCTTCGACCTCGACATGGGCGTCGGCGACGGCAAACCCGATCCGGACGCCGTGCGCCGCGCGCTCGCGAAGGATTTCCGGATCATCATGCGTTTCTGGGATTGCCCGAAGGTCACGATTTCCGCGGCGCATGGTTTCTGCCTCGGCAGTGCGATGGAGCTCGCCCTCGCCTGCGACCTTACGATTGCGTCCGACGACTGCCGCTTCGGCGAGCCGGAGGTCAAGTTCGGCAGCGGCATCGTCGCGATGCTCCTGCCCTGGCTCATCGGGCCCAAGCAGGCCAAGTACCTGCTGCTCACCGGCGAGGACCGCGTGAGCGCGGCCGAAGCGCAGGCGCTCGGACTCGTCAACCGCGTGGTGCCCGCCGCTCGCCTGCTGGACGAGGCGCTCGAGCTCGCGCGCCGTGTCGCCGCCAACGACGCGCTCGCCGTCCGCATGACGAAACAGGCGATCAATCGCAGTCTCGACATCGCCGGCATGCGCCAGGCCATGCTGCATGCACTCGACATCGACGTGACAGTAGAGACATCCGAGACCGCGGAATCGCGCGAGTTCAACGAGATCCTGAAGCGGGACGGCGCGAAGGCCGCGATCGCGTGGCGCAGCGCCCGCGTTGCGCCATTACCCGAGAAGAGTGCATGAGCAAGGTTACGAAGCGCGCACCGGAAGAGTTGCAGAAATTCCTCGAGCGCTATCCGGACACGCAATTGCTCGAGCTGCTCCAGCCCGACATGCTCGGCATCCTGCGCGGCAAGCGGATCGTGCGCGGCGAATTCGCGAAGCCATTCGCGGAAGGCCTGAACTTCTGCGGCGCGACGGTATTGCTCGATGCCAAGGGACTCACCTTCGACCGCATCGACAACGGCGGGCGCGACGGGGACCCTGACGCGATCTCGACCGCGGTCGAGGGTTCCCTCGCACCTGTGCCCTGGGCGCATGTGCCGACGGCGCAGGTGCTGCTGGCCATGGCCGACTCAAAGGGCGGGCCATTTTTTGCGGATCCTCGCCAGGTGCTCCGACGCGCCATCAAGCCATTGCGGGAACTGGGATTAACCGCAGTCACAGCGACGGAGCTCGAGTTCTACCTGCTCGAGCCGGACACGGACCGGCCGACGCCCAAGGTCGGCCGCATCCCGGGCACGCGCCAGGTCCAGACCGGCCCGCAGTACGGCAGCATGGAGGACGTCGAGGATGCCGATCCGTTCCTCGCGGATCTCTACGCGGTCTGCAAGGCGCAGAACATTCCCGCGGGCGCCACGCTCAAGGAATTCTCGCCGGGACAATTCGAGGTCAACCTCCACCACGTCGCGAACGCTGAGCTCGCCTGCGACCACGCGGTGGTCCTGAAGCGTGCGGTGAAGGCCGTCGCGCGCAAGCACGGCCTCGCCGCGAGCTTCATGGCGAAGCCTTTCGCCGAGTGGGCCGGATGCAGTCTTCATGTCCACATCAGCCTCGTCGACGCCGCCGGCAAGAACGTGTTCACCGGCACGAGCGGCGGCGAGCCATTTTCGGACACGCTGCGCCAGGCGATCGGCGGCCTCGCGGAGGCGATGCCCGAATCGATGGCCATCTTCGCGCCGACCGCCAATTCGTATCGCCGTTACCGCCCGGGCGTCTTCGTGCCGCTCGCGCCCAACTGGGGCCGCAATCACCGCGGCGTCGCCCTGAGAATTCCTCTATCGGCACCGGAAGACACGCGGGTCGAGCACCGTCCCGGCGGCGCGGACGGTAATCCGTACCTCGTGATGGCGGCGATCCTGGCCGGCATCCACCACGGCATCACGAACCGGTGCGACCCCGGCCCGATGGTGCCGCAGGGCGCAGTGATCGAGGAGAAAACGGAATTACCCGTTCGCTGGGACGCGGCACTCGATGCGTTCGACCGCGGCACGATCCTTCCGCGGTATCTTGGCGAGCGCTATCACAAGCTCTACGGGACTTGCCGGCGCGAGGAATGCGACCGGTTCCATTCGGAGATCAGTGATCGCGATTATGAGTGGTACCTGCGCGCGGTCTGATTCATGACATCAGGGCCGCGTTCTGCGCCGCGAGCGTGCCCCGCGCTGGCGTTTCTACCAACGTTGCAACCGGCAGCCGCGCCCGGATCCAGTCCTGGAATCCGGCCAGCACGATCTCCTTGTCCGACAGGATGCCCTGGGTGTAGGCGCCCGACTCGAGGCCGCGCTGCACCGAGCGTGTCAACACTTCGTCCTCGAACTGCACGCGCGCGTTGAGGCGCGCGCAGAGGAAGCGCGCTGCGCGCATCTCGCGGCGGTCGTCGACGAACCCGTACGAACGCGCGCGGATCAGCGTGCGCCCGGGGCCGAGCGGCAAGACCTGGAAGAAGTCGAGCCACTCCGGATAGATGTCGAAGAAGACATTGGGGAACAGGCCGAAGTAGGTCCAGCGCCGGCGCCTGTCCTCGGGCAGGTGCTCGATCACCGGCAGGAAGCGCGCATAGCGCTCGGCGCTCCAGGACTTGAGCGGCTTCTCCCGCATGCGGTGCGAGAGGCGCATGGTGCCGCCCGGCAGGATCTCGCGGTCGTACTGCGGCTCCATCAGCGCCGAAAGGCCCGGATGGCCGATCGGGAAGTGGTAGTCCTCGATGTAGTTCTCGACCACGTTCTTCCAGTCTATCTCGAGCTCGTGCGTCCACAGTTCGTCGAGCGGCACCATCTGGTCCATGCGGTAGTGCGCAAGCTCGCCCGCATGCGGCGCCATGCGTTCCGCCACGGAAGGCTCCCCGCCGCGGAAGCGGACGAACACCATGCCCATGAACACCTCGAGCTCGATCGGCTTCAGGCCGTACTTCGATCGGTCGAATTTCGGAAACGTGTCGGGCGCGCTGACGCTCCGATTGCGGCCGTCGAGGTGATAGGTCCAGCCGTGATACCTGCAGGTCAGGAACTTGCCGCAACGGCCGCGATCGCCGCTGACGACCGCGTGTGCGCGGTGCGAGCAGACATTGTGGAAGGCGCGGAGTACACCCTCGCCGTCGCGCACGATGAAACCGCGGCGGCCGAAAAACTCGAACGCCACGTAGTCGCCGGTCGTCGCAAGCTCGCTCACGTGGCAGACGATCTGCCACGATGAAAGGAACAGACGCTCCTTCTCGAGCTCGTGAAATTCCTCGCTGTGATAGGCCCAGGCCGGCAACGTGACGCGAAGCGCCGGATCGGCGGCCGGCGCGGGCAGTGGCTGCCGGACGGGCGCCGTGGCCTCGATGCGCGCGGCGAGCCAGGGAAAGACGCTGCAGAGATAGGCGCGGCACTGGCGCCGCGCCGCTTCACGATCGAAGCCGTCGCCCTCAAACAGGATGCCCTGCCACTGCTGGTCGATCAGCCCCATGAGGCCCATCGCAACCGCTTCGGCATCGGGCCAGGCCGAGACGCCGCGAGCAGTGATCAACCGCCGGCAGAGATTCGTGACTGTCCGGCTCCAGGCCTGGTCGCGATCGCCGCAGATCCGCTGATAGTCGGCGCGCGCGTTCGTTTCGGCGAGAAATGCGTACCACACCGCGATCTTGTGCGAGTCACTGAGGCGGCGGCCGAGGCTCGCGTCGACGATGCCAAGAAACGCACGCAGATCGTCGTCACCCGCTTCCGCGAGCACGGTTGCCATCGCCTCGGCGAATTCCTCCGAAACCTCGCGCAGCGTCGCGAGCAGCAGCGCTTCCTTGCTGCCGAAATGGAAGTTGATCGACGCCGCCGTGTATCCTGCAGCGCTCGCGATCTTCGCCGAGGTCAGCTCGGAAAGGCCATAGCGCGAGATCGCCGCGACGGTCGCCCGGATCAGGTCAAGCTTGGAACCGGTCGGGCGCAGGTCCGCAGCGGGTTCGAGATTGGCGGCCATGATCCTCTCCTGCCTGTCCGCGAATTTTAGCGCCAAGCCTCGATCGACTCAATGATCGTTTAACAAACTGAATGATTATTCAAGTATCATGTAACCTGTTGTTCTACAATCTATTTACGCCGATACACAATGCGATTACGCTGTCGGCTGTGACACTGACGCCTTGGCGCTGCGCCGGTTTTCTGGCCGGCTGGCTATTGATTATCCCGGCACAGGCTGCGGAACCTGCACCGACGCCACCGCGCTACGAGATCCGGCTCGAGACCGCCTGGATTGCGATGCCGGATGGCCCTCGCCTGTCGGCCGACCTTTACGTGCCGCAGGGCGGCGCGGCGGATGCGCGGTACCCGGTGCTCCTCGAGTACCTGCCCTATCGAAAGCACGAGGCGCGGAGCCGCAATTACTCGCTCTATTCTTATTTCGTGCAGCGCGACTACGTGGTCGCGGCCGTGGACATCCGTGGCACGGGCAACAGCGAAGGGCGGCTGATCCCGTACGAGTACTCCGACATCGAGCAGGCAGACGGCGAGGTCGTCATCGACTGGCTCTCGAAGCAGCCCTGGTCGAACGGCCAGGTCGGCATGTTCGGGATCTCCTGGGGCGGCTTTAACGCAATCCAGATGGCGTTGCGGAACCCGCCGGCGCTCAAGGCCATCATCGCGATCGACGCCACGGAGGACTTGTTCCAGGACGATGTGCACTACATGGACGGCGTCATGCACGTCGACTCCTGGGAGATGAGCATGGATCTCGACAACGCGCGGCCCGGCGCGCCCGACTACGTGATCGACGAGGCGTACTTCCGCGATCGCTTCGACACCGAGCCCTGGATGCTGACCTACAAGACCCGGCAGCGCGACGGTCCGTTCTGGGATCGTGCGTCAGCGAGAAACCGGTACCAGGACATCCGGATTCCGACGTTTCACATCGGCGGGTGGTACGACGGCTACCGCGACAGCATTCCGCGCATGCTCGCGAACCTGAAGGCACCGGTGAAGGCGATCGTCGGCGCCTGGTCGCATGCCTGGCCGCATGAGCCCTATCCGAGTCCCGGCATCGAATGGCGGCACGAGGCCATGCGCTGGTTCGATCACTGGCTCAAGGACGTCGACACCGGGATCCTCGACGAGCCGCGGTTCGCCGTCTACGTGCGCAACTGGCACGCGCCCGGTCCTTACCTCGAACACGCGCCTGGCAGCTGGCGCTATGAAGACGGCTGGCCAATTGCACGCAATCGCGAACAGCTGCTCTATCCGCAGCCCAATCACACGCTCGCCGCCCGCGAGCCGGATGCGACGACACATCGATTGCGCTATCTGCCGTCGGTCGGCGTCGAAGCCGGCGGGCCAGTGATGTGGTGGGGCGACGTCGCACACGACCAGCGCCCGACCGATGCCTTCAGCCTCGTGTACGACAGCGCGCCGCTGGAGCAGGATCTCGAAATCCTCGGCCTGCCGCGTGCCACGCTCCAGGTCGCCGCGGACGCGGCGCGCGCAAACTGGATCGCCCGTCTCTCGGATGTCGCGCCGGACGGCACAGTCACGCAGGTGACAGGCGCCGCCTTCAACGGCAACCATCGCAGATCAGCGCGCGAGCCGACGCCGCTCGTGCCGGGCGAGGAATTCCCGATCGACATCGAAATGCATTTCACGTCGTGGGTGTTTCCGGAGGGCCACCGCATCCGGCTCGCAGTCAACAATGCGCAGTGGCCGATGCTTTGGCCGACGCCGGAGCCGATGACGACTTCGCTCTACCTCGGCGGCGCCTCCCGCCTGAGCCTGCCGGTCGTGCCCTTCGAAAGGCGACCCGTCCCCGCTTTCCTGCCGCCTGCCTCTGACCCGCAGTTCGCCGGCTACGAAACGCTCGAGGGCGGCACGACCTCGGGCTACGGCGAGATCTCCTCGGTCGATCGCAACCCACAGACCGGTTCGGCTGTCGCGACCGCGACCAACGGCGGCGGGACCCGATTCCCCTGGGGAACCGAGCGGACCCTCGAAACCATCCGCCACGAGGTCAGGGACGACGCGCCGGCTGACGCCTCGGTCCTCGGCACGCACCGCATGGAAGTCGACCTGCCCGGACGCGAACTCGTCTGGGACGCGGAACTCTCATTCCGCAGCGACCGCGAGAATTTCCATTACAGTTACCGGCGGCGCCTGTCGGAGAATGGCGAGAAGCTGCGGGAAAAGACCTGGACCCGGACCATACCGAGGGATTACCAGTGATGAATCGAATGTACCTGTCTCCCCGCTGGACGATTTCCGCTTGCCTGACAGCTATCACGCTCTCCGGCTGTGGCCGCGAGGATGAAAAGGCCAGCGCCGATCTCGCGCTGACCGGCGGAAAGATTTACACAGTGGACAGCGGGCGCAGCTGGGCGGAAGCGGTCGCGATTCGCGACGGCCGCATCGTCTATGTCGGCACGGACAAGGGTGTGGAAGCGCACATAGGTCCTGAAACCAGGGTGGTCGGTCTCGAAGGCCGCATGGTCGTACCGGGATTCCAGGACGCGCACGTCCATCCAATCTCCGCCGGTGTCGAGGCGAACGCCTGCGACCTGAACGCATTCACGACCGTCGACGAGTACGTCGCCGCCATCAAGAAGTACGCCGACGCGCATCCGGACGAGCCGTGGATCACGGGCGGCGGCTGGCTGATGTCCGCATTCGGTCCCGGCGCCCTCGCCCGCGGCGAATTGATCGACGCGGTCGTACCCGACCGGCCGGTCTTTCTCTGGAGCCGCGACGGGCACACGGTCTGGGTCAACACCAAGGCACTCGAAGTCGCGGGGATCACGAACAAGACTCCGGATCCGCCGGATGGCCGCATCGATCGCGACCCGAAGACCGGCGCCGCGGTCGGCAGCCTCCAGGAAGGCGCCGCCGACCTCGTGGGATCCAAGAAGCCGGCGACCAGCGACGCAAAGCGCGAGGAAGGGCTCCGCTATTCGATCAAGTATCTGAACGGTTTCGGCATCACGGCGGTCCAGGATGCGAACGTCAACGAATACCAGGACGATCTTGGGACATATCGCAAGCTTGACGAGGCCGGCGAGCTCTCACTGCATGTCATCGGCTCGATCTGGTGGGAACGCGGCCAGGGCACCGAGCAGATCGAAGGCATGAAGCGCCTGCGGAGCGAATATACGAAGGGCCACGTCGACGCCGGGACGGTCAAGATCATGCAGGACGGCGTGATGGAGAACTACACCGCGGCGATGCTCGAACCGTATCTGTTGCCCGGCAAGAAAGACGTTCGCGGCATCCCATTCGTGGAGCCGGAAAAATTGAAAGAGGCCGTCACGCGCCTCGACGCCGAAGGCTTCCAGGTGCACTTCCATGCGATCGGCGATGCGGCGATCCGCCAGTCCCTCGATGCCGTGGAAGCGGCGCGGAAGGCGAATGGCGATCTCGGGCACCGCCACCACATTTCGCACTTGCAGCTGATCGACAAGGCCGATATCCCGCGCTTCAAGGAGCTCGGCGTCGTGGCGAATTTCCAGCCCCTCTGGGCTTACGCGGACGAGTACATCACGGAGCTGACGATCCCATTCCTCGGGCCGGAACGCTCGGCCGGCATGTACCCGATCGCCAGCGTGCAGAAGAGCGGCGCGACCGTCGCTTTCGGCAGCGACTGGTCGGTGTCGAGCCCGAATCCCTTCGAGCAGATGGAAACCGCGATCACTCGCCTCGGGGCGCTCGGCGAAACGACGGAGCCCTTCCTGCCCGAAGAGGCCATCGCGCTCCCGGATGCCATCGCGGCCTTCACGATCAACGCCGCTTACACCAACCGGCTCGACAAGGACACCGGCTCGATCGAAGCGGGCAAACGCGCTGACCTCGTCGTACTCGACCGGAATCTTTTCGAGATTCCGGCATCTGAAATCTCGGACACGAGAGCGCTGGTGACGCTGTTCGAAGGCAAGCCAGTGCACGGAGACCTGGAAGCACTTTGAAGACCGCCGCGTTGACCTGAGGAGGTCACATGAAGCACCTGATCGATCCGGATGGCCGTCGCCTGCCGATCAAGCTCGACGCGACCAGCAATGGCGAGTTCATGCCGGTCCCGCTCTCATCGACCAACCGGCTGGCCAACCAGCTCGCGCAGGAAGCGGCGAGCCGCAATGCGGGGCGTCTCGCGCTCGGGCGCCGCGATTTCCTGCTCTCGGCCTGCGGCGCGGCGAGCACGCTGCTCGCCTTCAACGCCGCGAATGCCGCGGCCGGCCGGATGGGCGGCTTCTTCGACTTGCCCACCGAGGCCGCGGTCGAGCCCGAAGCCGCGGCAGCTTCGCTCGAGACCGGCGAGTTCATCTTCGACGTCCAGGGCCATTACGTCGATCCGACCGCGGCGTGGCTGAAGGTGGCGCCGGAGTCGGCCTTCACCTGGTCGCCCAAGGCCGGCTGCGCGCTCGCCGACGGCAAGACGCCGCGCAGTCATCTCGCCTGCCTGACGTCGGAAGAATTCGTCAAGGACGTATTTCTGGACAGCGACACCGACATGATGGTCCTGTCCTTCGTGCCGGCGCGGCGCGACGCCTCGCCCCTCGAGATCGAATCGGCCGACGCCGTGCGGCGGATCGTCGATCGCATGGAAGGCAATCACCGCCTGATGATCCACGGCCGCGTCAATCCCAACCAGCCGGGCGATGTCGAGGACATGCCACGGCTGCGCGACCAGTTCGGCGTCTGCGCCTGGAAGACCTATACGCAGTGGGGTCCGGACGGCGCGGGCTTCTTCCTCGATGACGAGATCGGCATCCGGTTCGTCGAAGAGGCGCGCCGACTCGGCGTGACGGTCATCTGTGTGCACAAGGGCCTGCCATTCGGGCAGAAGTCCTATGAACACAGCCAGTGCCGAGACATCGGCCCGATCGCGAAGCGCTTTCCGGACGTGAGCTTCCTCATTTATCACTCCGGCTTCGTCACCGAGGTCGAGGAGAAGGCCTACGGCGAGAACGCGAACGGGGACGGCATCGACACGCTGATCCGCTCATTGCAGGAAAATGGCATCGGCCCCGGGAGCAATGTCTATGCCGAACTCGGCAGCACTTGGCGCTTCCTGATGCGCGACCCCGAGCAGGCGGCGCATGGGCTCGGCAAGCTCCTGAAGAATTGCGGGCCGGACAACGTGCTCTGGGGCACGGACTCGATCTGGTACGGCTCGCCGCAGGACCAGATCCAGGCCTTCCGCGCCTTCCAGATCGCGCCGGAGTTCCGCGAAAAATACGGCTATCCCGAGATCACGCCGGCGCTGCGCGCGAAGATCTTCGGCCAGAACGCGATGAAGCCGTATCGCATCCCGGCCGAGGAGATGAAGCTGCGCGCCCGCCGCGACGCGGTCGCGGGCGAGCGGCTCACCTACCGCGAGCATCCCGAACCGCACTTCCTGACGCGGGGCCCGCGCACACGACGCGAGTTCCTGAACCTGCTCGACTGGAATGACGGATCGCGGGCCTGAGGGGCGCAGGCGTTTGCACACCCGTTCCTGGCTCATTGCCTGGGTGGCCGCCGCGATCGCAGCGGGTGTCGGCGCTGCGCTGCTCGCGCGTTCCAATCAGCCAATTGCACTCCGCGCCGGCACGGCACTCGCCGAACGGCGCCCGATCGCGGAGTTCTCGCTCGTGGATGAGCACGGAATGCCATTCGGGCGCGCGGCGCTCGAGGATCGCTGGAGCCTCGTGTTCACCGGCTTCACGCACTGCCCGGACATTTGCCCGACGACGCTCGCGCTCCTTGCATCGCTGCGCGCTCTGGTTCCCGGCGACGAACTGCAATTCGTCTTCTTGAGCGTCGACCCGGAACGCGACACGCCGGAGCAGATCAGCAGTTATCTTGCACACTTCGGCCCGGGACTCGTCGGCGCGACCGGTGCGCACGTGGAGATCGAGCGATTCACGAAACAGCTAGGTCTCGCTCAAGTACGCAATCCCGGTGTCGGCGACGACTACAGCGTGGACCACTCCACAGCGCTCGTGCTGATCGATCCGAAGGTACGGGTCGCAGGTTATTTCCAACCGCCGCACGACCGCGAGGTGCTGGCGGCCGATCTCGCGGCGCTCGCAGGCGGCGGGTAGTAAAGGGTAGTGAAGGGAAGTAAAG
>JBOHZO010000056.1:0-16348 GCA_050738555.1 Steroidobacteraceae bacterium | reverse complement strand
GGGACCGTCCCCTTTAAAGGTGAACGTCCCCTTTTTCTCCCCTTTTTCTCAGCGCGCGCGATAGATGATGCGGCCCTTCGAAAGGTCGTAGGGCGTCAGCTCCACGGTGACCATATCGCCCGTCAGGATCCTGATGTAGTGCTTGCGCATCTTGCCAGAGATGTGGGCGGTCACGACGTGATCGTTCTGGAGGCGGACGCGAAAAGTCGTGTTTGGCAGGGTCTCGACGACCTCGCCTTCCATCTGGATTGCCTCTTCCTTCGCCATCGCGCCCCGGTGCTGTAGCGGAAACCGCGCGGATTGTGCCGCAGGCGCCGCGCACACGCAATTGCGTGTGTCATTCGCGCCACAGCGGCAAGCGTGAGTTGATGAGCCCGGCGAGGCGCGACTCGAACTCCACGCGCGGAAGGTTGCGGCTGCCGAGACTCGCCAGGTGAAGGCTGGGCATCTGGCAGTCGATCAGCGGCACGTTGCGGGCCGTGCACTCGGTCACCAGCCGGGCGAGCGCGACCTTGGAGGCGTCGGTCGCGCGCGTGAACATCGATTCGCCGAAGAACACGCGCCCGAGCGCGACGCCATACAGCCCGCCGACGAGTCGGGCCTCGTGCCAGGTTTCGAAGGAATGCGCGAGCCCGCGGCGGTGGAGCCGCAGGTAGGCGTCATGCATTTCGCCGGTGATCCAGGTGCCGGCCATGCCGCGCCGCGGTCCGGCACAGGCTTCGATGACCGCGGTGAACGCCGTGTTGATCCGCGTTTCGTAACCGCGCTTGGCGATCGAACGCGCCAGGCTCCGCGAGGTGCGGAACTCGGCAGGCAACAGGACAGCGCGCGGGTCGGGTGCCCACCAGAGTATCGGCTGATCGGCGGAGTACCAAGGGAACACGCCGTGGCGATAGGCATGGATCAGCCATTCCGGCGTCAACGCGCCGCCGACGGCCAGCAGGCCGTTCGGCTCGATGAGCGCGCGCGCGGTCGGAGGCAGCGCCGACGGCGGATCAGTCTTCTGCAGCCAGGCAATTCCGGACATCGTCTTCGAGCCTAGCGGGGATCTCGGCGCGCCGGAAGGGCAGGTGGCTCACGGCCTCGCGCAGCCAGCTGCGCCGCTCCTGGCGCTCTCGGTCGAGCCAGGCGGCGATCGCCTCGCCAAAGCGCGCATCGGCGATATCGTGGGCGGACCAGACCGGCGTCGGCGCGAAACCGCGGAGCAGCTTGTGCTCGCCTTGCGTGCCGGGCTCGAAGCGCGCAAGCCGCTCGCGAATGCAGTACTCGATGCCGCGGTGGTAGCAGAGCTCGAAATGCAGGCTGTGGTAGTCGCCACTCGCGCCCCAGTAGCGGCCGTAGAGCGCATCTCGACCGCGGAGCGAAACCGCGCAGGCGATCGGCTCCCCGTGGCGCGTGGCGAGTTCGATGACAAGCGCGTCGGGGAGAGCGGCGGCGAGCCGGCCGAAAAACTCCCGATTGAGATAGGGCGCGTGGCCATAGCGCGCGAAGGTCATGGCATGAAGTCGATACACCGTGTCGATCATCGCGTCGTCCAGATCCGCGCCCTGGAGCGTCCGGCATTCGATGCCAGCCTCAGCCACGCGGCGCCGCTCCCGCCTGACCTTCTTTCGCTTCTCGGCCGTGAAGCCCGCGAGAAAATCCTCGAACCCGGAATAGTCTTCGTTGTGCCAGTGGAACTGGCAGTCGAGCCGCGGCAAGAGCCCTGCCTCGACCAGGAACTCGCGGTCCCGGTGGGCCGGAAACAGCACATGCAGCGACGACGCGCCGAGTCTCCGCATTTCCTCGCGCGCGGCTTCGAGCAGCACCATTCGAGCTGCGTCGCTCGCAGCAAGAAGTCGGGGTGCGGTCGCCGGCGTGAATGGCACGGCGCTCACGAGTCGCGGGTAGTAACGGAGTCCGGCGCGCTGATACGCATCGGCCCAGGCAAAGTCAAAGACGAATTCGCCCCAGGAATGCGGTTTCAGGTAAAGCGGCATCGCGGCCCGGAGCCGGCCGTCCGCACCGTGGTGGAGCACGTGATGCGCATCCCAGCCGGTCGCGGGCGTCGCGCAACCCGACTGTTCGAGCGCCAGCAGGAATTCATGACGCAGGAATGGCGACTCGGCGCCGGGCAGCGCATTCCACGCCGCCGCCTCGACATCGGCGATCGACCGGGCGATGCGGGTCGTCACGGCCGCCTCAGACGGCAGCGGGCCGTTCGAGAAAGCGATCGGCGTCGAGCGCCGCCATGCAACCCGTGCCTGCGGAGGTCACCGCCTGTCGGTAAACATGATCCGCGACGTCACCCGCTGCGAATACGCCGGGCACGCTCGTCGCCGTGGCGTCGCCCGACAGGCCGGCATTGACCACGATGTAACCATTTTTCATCTCGAGCTGCGCCTGGAAGAGCTCGGTATTCGGCGTGTGACCGATGGCAATGAACAATCCCGAGACGTCGAGATCCCGCGACGCGCCTTTTTTCGTCGCGCGAACCCGGACGCCGGTGACTCCCTGTTCGTTGCCGAGAACTTCCGCCACTTCGTGGTCCCAGACGAAAGAAATCTTGCCGTGGTCGGCGAGCGTCCGCAGCCGGTCCTGGAGAATCGCCTCGGCGCGGAGCTTGTCGCGCCGGTGAATCAAGGTGACGTGCGAGGCGATGTTGGTCAGGTAGATGGCTTCCTCGACGGCGGTGTTGCCGCCGCCCACCACTGCCACTTTCTGGCCGCGGTAGAAAAACCCGTCGCAGGTGGCGCAGGCGGACACGCCGCGTCCGCGGAATTTCGTCTCCGATTCGAGCCCGAGATAACGGGCCGAAGCGCCGGTCGCGATGATGAGCGCATCGCAACGATATTCGGCTTCCTCGCCGGTGAGCCGAAAGGGCCGACTGGCAAGTTCCACCCGCGTGACGTGGTCAGACAGGACTTCGACGCCGAAGCGCTCGGCGTGCCGGCGCATGCGATCCATCAGGTCGGGACCGAGGAGTCCTTCGACATCGCCCGGCCAATTGTCGACTTCCGTCGTCGTCATCAACTGGCCGCCTGGCTGCAGTCCGGTGAGCAGGAGCGGCTTGCGATTGGCGCGCGCCGCGTAGACCGCGGCCGCGTAGCCCGCGGGCCCTGATCCGAGAATGATGAGCCGCGAGTGCCGTGGGGTCGTCATGTATAGTGTTCTCCGATCCAAGGCGCGCCATGCGCTCGCAGGCACATCGAGCATGGGTGCTTGCTGCACGATTTGCAACGCCCTTATAATCAACCGCTTATGACTCTTTCCTTATCGGGATTCTGAACCGTGGCCAGGACTGCAGCGGACGCTGTCGGCGCCGACGAAAAACTCGATCCAGTCTTTGCGCGCGCGTTGCGCGAGGCCGCGTTCTGGCTGCTCGCCGCGCTCGCGCTGGTTCTCCTGATCGCGCTCTCGAGCCACGACGCTTCCGACCGCAGCTTCAGCTACACGGGTGAGCCGGGGCAGGTCGGCAATCTGATCGGCTCGCTCGGCGCGTGGATCGCCGACGTGCTGTACACGCTCTTCGGCTGGCCAGCGTTCCTGTTTCCCATCGCGATCGCATTCAGCGCGTGGATGGGCCTGAAGCGCGCCCCGGATGAAGCAGGGCAAGGACGCACGACGATCGCGCTGCGGGTGATCGGCATCGTCATCGCGCTCGCAACCAGTTGCGGCCTTGCAACACTCCACTTTTCCGCGGGCACATTGCCTGCGGGCGCCGGCGGCATTCTCGGTGACCTGGTCGGCGAAAACCTGGCGCAGGTCGCATCGCTCCTCGGCGCGACGCTCGTCCTGCTCGCGCTCTGGTTCGCCGGCGTACAGCTGTACACAGGCGTTTCCTGGCTCCGCGTGATGGATTTTCTCGGCCATTGGGTGCTCGCGGGCGCTGCCTGGGTGCGCGCGCGCATGGCGATCTCGCGCGACCTGGCCGTCGGACGCGAATCGCGCGAGGCGCGCGAGACTGCGGTCCGCGAAGTGCAGAAGAGGGCGGCGACGCGCACGCCGCCACGCATCGAGCCGCCGGCGCCGCCGGTGCCCGAGCCGAGCCTGCGCGTCCAAAAGGAAAGACAGGTCCAGCTCTTCGCGAAGCCACCGTCGCGCGACCTGCCGGAACTCAAGCTGCTCGACGATCCGCCGGCGCGCGAGAAGTCGTATTCCCCGGAGGCGCTCGACGCGATCTCCCGGCTGGTCGAGATCAAGCTGAAGGATTTCGGCATCGACGTCGAAGTCGTGGCCGTGCTGCCGGGGCCGGTCGTCACCCGCTTCGAGCTGAAGCCGGCGCCCGGGGTCAAGGTCAGCCAGATCAGCGCGCTCGCGAAGGACCTGGCGCGCGCGCTTTCCGCGATCAGCGTGCGCGTGGTCGAAGTGATTCCGGGCAAATCGGTGGTCGGACTCGAGATCCCGAACGAATCGCGCGAGCTGGTGACGCTCGGGGAGATCCTGCGCTCGCGCGCCTATGACGAACTGGCGTCGCCGCTCGCGCTCGCGCTCGGCAAGGACATCGGCGGCGCGCCGGTCGTGGCCGATCTTGGGAGAATGCCGCATCTGCTGATTGCCGGCACGACGGGCTCCGGCAAGTCGGTCGCGATCAACGCCATGGTGCTGTCGCTCCTCTACAAGAGCTCGGCCGAGCACGTGCGCCTGATCCTGATCGACCCGAAGATGCTGGAGCTCTCGGTGTACGAGGGCATTCCGCATTTGCTGGCGCCGGTCGTGACCGACATGAAGCACGCGGCGAATGCGCTCCGCTGGTGCGTCGTGGAGATGGACCGGCGCTTCCACCTGATGAAGGCGCTCGGCGTCAGGAACCTCGCTGGCCTCAACCGCAAGATTCGAGATGCACTCGATGCCGGCACGCCGATACCCGACCCGCTGGTCGCGCGGCTGCTGGCGATCGGCAAGCACGAGGGTGTGGTGCCGGCACTCCAGCCTGTGCCCTACATCGTGGTCGTGATCGACGAGCTGGCCGACCTGATGCTGATCGTCGGCAAGAAGGTCGAGGAACTCGTCGCGCGTCTCGCCCAGAAGGCGCGCGCCTCGGGAATACACCTCGTGCTCGCGACGCAGCGTCCCTCGGTCGACGTGATCACCGGCCTGATCAAGGCAAACATCCCGGCGCGCATCGCGTTCCAGGTCTCGGCGAAAGTGGATTCCCGCACGATCCTGGACCAGAACGGCGCAGAGTCGCTCCTGAGCCACGGCGACATGCTCTATCTGCCGCCGGGCACATCGACGCCCGATCGCGTTCACGGTGCCTTCGTGTCGGATCGCGAAGTGCATGCCGTCGTGGAGTCCTTGCAGGGCGGCGCCGCGCCAGCCTACGTGGACGAAGTCCTGACGGGCCCGCAGGAAGGAATGCCGGGCTTCGGCGACGAGCAGTCGGCCAATGGGGGCGACGCGGAAGCCGACGGCGAACAGGATCCTTTGTACGACGAGGCCGTGCGCATCGTGGTGGAGTCGCGGCGAGCATCGGTGTCGGGTGTGCAGCGCCGGCTGAAGATCGGGTACAACCGCGCCGCACGGCTGGTGGAATCGATGGAAGCCGCGGGTCTCGTCGGGCCGCTACAGTCGAACGGCAGCCGTGAAGTGCTGGCGCCGCCGCCGCCCGAGTCCTGATGCTGCGCTCCTTTGCGCTTCTCCTGCTCTGGGCATTTCCATTCGTCGCGGGCGCTGACGCGCCGGCCGAGAAGTCCGCGGCGCGGCGGCTCGAGGCCGCGCTCGGCGGCCTGACGAGCCTGCGCGCGGAATTCCGGCAGTCCGTCACCGATGCGCGCGGCCGCGTCACCGAAACCGCTGAAGGGACCGTCTTGCTGGCACGGCCCGGCCGGTTTCGCTGGGACTACCGCGTGCCGGAGCAGCTCATCGTCTCCGACGGCGTGACCGTCTGGTTCCACGACATAGATCTCGAGCAGGTCACCATCCGTTCCGCGGCTGACACGATCGCCGGAACACCGGCGATGCTGTTGTCGGGCGGAGGCGATCTCGAGGCGGAATACGAGATCGCTGACGGCGGCGAAGAAGAAGGGCTCCAGTGGAGCGTCCTGCAGCCGCGAAGCGAGGAGGGCGATTTTCGGGAGCTTCGCGTCGGCCTCGCACAGGGCGAACTGCGGCGCATGACCTTGCGCGACCGGCTCGGCCAGACGACCCGGCTGGAGTTCGAACGGATCGAGCGCAACCCGCGCCTCGATGCGGGCGTCTTCAGATTCACGCCGCCGCCGGGCGTCGACGTCGTCGGCCGCTCCCCGGCCGGCCAGTCTTGACCGAATCCCGTTTCCGGCATCTCTGGATCGCGGCGATCGTGGTGGTCGTCGCCCTCATCGCTGTCGCGAGCCTGGCGCCGCTTCCCGCGCTCGCCAGCGAAGCCGGCATCGACAAGTTCGGGCATTACATCGCGTACCTGGTGCTGGCGCTCCTCGCATCCGGAATCGTCGCGCCGGAACGGCTGTGGCAGGCCATGCTCCGTTGCTTTCTGCTCGGCCTGGGTCTCGAAGTTGCCCAGGCCTTCTTGACGGATCATCGGGTTGCCGAATGGGTCGATCTGCTCGCCAACATGGCCGGCATCCTCACCGCGTGGCTCATCGCCGGCGGTGGCCGCGCCGGCTGGGGACCGCGCGCCGCCGCCTGGCTGATCCGTGGCCGCGAGCCATGACGGTGGTCGCGAGCGGCTAGAATCGGCGCAACGTGCGCAAGCAATCTGAACTGCCGATCGATTCACCGCAGTCCGCCAGCTACCGGCCGCTGGCGGACCGCATGCGCCCGCGCGCGCTCGCCGAGTTTGCCGGCCAGCAGCACCTGCTCGCACCGGGACGGCCGCTACACCGCCTGCTGACCGACGGTATCGCGCACTCCATGGTGCTGTGGGGTCCGCCGGGCAGCGGCAAGACGACACTCGCGCGGCTTGCGGCCCAGGCCTGCAAGGCAAACTTCATCGGCCTTTCCGCGGTCGTCGCCGGCGTCAAGGACATCCGCGAAGCGGTGGACGATGCACGCGCCTCACGTCGCGCGGGCGGACCGCCGACGGTGCTGTTCCTCGACGAAGTCCATCGCTTCAACAAGGCACAGCAGGACACGTTTCTGCCGTTCGTCGAGGACGGGACGCTCGTTTTCATCGGCGCGACGACGGAGAACCCGTCCTTCGAGCTGAACTCGGCGCTCTTGTCCCGCGCCCGCGTCTACCTGCTGACGCCGCTCACGACGGCGGAGCTTGCCGGCCTCATCGAGCGGGCGCTCGCCGATTCGGAGCGCGGCCTCGGCCGCAGCACGCTGCGGACCGAGCCGGAGGCTCTCGCGCTGCTGGCCGACGCGGCGGACGGCGACGCGCGCCGCGCGCTCAACCTGCTCGAGGTCGCGGCGGACCTGGCGGCCGACGCGGGGGATGCACGGGTCATCACGACCGACGTCATGCGCCAGGCCACGGCAGGCGGTCACCGCCGCTTCGACAAGCGCGGTGAACTCTTCTACGACCAGATCTCCGCGCTGCACAAGTCGGTCCGCGACAGCGACCCGGATGCGTCGCTCTACTGGCTGTGCCGGATGCTGGACGGCGGCTGCGACCCCGGTTTCATCGCGCGAAGGCTCGTCCGGATGGCGAGCGAAGACATCGGCAATGCGGACCCGCGGGCGCTCACGCTGACGCTCGCCGCCTGGGACAGCTACGATCGTCTCGGCAGCCCCGAGGGCGAGCTCGCGCTCGCGCAGGCTTGCGTGTTCCTGGCGCTCGCGCCGAAGAGCAATGCCGTGTACACGGCCTTCGGCGCCGCGATGGAAGACGCCAAGACCCAGGGCACGCTCGAAGTGCCCCTGCATCTTCGCAATGCGCCGACCCGGCTGATGAAGGATCTCGGCTACGGCAAGGGTTATCGCTACGCCCACGATGAACAGGACGCGCTTGCGCCGGGCCAGACCCATTTCCCGGAAACGATGGAACCGCGGCAGTATTACGAGCCGGTTCCGCGCGGCCTCGAACTCAAGCTGCGCGAGACGCTCGAGCGCATTCGGCAGGGCGGCAAGGCGCGGCAACGGGAAACGGCGGAGCGGGACGACGGTAATGCTTGACATCCGGCAATTGCGGAGCGACCCGCAAGGCGTTTCGGCAAATCTCGCGCGCCGCGGATTCAACCTGGATCTTGCGCAGTTCACTGCGCTGGAAGCCCGTCGCAAGGAAGCGCAGATCGCGGTCGATGCGCTCCGTAACGAGCGCAACACGCGCTCGAAGGCGATCGGGCATGCGAAAGCGCAGGGCCAGGACGTGACGCCACTGCTGGCGGAAGTGGAAACGCTGGGCGATCGGCTCACGACAGGCGAACAGGCTCTCGTGTCGCTGCAGGCCGAACTCGACCGTATGCTGCTCGACCTGCCGAACCTCCTGCACGAGACCGTGCCCGCCGGCCGCGATGCAAGCGCGAATGTCGAGATCCGGCGCCACGGCGAGCCGCCGCGATTCGCATTCGAGTCCGCCGATCACGTCGCCCTGGGTGAAGGACTCGCCGGGCTGGATCTGGTGGCGGCGAGCCGGCTTTCGGGATCCCGGTTTGCGGTGCTCACCGGCCCGGTCGCCACCCTGCATCGCGCGTTGGCCCAGTTCATGGTTGACCTGCACCAGCGCGAGCACGGCTATCGCGAGGCCTGGGTGCCGTATCTGGTGACCCGCAGGACACTGACCGGCACGGGCCAGCTGCCGAAGTTCGAACAGGACCTGTTCAAGCTGGCCCGCGACCCGTCGGAAAGCGAGTTGTTCCTGATCCCGACCTCGGAAGTGCCGTTGACCAATCTGGCGGGCGACCGGATCTTCGATGGGGATGAGCTGCCCCTCAAGCTCGTCGCGCACACGCCGTGCTTCCGTTCCGAAGCGGGGTCGTATGGCAAGGACACGCGGGGGCTGATCCGCCAGCATCAATTCGACAAGGTCGAACTCGTGCAAATCGTCCGGCCGGATGAATCGTATCGTGCGCTCGAGGAGCTCACAGGCCACGCCGCGCGCGTGCTCGAGCTTCTGGAGCTGCCCTATCGTGTCGTTGCACTGTGTGCCGGCGACGTCGGTTTCGCGAGCGCGAAGACTTATGACCTGGAAGTCTGGCTGCCGGGACAGGGCGCCTATCGCGAGATTTCCTCGTGCAGCAACTGCGAAGCGTTTCAGGCGCGGCGGATGCTGGCGCGCTGGCGGAATCCGGAAACCGGCAAGCCGGAACCGGTGCATACGCTGAACGGGTCCGGCGTCGCCATCGGGCGGGCGCTCGTCGCTGTGCTCGAGAACAACCAGGAGGAGGATGGCAGCATCAAGCTGCCGCCGGTGCTGCGGCCCTACCTCGGTGGCGTGGAGCGGCTCAAGCCCGCCTGATCAGTCGTCGCTCGCAAATCCGAGCAGGTGCAGAAGACTCGTGAACAGGTTGAAGATGCTGACGTAGAGCGTCAGCGTCGCGAGGATGTAGTTCGTCTCGCCGCCATGCACGATCTCGCCGGTCTGGTAGAGGATCAGGCCGGTCATCAGCAGGACGAACACTCCCGACACCGCAAGCGACAGCATCGGCATCGAGAAAATGATCGCGACGAGGCCGAGCAGGAAGGCGGTCAGGATGCCCACGAAGAGGAAGCCGCCCATGAATGAGAAGCGGCGTCCACTCTTGATCGCATAGGCGGACAGACCGACAAAGGCGGCTGCCGTGATGCCGAACGCATTCATCACGACGGCATGGCCGTTCGGGATCGCCTGGAGGTAATAACCGATGATCGGCCCGAGCGTGTATCCCATGAAGCCGGTCAGGGCGAACACCGAGACGAGTCCCCAGGCGCTGTTCGCGGTCTTGTGAACGGCGTACAGGAGGCCGAAGTATCCGACGAGCGTGATCAGGAGCCCCGGATGCGGCAGGCCGAGAGCAAGGGCAACGCCGGCCATGACGGCGCTGAAGGCGAGCGTCGCCGACAGCAGCAGGTAGGTGTTTCGCAGAACCTTGTTGGTCGCGAGCGCGGATTCGCGGACTGCGGCGCGCTGCGCGACGACGACGGGGTTACGTTCCATGGCCTTGGCCTCCGGACCAGCTTCCTGGTATTCGATAGATTATAGCTGAACCGGTTCCGGGCCCCACCCGGCGTCCCTTGCGAGCGGCTGGCGCCCGGCCGACACTACGCCCGCGACGCCAGGCGCCGGAGAGGTGGCAGAGCGGTTGAATGCACCGGTCTTGAAAACCGGCAAGGTCGCAAGACCTTCGTGAGTTCGAATCTCACCCTCTCCGCCAGTTTTAGCAAGCGAATCCAGTAGCGCGATGAGCGACAGTCCAGGGGAGCATCAGGCGGGTCTCGTCATGTCCGCGGATGACATGCGGCGCCTCGCTGACGCAGCGACGGAATGCCTGATCGCGCGGCTCGAGGGGCTGCGAAACGAAGCGCCCTGGCGCGGCGCCACGCGCGCAGAACTCGAGCCGCTCTTGCGCGAGCGGCCGCCCGAACATGGACTCGATCCGGTGGCGGTGCTCGAGCGCGCGGCGCGTGACGTGCTGCCGTTTGCCGGGCGGGTCGACCATCCCCGCTTCTTTGCCTTCGTTCCATCGGCTCCCACCTGGCCCGGCGTGATCGCCGATTACCTGGCGGCGGGTTACAACATCTTCCAGGGCACCTGGCTCGGCTCCGGCGGCCCGAGCCAGCTCGAGCTGGTCGTGATCGACTGGTTCCGCCAGTGGGTCGGCTACCCGGAAACGGCGGGCGGCCTGTTCACGTCCGGCGGTTCGGCCGCGGTCCTCGATGCGCTCGTCGCAGCTCGCGAGCAGGCAGGCGCGCCGCAGCGTCCGGCGATCTTCCTGAGCGACCAGACGCATTCAGCGGTCGAGCGTGCGGCGCGAATCATCGGTGTGCGTCCGGAGGGCATCATCCGGGTGCCTTCCGACGATCGGTATCGATTGCCGGTGACGGCACTCGCAAACGCAGTGGCGAGCGCGCAAGGCGCCGGCTTTACGCCGATCGCCGTCTGCGCGAACGCGGGAACGACCAATACGGGCGCCGTCGATCCATTGCGGGAGATCGCCGCCTACTGCGCCGAGCGCGAGTTCTGGCTGCACATCGACGCAGCCTATGGCGGCTTCGCGGTGGTCTGCGATCGAGGCCGTCGCCTGCTCGCAGGCATGGAGCTGGCCGACTCGATCAGTCTCGATGCGCACAAGTGGTTGTTTCAGCCGTTCGAGGCCGGTTGCGTGCTGGTGCGCGACGTCGCGACGCTCGTCCGCGCCTTCACCGTGAACCCGGAATACCTGCAGGACACGCAGCTCGGTCTCGAGCAGGTCAATTTCGCCGATCGCGGCTATCAGCTCACGCGCTCATTCCGGGCGCTCAAGGTCTGGATGTCGATCCAGACCTTCGGGCTCGCGCATTTTCGCGACGCGATCGCGCGCGCAATCGAATTTGCGGATCAGGCGGGGCGCCTGGTGCTGGCGACCGAGGGCCTCGAGCTGATGAGCCCGCCGTCGCTCGGAGTGCTCTGTTTCCGCTACCGCCCGCAGGGAGCGGGCTGGCCTACCGAACGCATCGAGCGGCTGAACGAAGCGCTGCAAACGCTCGTCATCGAGTCGGGTACCGCGATGATCTCGTCCACGCGGCTGCGCGGAACCTATTCGCTGCGGCTTTGCATCATGTCCCACCAGACGACCTGGAACGACGTGCGCGAGACGATCGAACGGATTGCGGGGTACGGCCGCGGCCTCGCGGACGCGTGAGGCGCGCGAGGTCGGACGGGCGGTCGAGGTCGGCCGCGGCGGCGGGCATTTCGATGTCCACCACATCGCGGGCCGGATCGCGCAGCAGCGCCCTTGCGCCCTTGTCGCCACGCACGCGCTTCAGTTCACGAAACAACCGGCGGGGAAAGATCGCCGGCGGCGTGCGGATCCCGCCCGCGCGAGCCGTAACGATGGAGCGAGGCGCCTGATGCCAGCCGGCGATCAGGAGCTCGAGGTCCGCTGGTCCGATCGCCACCTGATCCGCGAGCTGCACGAGCGCCGCGGGAGCCGCGCGCGGCAGTGCCGCGAGTCCCGCTCGCAGCGAACCGGCAAGACCTGCCTGCCAGTGCCGATTGACGACGATGCGAAGCGGGAAACCCCGGAGTTCCCGGCGCAGCAGAGCTGACCTCGCGCCGAGCACGACGACGCATCCCGCGGGCGTGCAGCCGAGCGCAATCCGGGCGGCCCGCCTGACAACGCTTTCGCCGTGAAGTCGAACGAGCAACTTGGGGCCTCCGAAACGGCGCGCGGCGCCTGCCGCCAGCAGGATGACCCAGGGGCGCGGTATCATCTTCCGCATGCGTAAAGAATACGCGAACCTGCGGCGCCGGCCGTTGCTGGCCCCGGTGTGGATCGCTGCGCTGGCCGGGCTCCTCTTCATCGCGCTCGTGTTCTGGATCCTGACTGCGGCCTCGACGACGACCGTATTCGTCATGCGTCACGCGGAAAAGGCGGCAGCACCGCCCGAGGATCCGCCGCTCTCAAGGGCGGGCGAGGCGCGCGCGCTCGAGCTCGCCCAGCAGTTCGGCCGGGCGCCGAAGGGGCAGAGGCTCGACGCCATCATCGTGAGTGAGTTCCGGCGTACGCAGGATACGGTCCGGCCGCTCGCGAACCGGCTTGGCGTTCCGGTGATCGTCGTTCCCGCTAGCGACCCCGCGCGCGCCGCCGAACGCGCGGTCGCCGAGAATCGCGGCGGGCGTGTCCTGATCGTCGGCCACTCGGATACGGTGCCCGACATCGTGCAGGAATTGAGCGGCGATGAGGTGGGCCCGATGCGTGAAACCGATTACGGAATCATCTACCTGGTGGCCGTCCCGCGCTTCAGCCGCGCCGCGGTGACGCGCCTGGATCTTCCCTAGCCGCGATCGCGCGCTCCACGAACTCCTGGTGCCGGCCGACGCGCAGGTCGGCGAGCACCGAGTCGACGATCTTCCGGTTGCCATCGAGCAGGAATGTCGCGCGACGCACGCCGATCCCGAGCGGGCCGTCGACATCGAATGCCTTGATCGCGGCCTTGTCCTCGTCGGAAAGCAGCGTAAAGGGCAGGGAATGCTGGTCCCTGAAGCGGCGGTGGCTGTCAGCCGACTGGGGACTGACGCCGACCACGCGCAGGCCGGAGGCGAGGATCTGCGTGTGCAGGTCGCGCAAATCACAGGCTTCCTTCGTGCAGCCCGGCGTGAAGTCTGCGGGATAGAAATAGAGGATCAGCGGTTTGCCGCCGACGAGCTCGGAAAGCCGCCGCTTGCGGCCGTCCTGGTCCGGCAGCTCAAAGTCGGGGGCGAGCAATCCATTTTTCAGCATGCGGACGGACCCTCCTGCGACTCTGGCCCACGGTACACCGTTTCCATGACGCCATAGTTCGACCGGTGCATCCCGAGACGGCCATAGACCGCCAGCGCCCGCCCGTTGCTGCGATCGACGTAGAGGCGGATGCCGCAGATTCGTGGGTCCGCACGGGCCATTTCCGACAGGTGGCCGAACAGGGACCGAAACACGCCACCGCCCCGATGCGCCGGCAAAACGTAAACGGACTGGATCCAGAGAAACAGCCCGTTGCGCCAATCGCTCCATTCATAGGTCGTCATGAGCTGGCCCACGACCTGGCCGTCGGCCTCGGCCAGGTAATAGCGGCCAAGCGCAGGGTCGTCCAGCACCGCCTGGATGCCGGACCGCAGCAGCGCCGGGTCGAGGCTCAGCCCTTCGGATTCGGCGGCAAGCGCCGAGTTGGCGGCTGCAATGAACTCCAGGTCGTTGCCCGTGGCGTCTCGGATCCTCATCGGGGCGAAACGGTACACGAATGGCA
The DNA here is from genome assembly GCA_050738555.1 of Steroidobacteraceae bacterium. GTDB lineage: Bacteria > Pseudomonadota > Gammaproteobacteria > Steroidobacterales > Steroidobacteraceae > SCUD01. The sequence continues at coordinate 2,584 of JBOHZO010000056.1, read as the reverse complement.
GGGCAGGCGTCGCGCCTGCCACCCGGCGCTTGCTTGCTGCCCCGGCGGGGGCTCATTACAATCCCGCCCCTCTTTCGTGGGGCGGTAGCTCAGCTGGGAGAGCGCTGCGTTCGCAATGCAGAGGTCGAGGGTTCGATCCCCTTCCGCTCCACCATTTCTCCTCGTTTCATCGATTGACACTGCCACGAGGCGGGCCTAGCGTGAGAGCCGAGCGTCGCCACGCGCGACGTCCCGTCGGCGTCAGAATTTTCTGGAGAAGACACATGGCAGCGAGAAAGAAGTCACGCAAAACCGCGCGACGCCGCTCGACGCAAAGCAAGCGTCGTTCGGTCCGCAGGAAAGTCAGGGTCGTCCGCAGGAAGGTCGCGCGAAAGAAGGCGACTGCGCGCAGGACCGCGCGCCGCAATGCGCAGAGCGTCGTCGGCAAGGCGCGGAGAACGGCCCGCAAGGCGACTCGGGTCACGCGCAAGACAGCGAAGGTCGCAAGACGCCAGGCCAAATCGGCGATCCGGCAATCGGCAAGATCAGTCCGCGCCGCGACACGTTCGGTCGAGCAGGCCGCCAGCGAGTTGGTCAACACCGCAGTCGCCAAGGTCGAGCAGGCGACCGTGGCGGTCGAGCATTCGCTCGCCGAACCAAGACCGGCGCCGATCGCGCCGGCCCAGGCCGCCTGAGCGAAATTCAGGGTTCATTCGTAGACCCGCGACCGGCCCCGATGGGGCCGGTCCTCGGGTAACATTTCGCTGCGCTCGCCCCGGTAGCTCAGTGGATAGAGCGGCCGCCTCCTAAGCGGCAGGTCGTCGGTTCAACTCCGGCCCGGGGCGCCAGCCAAGCCCTGACTCGCTCGGCCAGGAGGCACGCGACAGGATGGTCAAGGACAGCCGGAAAATCGCTGCCAACCTGGCGGCCGACGTCGTCGAATACAGCCGCTTGATGGGTTTGGATGAAGCCGCTGCGCTCGCCGCGTTGAAAGTCCGCCTGGACATCTTCGATTCGCTGGTCGCGGCCGCCCTGGTCGAGGGTGCTAGCGCCTCAAATCGTTGGTCGAATACCTAAGAATTACCGGCGGCGGAAGTGGATCTACTCGCCATTGAGAACGACATTGCCGCGCGAGTGATCAAGGCCCTCCAGCTCGTGCTCGGAAAAAGGCAGCGAGGCGACCGGCGCTGCGGCGGCAAGCAGGAGCCGCGCGGCTTACGATCACTATCTTCGGGGGCTCGCCTGGCTTCGGCAGCCGAACAGCGGCAAATCGCTGGAAGCCGCGGAACGGTTATTTACGGGCGCGCTGGCGCTGGCGGCGCATTCGCCCGACGCACTCATCGGTCTTGCCGATGCGCAGGACGCCGCGGGCAACACCGAGGAAGCGGAGCGCACGGCCTATCTCATGATGAGCGATTTCGAGAATGCGGCCGATGCCTTCTCGCGCTCATTGGCGCTCGAACCGCGCCGGGCAAGCTACTCGAACACGGGCACCGTCAGTTATTACCTCGGCCGCTATGACCAAGCGGCGGACATGCATCGAAAGGCGATCGAGTTCGCCCCTGCGGATCACCGTCGACAAGGACGATGCGCTGCTTGACTGCGGGAAGGGCGTCGACTTGATCAAGGTGGAGCCGGGTCAGTCCAGGCGCCTGGTCGTCAACCCGAAATATCCGGTCGGCAGCGTATTCAGGTATACGGCGACGATTACGGGCTCCGAGACGGAAGACCCGATCATCATCATCGAGCAGTAGCCTCCCGCGCCGCACCGCGGAGGGCGGCTTCATCGTGGACCGTCACGGCGCCGCGGCCCAGCGTCACCCAGCCGCGGGCCTTCCAGCCCTGGAGATACTGGTTGACGACCTGGCGCGACACGCCGAGAAATGTCGCGAGATCCTCCTGGGAGATACGCAGCGTCAAGCCGGTCTTGCTGCGCTGACCGTGCAGCTGCCCGAGACTGAGGAGGCGCTTCGCGAGGCGCGCCGATGCATTGAGGAGCGCCGCGTCCTCCACGAGCCCGCTGGTCCAGCGCAGCCGCTCGCCGCAGAGTCGCAGCAGTTCGAGCGCGACGCGCGGCTCGCGTTCGACCAGTCCGATGAAATGATCGCGCCGAATGGAGACCAGCTCGGAAGCCACGGTCGCGGTCGCCGAGGCGGTGCGCGTGCCCCCATCCAGCAAGGCGATCTCGCCGAATGTGTCGCCTGGTTCCATGATGTTCAGGGAAATCTCGCGCCCGTCGGCTGCGCCGGCGCTGATGCGTATCTTTCCGGTGACGACGGCATACAGCGCGTCCCCGGGATCGCCCTGGCTGAAGATGATCTCGCCGTTGCGGTAGCTGCGTTGCACGGCGAGCCCCGCAATGCGCTCCAGAACCGGTTGCGGCAGCCCGCGAAAGAGCGGGCTCCCTTGCAGCATCATCTTTCCCGCAAGCGTCGTCATTCAGGGCTCTCGGTGGTGCGCTAGTGGCGAAAGGGCGATGATACGCTTCATGCGTCGCTTCCTGATTGCGGCCGCGATCCTGCTGCTTTCCCAGGCGGCACACGTTGCCGAATCGGAATACCGCTTCGACGGCGTCGCCCGTGTCGTCGCATTCGCCGACGTACAC
>JBOHZO010000055.1:0-1889 GCA_050738555.1 Steroidobacteraceae bacterium | reverse complement strand
GTCTGGCGGAGCGGGCGCACGCCGCGCACCGCGGCACGGAACAACTCGCGTTCCTCGTCCTTGATGGCGGCGACCTCTGTCGATGCGCTCGGGCGACGGGGCTTACAGTATAGTGCGGCCCGGTCGCGTGACACGCGACGGTTAGGGAACCTCCGATTCACTCGCGCATGGGCGCGACCGTGTGCGAGTGAATCGGAGGTTCCCTCGGAGACGCCGGCTTGAAGATCTTGCTCGCCAATGACGACGGCTACCGCGCCGAGGGACTGCGCTTTCTCCGGGAAGCGCTGACGGGCGTCGCGCCGCTCATCGTCGTCGCGCCGGATCGCAATTGCAGCGGAGCGAGCCACTCGCTGACGCTCGAGGTTCCACTGCGGGTCCAGCGGGTCGATGAGGACACCTGGTATGTGATCAACGGCACGCCGACCGATTGCGTCCACCTCGCAATCACGGGCCTCTTCGATTTCGAGTTCGACATGGTCGTCTCGGGTGTCAACGACGGCGCCAATCTCGGCGACGACGTGCTGTACTCGGGCACGGTCGCCGCGGCGATCGAGGGCCGCTTCCTCGGCCTCCCCACGATTGCGGTCTCGCTCGTCGCTGCCGGCGGCACGGGCCCGCATTTCGCGACGGCCGCGCGCGTCGCCCGCGAACTCGTTTTGCGGGTCCTGGCCCGGCCCCTGCATCGCTCGATGATCCTGAACGTCAACGTCCCGGACCGGCCGTACGAGGAACTCCGGGGATTCGAGGTGACGCGGCTCGGGCACCGTCACCGCGCCAAGGCGGCGGTGCGGGGACTCGATCCGCGGGGACGCGAAATCTACTGGGTCGGCGCGGCGGGTGCCGGCCAGGATGCCGGGCCGGGCACTGACTTCCACGCCGTCGCGAACGGCTTTGTCTCGGTGACGCCGTTGCAGGTGGACCTGACGCGTCATGCGGCGCTCGACGAGTTGCGGGCCTGGCTCTCCGAGGCGGCCCCGTGACGAGCGAGCGGCATGGCATCGGAATGACCAGCGCGCGAACGCGCGAGCGGCTGATTCAGCGGCTGGTGGAGCAGGGTATCCGCGACCCGCGCGTGCTCGACCGGATCCGCAATGTCCCGCGGCACCTCTTTGTCGACGAAGCGCTGTCGAGCCGGGCCTACGAGGACACGGCCTTGCCGATCGGGCACGGGCAGACCATCTCGCAACCTTACGTCGTCGCGCGAATGACTGAAGCGATCACGATCGGCGGGACGCCGGAAAAAATTCTCGAGATCGGCACCGGTTGCGGGTACCAGACCGCGGTGCTTGCGCCGCTCGCAGGGAAGATTTACAGCATCGAGCGCATCGAAGCGCTGCTCGAGCGCGCGCGCAAGCGGCTGCGCGAACTCGATATCAGGAATGTCCGGTTCAAGCACGGCGACGGCACTGACGGCTGGCCGTCGCAGGCGCCGTTCGACGGCATCCTGCTCGCCGCAGCGCCGCATGCACTGCCGCAAAAGCTCCTGGACCAGCTGGCCGAAGGCGGGCGGCTGGTGGCGCCGGTCGGGCCCGAAGGCCGCCAGGAGCTATTGCGTCTCACGCGGCGCGGCGATCAGTTTCTGCGCGAACGACTCGGATACGTGAGTTTCGTTCCACTCCTCGGCGGTGTGACCTGAGGCATTGGGTCGCATGGTTCGCGGCATTCGCGCTCGCCGCCTGTGCCACCGGCGCTGATCGCCGAACCTCGGTTCCCGATTATCACGTCGTCAAGTCGGGCGAGACCGTGTACTCGATTTCACGTCGCTACGGGCTTGACTACCGGGATATCGCGCGCTGGAACGGCATCGGGCGCGATTATCTCATTCATGCCGGCGAGCGGCTCCGGCTCAACGCGCCGCCCGGCGATCGCGCCGCGGCGAGGGCGGAAGC
>JBOHZO010000054.1:0-8062 GCA_050738555.1 Steroidobacteraceae bacterium | reverse complement strand
TCCTTCAGCAAATCGGGGTCGATTGGCTGCGCGTCGGTGTCCGGCAACTCGACCTGCACGCCCTGGGTGAGAAGCGGCGCCGTGATCATGAAGATGATCAGGAGCACGAGCATGACGTCGATGTAGGGCACGACGTTGATCTCGCCCATCAATCGCCTGCGGCGCTGGTTCATCGCCATATCAGGCTCGCGACCCCGCGTGACGCTGCAGCAAGGTCGAGAACTCGTCCATGAAGGCGTCGTAGCGCAACTCCAGGCGGCTCACCTTGTCCGCATACCGGTTGTAGGCAACCACGGCCGGAATCGCCGCGAAAAGACCCGCAGCGGTCGCGATGAGCGCCTCTGCAATGCCTGGCGCAACCATTGCGAGCGTCGCCTGCTGCACATTGCCGAGTCCCTGGAACGCTCCCATGATCCCCCAGACCGTGCCAAAGAGACCTACGTAGGGACTCGTGGAGCCGACCGTGGCAAGCGTCGCGAGGCTGGCCTCGAGCCGGTCGATCTCGCGCAGCTGGGTCACGCGCATCGCGCGCCGCACGCCTTCCAGGAGTTCCGTGCCGGGCACGCCGGCCTGCGTGCGCAGGCGCGAGAATTCGCTGAAGCCGGCCTCGAAGATGCTCTCCATGCCGACCGCCGCCCTGCCGCGGGTCTCGATTGCGCGATACAGCTTGCCGAGATCGCCGCCCGACCAGAACGTGCCCTCGAAGCGGTTGGCCTCGGTCTCCGCCTGGCGCAGCAAGCGGCGCTTGCGGAAGATGATGGTCCAGGAAGCCAGCGACGCCCAAAGCAGGAGCACGATGATGACTTGCACCACTGCGCCCGCCTGGAGGATGAGCTGGAGTATCGAGTGCGATTCGTTCAAGGCGAATCCTTCACAATTGCGCCGACAATGCCTGCGGCAATGGCCGAGGGCGCAGGCCGTCGGAAGCGAGGCAGGCGGCGCGGATCGACGCTGTGATCAGCAGTTCACCGCCATCGGCGCCGCGGCGGATCTCCTGATGCAACACGATCGATGCGCCGCGTCGCTCATCGAGCAGCACGGACACGACGAGCTCGTCGTCGAAGCGCGCCGGCCGATGGTAACGGATGTTCGCTTCGACCACGACGAATTGCAGGCGTTCGTCGCGCAGCAGCGCTGCCTGGTCGATGCCGAGCGCGCGCAGCCACTCGCTGCGCGCACGCTCGAGAAACCGAAGGTAACTCGCGTAGTACACGACGCCGCCGGCGTCCGTGTCTTCCCAGTAGACCCGCACCGGGAATGTAAATGAATCCACGGCCGCGCTTCCTATCGCCGAAACAGCGGCAGACTACCAGATGCCTCCGGCTGCGGTGGCTCGCGGCCGAAATGGCGCCACGCGGCCTGGGTCGCAACGCGGCCGCGCGCGGAACGCACGAGGAAGCCCTGCTGGATCAGGAACGGTTCCACGACGTCTTCGAGCGTGTCGCGTTCCTCGCCGAGTGTCGCAGCCAGGCTGTCGATCCCGACCGGACCACCGGCGAATCTTTCGATGACCGTCATCAGCAGGCGGCGGTCCAGCAGATCGAAACCCTCGCGGTCGACTTCCAGCAGGTCGAGCGCTTCCGTCGCGACCGCCCCGTCGATGTGCCCGGCGGCGCGCACTTCGGCGAAATCCCGGGCGCGACGCAACAGTCGGTTGGCGATGCGCGGCGTGCCGCGCGAGCGTTCCGCAAGCCGGTTGGCGCCTGCTTCGTCGATCCTGAGGCCGAGGATGCCGGCGGCACGCAGGACGATCTGGCGCAGTTCTTCCTTCGCGTAGAAATCGAGCCGCTGCACGATGCCGAAGCGGTCGCGGAGCGGCGAAGTCAAGAGGCCGGCACGCGTCGTTGCGCCGACCAGCGTGAATGGCGGCAGGTCGAGCTTGATCGAGCGCGCAGCCGGTCCCTCGCCGATCATGATGTCGAGCTGGAAATCCTCGAGCGCGGGGTAGAGGATTTCCTCGACCACGGGGCTCAGCCGGTGGATCTCGTCCACGAACAGAACGTCGCGCGACTGGAGGTTGGTCAGGATCGCCGCCAGGTCGCCTGGCCGTTCCAGCACCGGCCCGGAAGTCTGCCGCAACCCGACCCCCAGCTCGTGCGCGACGATATGAGCGAGCGTCGTCTTGCCGAGCCCCGGCGGACCAAAGATCAGCACGTGATCGAGCGCTTCGCTGCGCCTGCGCGCCGCCTCGATGAAGATGCTCATCTGCTGCTTGACGGCCGCCTGGCCGATGTACTCGTCCAGGCGCCGCGGGCGCACGCTCCGCGCGAGATCCTCGTCCTCACGTGTGGCGGCGGCGGTCGTGACCCGGTCCTGCTCGATCACGTTCCGAATCCTACCGGGCCGCCGCCTGCAATGCGCGGCGAATCAGTTCCTCGGTGCCGGCGCCTTCGTGTTCGACGCTCTTCAGGAGTCGCGTCACCTCGACCGGACGGTAACCGAGCGCGACGAGGGCCGCGTAGGCCTCGGCCCGGGCGCCGGCCGCCTGGTCCAGCGGCTGCGCAGCCGAGGGCAATTGCCCGAGCGCGCGGATCCGGTCGCGCATTTCGACCAGCAGGCGTTCCGCGGTCTTGCGGCCGACGCCCGGGATGCGCGTCAGCGCTTCGATATTCTGGGATTCCACGCAGCGCATGAAAGTGTCGACGTCGATGCCGGATAGCAGCGCGAGTCCGATCTTCGGACCGATGCCGGTGACACGCAGCAGGTCCCGGAACAGCCGGCGCTCGTCCTCCGTCGCGAAGCCGTACAGCAGGTGGGCGTCCTCGCGCACGACCAGGTGAGTGCGCAATTCGACTTCGCTGCCGGTCTCCGGCAATCGGTAGAAAGTGGACATCGGTGCTTCGAGTTCGTAGCCGACGCCATTCACGTCCACGATGAGGGCGGGCGGCGCCTTGCGGACGAGCCGCCCGCGCAGGTGGCCGATCAACGGCCGTTCCCCGCGCGCGTGCCGACGGGCCCGCCCCGATGCTGCGCGTGGCAGAGAGCGATCGCCAACGCATCGGCGGCATCACCGCTCAGGCGCCCCTGGAGGGCCAGCAGCGCCTTGATCATGTGTTGGACCTGACCTTTCTCTGCAGCGCCGGTGCCGGTGATCGTCTGCTTGACCGCGCGGGGCGCGTACTCGAAGACCGGCGCCCCTGCGTGGCAGGCGCCGCAGAGCGCCGCGCCGCGCGCCTGTCCGAGCTTCAGGGCGCTGTCGGGATTGCGATGCATGAATACCCGCTCGATCGCGATTTCGCCCGGCGTGTAGGAGTCGACGAGTTCAGCGACATGCCGCTGGATCTCGAGCAGTCGCGCGGGCATGGCTCCGTTGCCGACGCGGATGCAGCCACTCGCGACGTAGCGGACGCCCGACCGGCCGGCGTCCACGACGCCGTAACCCGTGATTCGCGATCCGGGATCGAGGCCGAGGATGCGCACCATGGGAGTTATGATAGCCATTCGCCATGAAGACGACGACCACTGGAGCGGCCGCCGGCGCCGCCATGCTGGAGGAATTGCGCGCTTCACTCGCGACCCGGGCGTCGGGTGCGGAAGCCTGGCAGACCGCTCTACGGCAGGGTGACGAAACGGCCGCGATCATAGCCTCGCTCGACGCGGAACGCGAGATCATCGCTGGCGCCATGCTTCAGCCGCTGCTCGCGCGCGGGCTGCTCCCGCGCCCGGACGCGGTGGCGATTTTCGGCGAATCCGCCACCGCTTTCGCCGCCGGGCTCGAGCGTCTCGGCGAGTTTCGCGCCGGCGCGCAATGGACGCCGGGGCGCGGCCTGTCCGCGGGACAGGCGGACGTGCTGCGCCGCATGCTGCTCGCCGTGGTCACGGATCCGCGCCTCGTGCTGGTGCGGCTCGCCGAGCAATTGCGGCGCATGCGTCATGCGAAGGATCTCGACGAGGCACCCCGCCTGCATCTCGCCTGGGAAACGCGCGAGATCTACGCCCCGCTCGCCAACCGGCTCGGCATCTGGCAACTCAAGTGGGAACTGGAGGACCTCGCCTTCCGCTATCTCGAGCCGGCCGAGTACCGGCGCATCGCCGGGTGGCTCAACGAATCGCGTCTCGATCGCGAGAAGTACATCGAAACAGTGATCGGCGAGATCACGGCCGAGCTCGCCCGCGCAGGCATCGCGGCCGAGGTCGCCGGCCGGCCGAAGCATATCTACAGCATCTGGCGAAAGATGCACCGCAAGAATCTCGCCTTCGAGCAGGTGCTCGATGTGCGCGCCGTGCGCGTCATCGTGGCATCGGTGGTCGACTGCTACGCGGCGCTCGGCATCGTGCACGGGCGCTGGCATTACCTCGCGGGCGAGTTCGACGACTACATCGCGACCCCGAAGGACAATCTGTACCGGTCGCTTCATACCGCGGTGCTCGGCCCGGCCGCCGTGCCGCTCGAAATCCAGATCCGCACGCGCGAAATGCACGACCACGCGGAGCTCGGCGTCGCCGCGCACTGGCGCTACAAGGAAGGCGCGACGCGGGATGCCGCCTACGACCGCAAGATCGAGTGGCTGCGGGAGCTGCTCGCGCCGGCCGCCGAGGGCGAGAGCGACAGCGACTTCCTGACCCGGGTGCGCGCGGACCTGTTCGACGATCGCGTATATGCGCTGACGCCCAAGGGAGAGATCGTGGATCTTCCGGCAGGCTCGACGCCGATCGACTTCGCATATCACGTGCACACCGAGCTCGGCCATCGCTGCCGTGGAGCCCGCGTCAATGGCCGAATGGTGCCGCTCAATCACCATCTTTCGAATGGCGAAGTCGTCGAGATCATCGGCGGCAAGCGGTCCCAGCCAAGCCGCGACTGGCTGATCGAGCGCGCCGGGTTTCTCGCCTCGCCGCGCAGCCGCGCCAAGGTGCGCGCCTGGTTCAAGAAGCGCGACATGGGCGAGAACCGGCGCGAGGGACGCGAGATGTTCGAGCGCGAGCTCGTGCGTCTTGGCGCGGAGCATGCGCTCACATCGGAGTTGATCGGCGAATTCGGCCTGCCGACCGCCGACGCACTGCATCTCGCCCTGGGCTCCGGCGATCTGAGCATTGCCCAGGTCGCGGGAGCCATCGAGCGTCGCCTGCGCGGACGGACTGCGGCTGCACCCGGCTCCGACCTGCCGGCCCTCGCGCCGCCCCGACGTGAATCGACCGCGGCGGTCGACGTGGAAGGCGTCGGCGACCTGCTGTCGACGCATGCGCGTTGCTGCAATCCGGTGCCGCCTGAATCCATCACCGGCTATGTGACCGTCGGGCGCGGCATCACGCTGCATCGGTCGAACTGCCGGAATCTCGGCAGGCTCGCAGCGCGGGCGCCGCAGCGGCTGTTGCAGGTCGAATGGGGCAAGCGCGGCGCACGGCGGTATCCGGTCGAGATCGTCGTGCACGCGATGGACCGGCGCGGATTGTTGCGCGACATTACGACCCTCGTCGCGGAGGAAAAGATCGACATCGAACGGCTCAGGTCGCAAGGCGATCACGCCCAGGGCAGTGCGGACCTGGCGCTTCGCGTCGCGGTCGGCGGACTGGAAGAGCTGTCGAGATTGCTGGCGCGCCTCTCGGCGCTGCCCGGCATCATCAGCGCGCGCCGCCGCGCGTGACCCTAAAGGAAAAATAGGAAAAATAGGGACGCTTCCCGTTTTCGTGCCCCAGACGAGGAGCACTGCCTTGCTTCCTGGAGAAAATGGGAAGCGTCCCTATTTTTCCCCTTTAGGTCCTAGCGGGTGGGAATGTCGATGGCGCGCTTGTCGGCGGCGAGCGCCGCCTCGTGCACGGCTTCCGAAAGCGTCGGGTGGGCGTGGATCGTCCGCTGTATGTCTTCGCTGCTCGCGGAATATTCCATCGCGAGCACCGCTTCCGCGATCAGCTCGCCCGCCATCGGCCCGATGATGTGGATGCCGAGGATCTCGTCGCTGCCGGCATCCGCGACGACCTTGCAAAAGCCGGCGCCGGCCTCCATCGCCTTCGCACGACCACTCGCCGCGAATGGAAAGCTGCCGGTCTTGCAATTGCGGCCCGCGGCCTTCGCCTGCTCCTCGGTCTGGCCGACCCAGGCGATTTCGGGTGCCGTATAAATGACGGACGGGATGGCCTTGTAATTGACCTCGCCATAGTGACCGGCGATCAGGTCCGCGACCGCGACACCTTCCTCCTTGCCCTTGTGCGCGAGCATCGGGCCGCGCACGCAATCACCGACTGCCCACACGTCAGCGGCGCCAGTCCGGCAATGCTCGTCCACCTGGATGAAGCCGCGCGGGTCGAGCACGACGCCCGTGTCCTCGCCCAGCAGGTTTCTCGTGAACGGTCGCCGGCCGATGGCGACGATCAGGCGATCGACGACGAGCGATTGGCTGCCCTTCGCGTCGTCGTAGCTGACGTGCACGCCGTCCTTTTGCAGCTTCGCCCCGGCGACCTTGGCGCCGAGGCGAATATCCAGTCCGAGCTTCTTGAAATGACGCAGCGCTTCCTTGGCGAGCTGCCCATCGGCTATCGGCAGGAACTGGTCGAGGGCTTCGAGCACGACGGTCTCGGCGCCAAGCCGCCGCCAGACACTGCCGAGCTCGAGCCCGATCACCCCAGCTCCAATGACGCAAAGACGCTTCGGGACCTCGGCGAACTCGAGCGCGCCCCAGGAATCCACGATGCGCTCGCCGTCGAACTCGACGCCGCGGAGCGGCATCGGCTCCGAGCCGGAAGCGAGCACCACGTGCTTTGCCTGGAGCGTGCGCTTGGCGCCGTCATGACCCGTGTATTCCACCTTGCGTCCAGGCAGAAGGCGGCCGTGCCCCTCGAGCGGCTTCACGCCAGCGCCCTTGAAGAGCGTCAGGATGCCTTGGGTCATCTGTTTAACGATGCCGGCCTTGCGCTTCTGCATCGCGCCGACTTCGAATCCGACGCCCTTGAATGTCACGCCGTGCGCCGCGAATTCGTGCAGCGCGCGGTGATACAGCTCCGTGGATTCCAGCAAGGCCTTGGACGGAATGCAGCCGGCATTGAGGCAGGTGCCGCCAAAGGCCGAGCTGCCATCGCGATTCTTCCATTCGTCGATGCAGGCGACCGTGAGCTTGTTCTGGCCGGCGCGGATCGCCGCGGGATACCCCGCGGGCCCGCCGCCGATGACGATGACGTCGAAGCTGTCGGACATGTGGTGAGTTTCCTGTCAGACCTGGAGCAGGAGCCGCGCCGGATCCTCCAGCGCTTCCTTCACTGCGACCAGGAACTGCACCGCTTCGCGGCCGTCGATGATGCGGTGGTCATAGGTGAGCGCGACGTACATCATCGGCCGGATCGCCGCCTGGCCCTCGATCGCGACCGGGCGCTCCTGGATCTTGTGCATTCCAAGGATGGCGCTCTGCGGGGCATTGACGATCGGCGTCGACATCAGCGATCCGAACACGCCGCCATTCGTGATCGAAAACGTGCCGCCAGTCAGCTCCTCGAGGGTGATCGAGCCATTACGGGCGCGCTCGGCGAATCCCGTGACCGCCTTTTCGATTGCCGCGAAATCCATGCGGTCGGCGTCACGCAGCACGGGCACGATCAGCCCGCGGTCCGTGGAGACGGCGACGCCGATGTCGAAGTACTCGTGATAGACGATGTCGCCGCCCTCGACCGACGCGTTCACGACCGGGAATCGCCGCAGGGCTTCGACGCAGGCCTTGGCGAAAAACGACATGAATCCGAGCCGCACGCCGTGCCGTTTCTCAAACGGCTCCTTGTAGCGGGCCCGTAGTGCCATGAGCGCCTGCATGTCAATTTCATTGAAGGTGGTCAGAAGCGCCTGTGTCGCCCGCGCCTCGACCAGGCGCTGCGCGATGCGCGCGCGCAGCCGCGACATCGGCACGCGCTGGTCCACGCGAGCGCCCGCCCCTGCCGGTCGAGGCGCGGCTCCCGATCGAGTGGCGGTTGCCGGCTCTGTATGTCCGCCCTCGAGATGCTGGGCGACGTCGCTTTTCGTGATCCGGCCATCGCGGCCGCTGCCCGCGATCTGACCCGCCGACAACTGGTTTTCCTCGACCATGCGTCGCGCGGCCGGCGAGAGCTTGCCGCCGGCTTCGTCCTTGCGGGGCGGTGGCGT
>JBOHZO010000053.1:0-9034 GCA_050738555.1 Steroidobacteraceae bacterium | reverse complement strand
ATCAAGGCGCAGGCGACGTACAGCCGCTCGGCGTTCTTGGCAATGCCCCGGTATCGCACCTTGGTGAAGCCGAAGATGCGTTTCAGGACCAGGAAAGGATGCTCGCCCTTGGCGCGAACCCGCGATTTGTTGCGGTTCTTGCGGCGCTGCACCTCGTCGATCCGGCCACGGTGACGATGGCGCCGATGCGTCATGTCCCGCGCGTTGGGCGCGTGCTGGTGGATGACTTCAGTTTGGCCCTGATAGGCCGAGTCGCCCCATACGCAGGTTTCCCTCCCGTGCAGCAACACCGGCAAGGCCAGCGAGTCGTGGATATTGGCGGCACTGGCCGCCACCGCGTGGATGATCTTGTGGCGACTATCCACACCGATGTGCGCCTTCATGCCAAAGTGCCACTCGTTACCCTTCTTGGTTTGATGCATCTCCGGGTCACGCTCCCCGCTGCGGTTCTTGGTCGACGAGGGCGCGGCGATGATCGTGGCATCCACGATCGTGCCCGTGCTCACCTTGAAACCCTGACTGGCCAGGTGCGCATTGACCGTGGCGAGTATCTGCTGGCCCAGCGCATGGGCTTCCAGCCGATGGCGGAACTTGCAGATGGTCGTCTCATCCGGTGCCGGCTCACGCCCAAAATCAATGCCGACAAACTCCCGCATCGCCCGCGAGTCGTACAGCGCTTCCTCGACCGCCGGGTCGGACAGGTTGAACCAGTGCTGCAGAAAATGAATCCGCAGCATCCGTTCCAGTCCCACCGGCGGACGGCCGGCGCCTTCGCCCTGCGGATACACCGGCTCGATCAACGCCGTGAGCTTGCCCCACGGCACCACTCGGTTCATCTGCGCGAGAAACTCCTCGCGTCGCGTCGACTTGCGGTACTTCTCAAAGCTCGTTACCGCAAACGTCTCTTGAGTCGGGCGCATCGCTTATCCTCGCAGGCACAACAGATGCCGTATTTTAATCCGCTACACCCAAATAAATCAGAGTTTCCCTAGCAGGGTGTTGAAAATCGCCGCGCATGGTGCACAGTTCGGTATCGGCGGCGATTGGAGTGATGCGGATGCGCGGAACCGATGTGCAGCAGAGCGGGTTGTTCAGTTATGTGTCGCTGGAGGAGCGGATACCGGCGGATCACCCGTTGCGCGGTGTTCGGGCCCTGCTCGATGAGGCGCTGATGACGATGAACCGCGCCTTCCAGCGGGTATACGCCGAAGGCGGCCGCGCCTCGATCCCGCCGGAGCGGCTGGTCCGTGCCCTGACGCTGCAGATCCTGTACTCGATCCGCAGCGAGCGGCTGCTGTGCGAGCAGCTCGAGTACAACCTGCTGTTCCGCTGGTTCGTGGGCTTGGCGATCGACGAGGTGGTGTGGGATCACTCGACCTTCACCAAGAACCGCGAGCGGCTGATCGAGGCGAAGGTGGCACGGAAGCTGCTGCGCCGGGTGGTGCGCAACGCCAGGGCGGCGCGGCTGCTGTCGAACGAGCACTTCAGCGTCGATGGCACGCTGATCGAGTCGTGGGCGGCAGTGAAGAGCATGCGCCGCCGGGACGGCAAGGACGAGCCGCCGGGACCGGGCCGCAATCCGCTGGTCGACTTCCATGGCGAGCGGCGCAGCAACGAGACGCACGTGTCGCCGATCGACCCGGAGGCGAAGCTGGCCCGCAAGAGTAAAGGCCAACCGGCCAAGCTCGCTTACATGGCCCACGTCCTGATGGACCACCGACACGGGCTGCCGGTGGATGTCGAGGTCACGGCGGCCAGTGGTTATGCCGAGCGCGAGGCGGCGCTGGCGATGCTCGACCGGCTGCCGGCACGGGCCGGGCGCCGCACGCTCGCCGGCGACAAAGGGTATGACACCGCCGACTTCGTCCAGGGCTGCCGCGAACGCGAGGTCACGCCGCATGTGGCTTGCAACGATGGGCGTCCCGGCGGCACGGCGCTTGATGGTCGAACCACCCGGCACGTCGGCTACCGGCTCAGCCAGCGGATCCGCAAGCGCATCGAGGAGGGCTTTGGCTGGGGCAAGGACGGTCGACCACTGCGCAAGATGAAAGTCACCGGCCAGGCCCAGGTCGGGTTCATGGCCACGCTCACGATCAGCTGCTATGCCCTGTTGCGGGTCGCGAACTTGCTGCGACCGCCGCTGATGGCCCCGGCTTAGCCTCGGTGTCTGCGGTAATCGGTAAATCAGAGATCCAGACGTCATGTCCATCCCGAAATCGACGACCGCGATGACGAATCGAGCCACTCGCTCGATCGATCGCCGCAAAAATCCATGAGGATGCCCTTCATGACCGATCTGTCTCTTCGCTTTTCAACACCCTGTTAGGGAGCGCCATCGGCATCAACGCGACTGCGGGTCGTGCTTCTGGCGATGGATTCGCTTGCTCATTCGATTGGCGTGTCGCTGCAGCCCGATGCGTTCGGCGCGCGTGACGATGCCGTCCGACTTCGCGATGCGCTCGTGGCGATGCAGTCGAACCTCGCCGCGCACCAGCCGCCGCGCTTCCGGCCGAGTCAATTCGCCGGACCGCAGGCCTTGCGCGATGCGCTGGCGCTGGTTCTGCTCGCGCGCATCGAGCCAGGGCGCGCCTGCCACGGCCGGTGCCGTGATCGCCGTCAGCACGGCGGCAAGGGCGAGTTTCCTGAACATGTTGAGTCTCCTGCACCAATCGCTCACGATTTGTGGCGTTCACTGAGAGGAACGGCCGAATGCGGCCCGGGTTGACGAGGATTTCATGCATCCGCTTACCCGCCTCATTGCCGACGTTCCCGACTTTCCGCAGCCGGGCATATTGTTCCGTGACATAACGCCCTTGCTGCGCACGCATTTCAATGAGGCGATCGACGCCCTCGACGAGCTCTGGTCCGAAGCGGAGTGGGCGGAAACCGACGCGGTCGCCGGCGTGGAATCGCGCGGTTTCATACTCGCCGCTGCGCTCGCCGAAAGGCGCCGCAAAGGTTTCGTGCCGATCCGCAAGAAAGGAAAGCTGCCCCCACCGGTCGTCGAGCGCCGCTACGAGCTGGAATACGGCGCGGCGGTGCTCGAGATGCAGCGCGGGGCAGGGAAACTGCTCCTCATCGACGACGTGCTTGCGACCGGCGGCACGCTCGGCGCCGCGGCGGAGCTCGCGGTCGATGCCGGATTCCGGATCCTGCATGTCGGCGTGCTGATCGATCTCGGCATCGCCCGCGATTTTCGCTGTCAGGGCCAGGCTGCGCGCACCGTCATCCGCTATGGCGCGTGAAGGGCCCGCCATCGTCGTCGCCATGGCGTTGCCGGCCGAAAGCGACGGCCGATTCGAAAAGCAAGGGATCGAGGTTCTCTACACCGGCGTCGGGAAAGTGAATGCGGCTGTCGCCCTGATACGCCGGCTTGCGCGCCATCGCCGTGAAGGCTGCGAACCGCCGTTCGTCGTCAACTTCGGCACGGCCGGCGGGGTCAGCGTGCCGCCGCGCACGCTGGTGGCCTGCCGCCGGTTCGTGGATCGCGACATGGATGTCTCGCCGCTGGGCTTTGCGCCGGGCGTGACGCCGTTCGATGCGCTGCCGCCCGTGCTGGAGTTCCCGCCCTGTTTTACCGGGTTGCCGGAAGCCCTGTGCGGCACCGGGGATTCGTTCGCGACGCGCGCGCAACGGGTCGCGTGCGGCGTCGTGGACATGGAAGCCTACGCGCTCGCGAAAGTCTGCCGCATCGAAGGCGCGGGATTCGCCTGCGCAAAGTACGTGAGCGACGGCGCCGACCACCGGGCGGCGGAGCACTGGCGGGAAAATGTGGCCGGGGCGGCTGACCGGTTCGTGAAGCTGTATGAAGAGCTCGTCAGCCGGCTTGCGTCAGGCGCGAACCTTGCTTGAGCGCCATGTAGCCGCGGACGATTTCGAGCGCGCTCTTCGGGCAGGGGGGAAGCTCCGCGTCGCTTTGGCCGAGCGGAGTGATCCGCTCGCCCCAGCGCAACACGTGCGCGGACCAGGAAAGCCCGGCGCCGAAGCCCGTCAGCAGGAGATTGCATCCGGGCGCGACGCGGCCGTCTTCGAGCGCTTCCACGAGCGCGACCGGCACCGTCGCGGAGGACATGTTGCCGTAGCGCTGGATGTTGACGAAGCACTTCTCCATCGGGATGCCGGCGCGCTTCACGACGGCCTCGATGATGCGGAGATTCGCCTGGTGCGGCACGACGAGGTGCACATTGTCCGCGTGGAGGCGGCGCGCCGACAGGACGGCCTCGCAGGCCCGGCTCATGCCCACGACGGCACGCTTGAAGATCTCCTGTCCCTCGAACACCCACTCGGTGTCGCCGAGAACCCAGCCGCGGTTCGCGTAGCGCGTTCCCATCCCATGAACCTGGAGAATCCCGCGCACGTCGCCGTAACAACCGAGCTTGTCGGCGAGCACTCCTTCTTCTTTCGCGGTCGCCTGGAGCACGACCGCGGCGCAGCCGTCGCCGAAGAGCACCGACACGTTGCGATTGGTCCAGTCCATCAGGGACGAGATCAGCTCGCCGCCGATCACGAGCGCGTTTCGCACCACGCCCGTCTTGATCATCGAGCTCGCGGTCGTGAGGCCGTAGAGAAAACTGGTGCAGGCGGTATTGACGTCCATTGCGCCGGCGCCATGGGCGCCCAGCTTGTTCTGCACCCAGGAAGCCATGTTCGGTACCTGTTCATCCATGCTGCAGGTGCCGAAGACGATGAGATCGAGGTCGCCGGCCTCGAGGCCCGCGCCCGCCAGCGCGCGGCAGCCTGCGACATAACCGAGCTCCCCGAGCGTGACGTGGGAGACGCGCCTTTCGTGGATGCCGGTGCGCGAGCGGATCCACTCGTCGTCGGTGTCGAGGAAGGTCGCCAGGTCGGCGTTCGACAGGATGGCGGGCGGCATGCATTTGCCCCAGCCAGTGATCGTCGCGAACTGCGCTGCCATACCGTCCGGATTGTAAGGCTTCCAACCATTCGGGCGGCCGGAGCGTCCAAGTACATGAACGGACAACGGATTGGATGCTGCGGGTGACGATTCTGGCGAGTGCGGCGGAGAGCAGCGGCGAACTCGTGGCGCGGGCCTGCAGAGGCGACTCGAACGCCTTCGAGGTCCTGTACCGGCAGCACGTCGGCCGCGTCTACGGGCTTTGCCTGCGCATGACGGGCCAGCCCGAATCGGCGGAAGACCTGACCCAGGACACTTTCGTCAGCGCGTGGCGAAGCCTGCCGGGCTATGAGGGCAGGAGCAGTTTCTCGACGTGGCTGCACCGGATCGCGGTCAATGCAGTGCTGGCGCGCAGGCGCAGCCCGCAGGGCCGGAACGAAGTCAGCCTGACGGACGAGACGGGAGAGCAGATGGATTTCGTGGCGGATCACCCGATGGACGAGGCGACACCGATCGACATCGAGCGGGCGATCGCGGCCCTCCCGCCGGGCGCGCGTGACATCGTCGTGCTCCACGGGATCTATGGTTACAGCCACGAGGAAGCTGCGGGCATGCTGGGCGTCGCGGTGGGGACCTGCAAGGCCCAGTTGCATCGCGCGCGCCACCTGATGCGCGCCCGCATGGGCACGGAGCAATCGACATGACCACCATTCCATTCGGTCCGCGGAACGAGCCTCCTGATCCGCTGCTCGCCAGGGCCGCGGAGCTGCCGAGGGACGTGGCGCCGCGGCGCGACCTGTGGCCCGCGATCGCCGCGCGGATTGCGGAACGGCCGCAACAGGCGCGCTCCCGCGCGTTCGGTTGGCCGGCCGCGCTCGCGGCAGGCTTCCTGGTCGCCTCGGTTTCGGCCCTGCTGACCTGGGGCCTGATGCGGGAGCCCGATTCCGCGACGCAGACTGCCCGGCCGCCGGCGGTCGAGACTGCGATCGTACCGGTCAACTACGGGACGCGTTCGGGACTCACGGCGGCGGAACTCGCCGCGCGCGACGAGCTGCTCGTCCAGTTCCGCGAGAAATTCGCGCAGCTCCGGCCGCAGACCCGCGAGGCGATCCTGAAGAATCTCGCGATCATCCAGACCGCGGCCGACGAGATCGATGCGGCGCTCGCACAGGACCCCGCGAGCGCCATGTTGAATGGGCTCCTGGTCGGGGCCTACAAGCAGGAATTGCAGTTGTATTCGATGGTCGTCACCACCGGTGACGGCTTCACGAGGAGAACCTGAGATGAGCATCCGAAATGCCCTGTTTGCCGCCGCGATGCTCGCGGTCATCGCCCTGCCCGCGACGGCGGAGCAGGAGCTGACGAAGCGCGTGAACGTTGCGTCCGACGCGACTGTCGAGGTCTCGAATGTCCAGGGCAGCGTCGACGTCACGGCCTGGGACCGCAACGAAGTTGAGCTCGTTGCCGTGCTCGAGAGCGACAAGGACGAACTCGAATTCGAGGCGACCGAGCGCCATGTGCGCATCGAGGTCGACCGGCCAAAAGGCAAGTATCGTCACGGAGACGCGGACGACGCGATCCTGACGCTTCGCGTCCCGAAGGGCGCGCGCCTCATCGTCGACACGGTGAGCGCGGATATCAATGTCAGCGGCGCGCGCGGCGAGCAGCGGCTCAAGTCGGTGAGCGGCGACGTCCAGACACAGGCCTTCGACGCCCCGGTCTCTCTCGCCTCGGTTTCCGGCGACGTGACGCTCGCGGGGAATGGCGGCAAGGCGCTGGTGAAGACCGAGAACGTGAGCGGATCGGCCACCGTCAGCGGGATTCGCGGCAGCTACGAGGGCGAGGTCGTGAGCGGCAACATCGATGCCACGATCGCGGCTGCGCAGCAGCTCCGCGTCAGTTCTGTGTCGGGCGACATCGAAATCCGCGCGGACCTGGCGCCGACGGCGCGCGTGGAAATGGAATCGATCAGCGGCGTGATTTCCCTCATCGTGAAGCCGCCGGTCAACGCCGACTTCGACATCGAATCCTTCAGCGGCGACATCGAGAACTGCTTCGGCCAGAAGGCGCGCGACACGAGCAAATACACCCCGGGAAGCGAGCTCAATTTCACCCAGGGCAGCGGCGGCGCGCGGGTCGAGATACGGACGCTGTCCGGCGAAATCAGCGTCTGCGACCGCTGATATAGAATCCGGTGGTCCGAGCCGACCACCGGGTTCATGCAGCCGAAACGTCTACTGATCCTCATTCCGGCTGTCATCGCGATTCTCGCGGTGGCGGCCGTTGCCGTCCTGTGGATTGGTAGCCGCACGCCGATGGCGCGTCGCGTCGTCGCCGGGTGGGTGACCGAGACGACCGGCTTGCCGGCGACGATCGACTCGCTCCGCCTCGCACTGCTGCCGCTGCCGGCGCTCGACATTGGCGGACTCACGATTGCGCAGCCGCCTGGATTCGGCCCGGAGCCCCTGCTCGTGATCGGCCGGGTCCGCGCCTCGATTCCCTGGGGAAGCATTTTCGGTCAGACCGTCGTCCAGGCGCTCTCGATCTCCGAACCGTTCGCGCGCCTCAGGGTCACCGCGGACGGCGAGACGAACTGGTCGCACTTGTTCGATGCGCCTGCGGCGGCGGGCGGAGAAGCCGGTCCGGGTTGGTTGCTCGGCAAGCTCGATCTCGAGCGCGGCACGATCGAATACGAGGACAAGGCGGCGGACTCGCGGTGGCAACTGACGGCGATCACGGTCGCGGCAGAAGACGTGGCGCCTGCCGTTGCGTTTCCGCTCGAGCTTCGTCTCGGTGGGGTCTTCGGCGCGAACACCATTCACTATGCGCTCAAGGGACAGGGCAGGCTCGACTTGGACGCCGGACGATACGAGGCGAGCGGGCTCGCTTTCCGCGGCTGGGCCGGCGGCGATCCGCTGCCGCTCGCAGGCGTCGAACTCACGGGTGCGATGAAGCACGCATCCTTCGAGGGCACGACAGGGGTCGCGACGCTCGACGACGGAAGCTTCCAACTCGCGGGCATTCCCGGAGAGTTCGGCGGCACACTTGATTTCGACAAGCCGGAGCTGCAGGCCGATTTCCAGTTGACGACCGGACCGTTTGCGCCGCGTGCTCCGGCGATCGCCTTCGGCCGTCCACTCCCTGTGACGGCGGACCCGAAAGCATTCGAAACGCTGCAGCTATCGCTCCGGGGCAGCATGCGGGGAGGCGAACTGCAACTCGATCCGGTCACCGGCCGGCTCGACGATACGAATTTCGACGCGCGGGTCGTGCCGGGCAAGCGCCTGATTCGCGCAAACCTCGATCGCATCGACGTGAACCGCTACCTGGCGCCGGAAGTGAAAACGGCCCGAAAGAAGAAAGCGACGCTCGAGGCGGCTGTCGCGCAGCTCGCCGAGTTCGACATCGATGCCGAGATTCGCATCGCGGAAGCCCGCGTCGCCGGCGCGAAGCTCCGCGATTCCGTCATCCGCGTCGAACGGGGCGGCGGTCCGGCGCCATGAGCATGCGGCCCGAGAACCTCGCCGAATTGCTGCTGCCGTGGTTCGAAGCCCATGGGCGGCGGCATCTGCCCTGGCAGCAGGATCCGACGCCTTATCGCGTGTGGATTTCCGAGGTCATGCTTCAGCAGACCCAGGTCGAGACGGTCAAGCCGTACTTCGATCGCTTCGTCGCGCGGTTTCCGGATGCGGCAACGCTCGCCGCAGCGCCGCTCGACGAGGTGCTGCGGCTCTGGTCGGGCCTGGGTTATTACGCGCGGGCGCGGAATCTGCATCGCGGGGCGCAGGAAATCGTGGCGCGCCACGAAGGCCGGCTTCCGGAAACGCGCGAGGAGCTGACGGCGCTCCCCGGAATCGGGCGCTCGACCGCGGGCGCGATCCTTGCGCTCGCGCACGGATTGCGCCATCCCATTCTCGATGGGAATGCCAAGCGCGTGCTCGCGCGCGTGTTTCTCGTCGAGGACGCGCCGCAAAACGGAAGCGGAGCGCGGAAACTCTGGGAACTCGCGGAGGCCAGCACACCGGCCGCGCGGGTCGCGGAATACACGCAGGCGATCATGGATCTCGGCGCCACGATCTGCACGCGCGCGAATCCTGCCTGCGGCCGCTGTCCGCTCAGCACGGGTTGCGCCGCTTTCGCGGCGGGGCGCGTCGCGGCGCTCCCGGCGCGGCGCCCGCG
>JBOHZO010000052.1:0-23757 GCA_050738555.1 Steroidobacteraceae bacterium | reverse complement strand
GTTAGAACTCAATCGAGACAGGTTTTCCGTCTTTTACTCGCCAACATCCAAAGACGTTGGTGACCTGCAGTGTTCGGGCATAGCCGTCGCGTCCAGGTTGAAGGTCGCCTTGAACTACGACATACGCGATCGGTCCACCCGAGCCGTACTTTTCCTCCGGTCCCGACTGAAGGCACGGAAACGGACCGCCCTCAATCCACCATCGCTCGTCCGCACCGTCAGCGGCGAAAGCTTGCACTTCAAACCCAGAGAAAAGATAGCCCGAGTAAATGTCGCTACCGATATTGTCTGGCTCACAGCCACCGAGACAAACGAGCGCTAACCATAGGGCTGTGTTCCGCAATTGAGTTCTAACTACAATTGGGTATGAAAAATCATGTGATGTTTTACGTCATTTCTGACTGTTAATCACCCGCCCAGCGCGTAAGCGACTGAATGGTCTGGGAACATCATCTTTGTAACGCCTGCCAGCCTGATGCCGAGTAGTAAGGCACATCGGCTGCCGGCAGACGAGGCTTGCCACTGATGTGGTCCGCCAACTTCTCAGCCAGCATGATGGTCGGCGCATTCAGGTTGCCGGTCGTGATCGACGGGATGATCGACGAATCCACGACGCGCAGTCTTTCGACGCCGAGCACGCGCGCATCATGATCCACGACCGCCAGCGGATCGTTGGACCTTCCCATCCGGCAGGCGCAGCAGGGGTGATAGGCGCTTTCGACCTTCGCGCGCACGAATGCGTCGATCTGATCATCGGTGACGGCATCGGCTCCCGGCTGGATCTCGCGGCCACGGTAAGAATCGAACGCCTTCTGCGCGAAGATCTCACGCGTCAGGCGCGCGCAGGCGCGAAACTCCAGCATATCGTCCGGATGGCTCAGGTAGTTGAAGCGGATCTTCGGCTTGTCGGACGGATTCGCCGACGCGAGCCGCACATAGCCGCGGCTCTTCGAGCGCATCGGACCGACGTGCGCCTGGAAGCCGTGTTCCTGCGCGAGCGAAGAACCGTCGTAGGTCACGGCGAGCGGCAGGAAGTGATACTGGATGTCGGGGTACGGCACGCCGGCGCGGCTTCGGATGAAGCCACCGGTCTCGAAATGATTGGTGGCGCCAAGCCCGTCCTTGAAGAGCAGCCAGCGCACCCCGATCAGCGCGCGTGACCACAGACTCATCGAAGAATAGAGCGTGACGGGCTGCTTACAAGCAACCTGGAAATAGAATTCCAGGTGGTCCTGGAGGTTTTCTCCCACTCCCGGCAGATCGTGCACGACCGCGATGCCGTGCTCCCGAAGCTCCGCGGCCGGCCCGATGCCGGAGAGCTTGAGGAGTTGCGGCGTGTTGATCGAGCCGGTGCTGACGATCACCTCACGCCGCGCGCGAGCCGTTTGCAGGCCCTCGCCGCGGCGATACTCGATGCCAACTGCGCGTCGGCCTTCGAACAGGATTCGTGTTGCGAGCGCCCGCGTGCGGACCGAGAGATTTCCGCGCTTCATCGCCGGGCGCAGGTAGGCATTGGCCGCGCTCGAGCGCCGGCCTCTGCCGACGGTCATGTCCAGCCGGCCGAAGCCTTCCTGCTGGGAACCGTTGATGTCGGAGCTGCGCGGGTAACCCGCCTGGCTTGCCGCTTCGAGCCAGACGGCATGCAGCGGATTCGCAAGCGTGCCGTAACCGGTCTGTAGCGGGCCGGAATCCCCGCGATAGGCGTCGCCGCCCTCGTCGCGCGTCTCGGCGCGGCGAAAGTAGGGCAGCACCGCGGCGTAACTCCACCCCGCGGCGCCTTCCGTTTCCCAGCGGTCGAAGTCGCGGGGATTGCCGCGTACGTACACGAGTCCATTGATCGAAGACGATCCGCCCAGCACTTTGCCGCGCGGCGTGTGCAGGCGCCGGCCGCCGAGGCCGGGCTCGGGCCCCGTGTAATAACGCCAGTCGTACTTCCCCATGCCCATCGGGATCGAAAAGGCCGAGGGCATCTGCACGAAGATCGAGCGGTCCGAGCCGCCGTATTCAAGCACGAGAACAGTGTGCTTGCCGTCCTCGGTCAGCCGGTCGGCCAGCACGCAGCCGGCGGATCCGGCGCCAACGATCACGTAGTCGAAAACTTCCTGGCTCATCGACGCGCCGCCTCAGTACGGCGCATCGATGTCGCCTTTCGCAACGTACACGCTCTTCAGCTGGGTGTAATGCTCCATCGCGGCGCGGCCGTTCTCGCGCCCGAGACCCGAGAGCTTGACGCCGCCGAACGGCAGCTCGATCGGGGTGACGTTGTAGTGATTGATCCAGCAGGTGCCGGCCTGGAGCCTCGCGATCACGCGATGCGCGCGGTTGAGGTCGTTGGTGAATACGCCGGCCGACAGGCCGAACTCGGTGGCATTCGCGCGCCCGATGACTTCCTCTTCGCCCTCGAACTCGAGCACCGACATCACGGGGCCGAAGATTTCCTCGCGCACGATGCTCATGTCGTCGCGACAGCCGTCGAAGACCGTCGGCTCGACGAAGAATCCCCTGGCGAGCACGCCGTCCGTGCGGCGCGAGCCACCCACCAGCACGCGCGCACCTTCCGCGCGCCCGCGGGCGATGTAGCCGAGGACCATTTGCATGTGCTCCTCGGAGATGAGCGAGCCCACCTGTGTCGCGGGGTCCATCGGGTCGCCGATGCGCATGGCGCCGACGCGCGCGACGAGACGGCGCAGGAACTTCTGTCGCACCGAGCGCTGCACGAAGACGCGCGTGCCGTTCGAGCACACTTCGCCGGCGGAGTAAAAATTTCCGAGCAGCGCGCCCGAGACGGCCTGATCAAGCTTCGCATCCTCGAACACGATGAGCGGCGACTTGCCGCCGAGCTCGAGCGTCACGGCCTTGACTGTGCTCGAGGCGTCGTTCATCACCGCCTTGCCGGTGCCGACTGAACCCGTGAGCGAAACCTTGCGGATCTCCGGGTGGCGCGTCAAAAGCCGGCCGGTCTCGGAGCGGCCTTGAACCACCTGAAAAATGCCGGGCGGGACGCCGGCCTCGCGGTAGATTTTCTCGAGCTCGACAGCCGACAGCGGCGTGAGCCCTGCCGGCTTGAAGATCATCGCATTGCCGAACGCGAGTGCAGGGGCGGATTTCCAGCAGCCGATCTGCAGCGGATAGTTCCACGCGCCGATGCCGGCGACGATCCCGAGCGGCTCGCGGCGCGTGTAGCCGAAGGCCTGCGGTCCAAGGTCGATGTGTTCGCCCGCCGCGCTCTGTGCGAGCGCGGCAAAGTACTCGATGCACTCGGCGCCGGAGATGACATCGACGACGCGCGTCTCCTGGATCGGCTTGCCGGTGTCGCGAGTTTCGAGCTCCGCGAGCGCATCGTTGCGGACTCGCAGCAGTTCGGCGGCACGGCGCAGGGCACGGGCACGCTCGGCGCCGGTGAGTGCGGCCCAGGCCGGCTGCGCCTCGCGCGCAGCGCAAACGGCGGCCTCGATCTCGTTGGGGCCGGCAACCGAAACATCACCGAGCCGTTCTCCGGTCGCGGGATTGAACGAGGCGAGGCGGGAACTTGCCGGTTCTGCGAGACTATCCAAGGTTGCCACAAATTCTTTGTCTGCAAAGAGTTACGGGAACACGAACGTGCCCAACCAATCCCCTGTTGAACGATCATTCGATAGCCGGTGGGACAGGTCAAGTGCGGCCCGGGCCGTCCGGTCCGCTTGCCTGGCGCTCTTTGCCGCGCTTTCGCTCCACCCGTCAGCCGTTCTGGCAGACGCCGGGCTCGAGCCTGCCACTTGCCGGATCGTGCGGTTCTCCGACATCGGCTGGACCGATGTCACGGCGACCACGGGGCTCGCGAGCCACCTGGTGCGCAGGCTCGGCTACGAGCCGCAGGTCACGGTGCTTTCCGTCCCGGTGACCTTTGCGTCGCTGAAGAACAGGGATATCGACGTCTTTCTCGGCAACTGGATGCCCGCGATGGCGGCGGATATCCGGCCGTATCTAGCCGACGGCTCGGTCGAGGTCGTCGGCGCCAATCTCACCGGCGCCAAGTACACGCTCGCCGTGCCGGCCTACCTGCACGAAGCCGGGCTGCGGGATTTTTCCGAGATCCAGCGCTTCGCCGCGGAACTGAAGCACGAGATCTACGGCATCGAGCCCGGCAATGACGGCAATCGACTGGTGCTCGGACTGATCAAGACCAATCAGTTCGGTCTCGGCGATTTCAAGCTCGTCGAATCGAGCGAGCAGGGCATGTTGGCGCAGGTCGAGCGCGCCATTGCCGCGCAGCGACCCATCGTGTTCTTCGGCTGGGAGCCGCATCCGATGAACACACGCTTCGACATGCGTTATCTGAGCGGGGGCGATACGAGCTTCGGCCCCGACTTCGGCGGGGCGACGGTCTTCACCAATGTCCGCGCCGGCTATCTGCAAGAGTGCCCGAACGTGGGTCGCCTGCTGAGGAACCTCCGATTCACGCTGCGGGGCGAAAGCGAGGTGATGGCAGGCATCCTGGATCGCAAGCTGCCGCCAGAGGCCGCGGCGGCGGAATGGCTCGAGGCCAATCAGGCCGCGCTAGAGGTCTGGTACGAAGGCGTGCTGACTTTCGATGGGAAGCCCGCCCTGCTGGGAGCGGCGTCAATGCTCGTGGCGCGCGACGAGCGCGGCTTCGAGCCCTGGGTAACCCGTCACAAAATACCACTCGGCCGCGCAATCGCCGCATCCATCGATTACATCAAGGCGCGCGGGAAAGCATTTTTCGCCGGCACCTCGACCGTCATCGGCGGCTCCGTCGACGCCGTGAACGCCTTGCTGGCGGGCACTCCCGCCTGGCTGTTGATCCTGCTCGTCGCAGCATTGGCCTGGATTCTGCATCGCTCGATTGGACTGGCGGTTTTCATCGTCGCGGCCCTCCTGTTCATCATGAACCAGGGCTACTGGGCTGCGACGCTCGAGACTCTGGCGCTGGTGTTCGTGTCCGCCCTCTTCTCGACGCTGATTGGAGTACCGACCGGCATCGCGGCCGCGCACCGGCCCCGACTCTATGCCGCGCTGCGTCCGGTGCTCGACCTGATGCAGACCCTGCCGACCTTCGTCTACCTCATTCCGACGCTGGTCCTGTTCGGGCTCGGCGTCGTGCCCGGCTTGATCTCGACGGTCATCTTCGCGCTGCCGGCGCCGATTCGCCTCACGCACCTCGGAATCTCTTCGGTGCCGAAGCCTCTGCTCGAAGCGGGCGATGCATTCGGCGCGACGCCGATGCAACGGCTGTGGAAAATCGAGTTGCCGAGTGCCATGCCGACGATCCTGGCCGGAATTACCCAGTGCATCATGTTGAGCCTGTCGATGGTCGTCATCGCGGCACTGGTCGGCGCCGGCGGTCTCGGAGTGCCGGTCGTGCGCGCCTTGAACAGCGTGCAGGTCGACGTCGGGTTCGAGGCGGGCATCGCCATCGTCCTGCTCGCGATCATCCTCGACCGGGTCAGCCGGCCAAGGCATGGCGGCGCGTCCCGATGAACGCCGCGCTCGAGTTCCGGAATGTCGACATCCTGTTCTCGCGCGAGCAGGGGCGACAAGGCGCGCGGGCGATCCGGGATGCGCTCGCACGGCTCGACGCGGGCGCGGCGCGGGAGGAAATAGCCGCTGCATGCGGAGTCGTGGTCGGCGTGGCCGGCGCCAGTCTCGACATCGCTCCGGGCGAGATCTGCGTGATGATGGGACTGTCGGGTTCCGGAAAATCGACCCTGATGCGGGCCGCCAACGGCCTGACGGCCGTCACGCGCGGCAGCGTGCTGGTGGACGACGCGAACGCGCCGATCGATGTCGGTCATTGCGGTTCGGAAAACCTGCGAAGACTGCGGCGCGAACGCATCGCGATGGTGTTTCAGCAGTTTGCGCTGCTTCCCTGGCGCACGGTCGCGGACAATGTCGGGCTCGGTCTCGAGTTGCGCGGCGAGCCGGCGGCCGCGCGGAAGAGGATCGTCGCGGAACAGCTCGAGCTGGTCGGTTTGTCGCAGTGGGCGGACCGGGATGTCGGCGAGCTGTCCGGCGGGATGCAGCAGCGCGTGGGTCTCGCGCGCGCGTTTGCGACGCAGGCGGACATCCTGCTGATGGACGAACCCTTTTCGGCCCTCGATCCCCTGATTCGCGACAAGCTGCAGGACGAGCTGCTGACGCTCCAGCAGCGCGTCAGGAAGACGATCCTGTTCGTGAGCCACGACCTTGACGAGGCCTTGCGGCTCGGCGACCGGATCTCGATCATGCATCACGGCCGCATCGTGCAGACCGGCTCGGCGCAGGATATCGTGCTGCGACCGGCCGACGACTACGTCGCCGAATTCGTGCGGCACATGAACCCGCTGACGGTGCTCACCGGCGCGATGATCATGCGCAAGCGCGAGCAGATGGATCAGGCGGATGGCGGCGTTTGCCTCGACGAAGCGCGAAGATACCAGTTGAAGCTCGACTCCCGTCACGCGCCGGTAGAACTGCGCCTCAACGGACAGCCGCATCCCCTGCGCGTCGTGGGAGAAGACGCGGACTGCGCGGAGGGCGAACGCGCGGTGATCATTGCGCCTACGTCGCTTTCGCTTCAGCGGTTGATACACCTGCGCCGCAGGTCCGGACATCCGGTGCTGCTGGCGGAAGGCGGGCAGGTGCTGGGCGTCTGCGGCGAGACCGAAATCATCGGCGCCCTGGCGACGCGCGCCTTTGCCACGACTTGAAGAATGAGGATGCCCGCATGATGAAGCCGAAGTCGGGATTCGCGGCTTGCGCGCTGGCTCTCGTCTGCGCCTGGGCGTCCGCCATGGCGACGGGCGCCGAGTCGGCGCGCACCGCCGTATTCGATCTCCAGGGACACCGCGGCGCACGCGGGCTTCGCCCGGAAAACACGCTGGCCGGTTTCGCCTGGGCGCTCGAGCTGGGGGTCCGCACCTTGGAACTCGACTGCGGGGTGACCAAGGATGGGGTCGTGGTCGTGAGTCACGATTCGTCGCTCAACCCCGACATTACCCGCGACTCCGGCGGAAAATTCCTGGAACAAGCAGGCCCGCCGCTCTATGCGCTCACTTTCGCGGAATTGCAGCAATACGACGTGGGGCGCATCCGGCCCGGCAGCGACTACGCCGCCCGGTTCTCGGAACAGCAGCCCGTGGATGGTCAACGCATCCCGCGCCTCGCCGACGTCTATGCGCTCGTGCAGCGGAGCGGCAACCGCGAGCTGCGCTTCAACATCGAGACCAAGCTCGATCCGCTGCAGCCGGAGCTCACGGTGGCACCGAAACCGTTCGTGGAAGCGTTGCTCGCGGTCATCCGCGACTCGGGCATGGAATCGCGCACGACGATCCAGTCCTTCGACTGGCGCACGCTCGCGCTCGTGCGCCAGCTCGCGCCTGACCTCACGACGGTCGCCCTGACCGATCAGCAGCCCGACGAGGACTCGATGGAGGTCGGAAAGCCCGGTGCATCGCCCTGGCTCGGGGGCCTCGACGTCGATGATTACGGAGGCTCGGTGCCGAAGGCCGTCATGGCCATCGGCGCAGAGGTCTGGTCGCCGCATGCGCTGGATCTCGACGAACGCCTCGTTGCGGAGGCGCACAGGCTCGGTCTCGCCGTCGTCCCCTGGACCGTCAATGATCCGAAGCACATGGAGCGCATCCTCGCGCTCGGCGTGGACGGTTTGATCAGCGACCGCCCGGACCTGCTGCGCTCCCTGCTCGAGACGAAGGGGATTGCGGTGCCGTCGCCGACGCCGATGCGATGATCGGCTTCCTGAAGCCGGCCGCGTTCGGCGCCCCGCTGGCTGCCGACCACGTGGATCCGGAATACCGGCGCCTTCGGCGGCGGGTGTATGCCGGCATCTTCGTCGGCTATGCGGGCTATTACCTCGTCCGCAACAACTTCGCGCTCGCGATCCCCGACCTCCTCGCGGAGCATCCGGAATACAGCAAGGCCGCGCTCGGCACTGCGCTGACCGGCTTGTCCGTCGCCTACGGCCTGTCGAAATTCCTCATGGGCTCGATCTCCGACCGGAGCAACCCGAAGTATTTCCTGCCGCTCGGGCTGCTCCTCTCGAGCGCAATCATGGCGGCGTTCGGCCTGGTCGATGCCATCTACACATCGCTCGCCGCCATCATCGCAATCATGGCGATCAACGGCTGGGTCCAGGGCATGGGCTGGCCGCCCTGCGGCAAGATCATGGTGCACTGGTTCAGCGTGAAGGAGCGCGGGCTCACCGTTTCGACCTGGAACATCGCGCACAACATCGGCGGCGCGCTCGTCGCGAATCTCGCCCTGGTCGGCGTGTTGCTGTTCCACGACTGGGGAGCGAAGTTCTACTTCAATGCGCTCTTCGCCGCGATCATCGCCATCGGCGTCTGGTTCCTGCTGGAAGACACGCCGCAATCACGCGGGCTGCCGCCCGTGGAGCGATACAGGAACGACTATCCGGAGGGCTACAGCGAGGCCCACGAGCAGACGCTCGCGTTGCGGGAAATCTTCCTCCAGTACGTGCTGCCGAACCGCTACCTGTGGGCGATTGCGATCGCGAATGCCTTCTGCTACTTCGTCCGCTATGGCGTGGTGAACTGGATTCCGACCTATCTCGAGACCGCCAAGGGATTTTCCTTTACGGAGTCGAGCATCGCCTGGTCGCTCTATGAATACGCGGCCATCCCGGGGACGATCGCCTGCGGCCTGCTTTCGGACCGGTGGTTCAAGGGCAGGCGTGCTCCCGCAACTCTGCTCTTCATGGCGCTGACGCTCATCGCCGTGGTCGTGTACTGGCTCAACATGAAGGGGCCGATCTGGATCGATTACGCGGCATTGATTGCGATCGGTTTCCTGGTCTACGGACCGATCATGATGATCGGGCTGCATTCGCTCGATCTCGTGCCCAAGAAGGCGGCCGGCACCGCCGCAGGGTTCACCGGTTTCTTCGGCTACTTGTTTGGCTCGGCGATCGCGGGAACCGGCGTCGGCTGGATCGCCGATCACTGGGGCTGGGGTGGCGTATTCACGACGATGGTCGCGTGCTGCCTGCTGACGATTTTCTTCGTCGCGCTGACCCTTGGTCACACGACGGTGAGTGCGGGCCGGGATCTGCGTTGAATCGCGGTTCCTGACGGCGGCTAGATGCCGCGGCGTCGCTCGAATCGGGCGAGCAGGCCGGTGGCCACGGTCGTCAGGAACACGACACCCACTAACAGCAGGAAAACCGCGTCGATACCCTGAGTGTGCTTCAGCCAGGCGATCGCCGGCTCCTGAAGTATCGGGCCGATCGATCCAAAACCGTTGATGACACCGGCTGCGAGCGCGGCCTGGCGCCGGCTTCCCACATCCATCGCGCAAGCCCCGGAAAGCAGCGAATCCGGCCCCATGGCCATGAATCCGATCAGGCCGAGCAGCGCAATGAACAGGATCGGCGACGACAGGCCGACGAGCCACATCGTGGACGTGAACGCGAAACAGCCGACAGTCATCCAGAAGATCACGGGCGTGCGCCGTGAACCCGGCATGCGATCCGACCAGATGCCGGCGGCGATCACGCCGAGGAAGCCGATCCAGTCGAAGGCGGTGGACCAGTAGGCGGCAACCGACGTCGTCATCCCGAATTGCTCGCCGAGGATCAGCGTGGACCAGCTGTCGAGCGCGTAGCGCAGGAACTTGAACCCGAAGTAGATCAGTCCCATCGCGACGATCGACGCGATGAATCCCGGCGGCAGCGTTGGCTCGCGGACAGCGCCTGCTTCGCGCGAGCCGGGTGGGGCGACGTCGGGCTCCGCATCGTCTTCGAGCGACAGGCCGACCGACTGCGGCCGCTCGCGTGCGTAGAGGACAAAGTATGCGGTGAATGCGAGCAGCACGATGCTCGAGCCGAAGAACGACCACGCCATCCCCAGCCAGCCGAGCAGAAATCCGGCCAGGGCTTTTCCGGCGATCCCGCCGAACTGGTAGCAGGTACCCCAGATTCCGAACAGCGTTCCGCGTTCGGAGCGGCGCGTCCAGTTCGCGAACAGGGCGACGTTGTGCGGCCAGCCCATTGCCTGCGCGAGGCCGTGGATTCCCATGGTCACGCACATCCACAGCAACACGCTCGCCAGATAAGAATCGACGAGCAATCCCAGCACCATGTTGCAGGCCGCCGCGACGCACATGCCGTACGCGAGCACGCGCCGGCTCTCCATGCGCCTGCCGAGCCACGCCGCGAGGAACTGACCCAGCATGTAGGTGACGAGATAGATGGTCCACGGATAGGCGATCTGGACGTCGTCGAGGCCGAACTGTTCTTTCAGCGGATGCTTCAGGACCGCGTAAACCTTCCGGGCGAAGTAGAAGCCGGCGTAGGAAAGCCAGGTCGCGGTAAACAGTTGCACGCGATAGCGGCGCAACAGTTCGGGATTCGCCGCATTCATGTGAATGACCGGTTGGCGAGATCGCAGCTGCCATTCGCCACTTGATCCCAGAAACGGGGCGGCAAGCTCCGGTAGTGCGTGCAGCTCGCGGTTGCAAGCAGGGTATTCGCGGGAATGTCGGACGCGCAGCAGGTGACGAACATGGATCGCATGCCGGCGGCTCTGGCCGCGAGCAGGCCGGCCTGGCTGTCCTCGAACACGAGTGCGTCGGCAGGATCGATGTCGAACGCGCGCGCCGCGAGCAGGAAACCCTCCGGATCGGGCTTGCTGTTGCTGACGGCATCGCCGCCGATGCGCGCGCGCGGTTCGATGCAGTCTCCGACGCCGAGCTGGTCGAGGAACGTGTCGATCACGGAGCGCGGGCTGGACGAAACAACGCCGAGTTTCAGCTTGCACGCGGCCGCGGCGCGCACGGCTTCCGGCGCACCGGGTATCGGTTTTACGTCGGTCGCGAGGTTATTCCAGTGAGCCAGCAGGTCCTCAGCGATCGATGTTGCAGCCCGGTCGATCTTCGTCCGCTGCCGGATCCTCTCGGCGACAT
Organism: Steroidobacteraceae bacterium; assembly: GCA_050738555.1. GTDB lineage: Bacteria > Pseudomonadota > Gammaproteobacteria > Steroidobacterales > Steroidobacteraceae > SCUD01. Next base: position 12,840 of record JBOHZO010000052.1, on the reverse strand, counting down.
AGATCCAGGTGCGGCCCCGGGTCTCGGTGTGCGGAAGCCTGAAGTCCGCGAGTCCGTATTGCGCGAGCACGGCGCTGATCGACTGATCCGTGTGTATCTCGCTGTCGACCAGCGTGCCGTCGAGATCGAAGAACACAGCGCGCACTGGCCTGGTCCCGGTCATGCCGCGGTGAGGCTCGCGAGCTCGATTTCCCAGGACATGCGCGTTTTGCCCCCGGCATCGACGATGCCGAGCGCGAGGCGCGTCGACGGTCCCTGCCAATCGATGTCGATGAATCCGAAATTGGCCTCTGACAGCACCTCGCTCGCGCGATTTGCATTGGGGGTCGGGACCGGCCATTCCTCCGTGAGACCGCTGGATGTCAGGTCCCACAACGTGTACGGCACGTTGACGTCCAGCTTCGACATCTCCGCGTAGTGGATGTCGCCGCTCAGGAACACGACGCCATTCGCATTCTTGCGGCGGATCAGGTCGATCAGGCGCTGGTGATCCCGCGCGAAACCGACCCAAGCTTCCCAGCCTGTGAAATCGGCGAGCACTTGCAGGCTGGAGCCGAACAGGCGCACTCCGGCAGGCACCTCGAGTTGCCGTTCGAGCCATTGCCACTGCCGCTCGCCGAGCAGGGTGGCCTTCGGGTCCGGATTGCGCGCATGCGGCCCCGGCACCTCGAGCCCCGCGGCCATCCTGGCCCTGGCCCAGGTCTCGAAGTCGGCACCGCCGAGGTCGGCCTTGAGAAGCGGCGTGCGGTTGTAGCGCAGGTCCGGCAGGATCACCTGCACGCGCTTGCCTGGCGGACCGAAGAGATAGGACGCGTAAACACCGTCACGGTCGCGGCGCGGCGATCCGGCGGGTTCGTCCCAGAAATCGAGGAAAATCTGCCGCGACTCCTCCTTGAGCGGGTAATCGCCGCCCGCGTCGTTCTCGCCGAAATCATGGTCGTCCCAGGTTGCGACGACCGGAGTCTCCGCGCGCAACCGGGCAAAGCCGGGTTGCGCCGCGAATTGCGCGTACTTCGCGCGCAGCACCGCCATGTCGCGGGTGTCCCCGTAGATGTTGTCGCCGAGGAACAGGAACAGGTCAAACTTCCTCTCGAGTATCGCGTCCCAGATCGGCTGGGGCTTCCCCTCATTCGCGCAGGACCCGAAGCCGATGCGCGCCAGCGTGCGCCCGAGCGCCGGGTGCGGGTCCGACAAAGGCGCAGCCGTCGCGGCATCGGCGGCGGCAGCTGAAGCGCGGCCGGGCGCACCACTCAATGCCGCCACACCGGCGAGTGCAAGTGATTGGAGGAGCAATGCGCGCCGTGCGGGATCGAGAGTGTACGGGTCCATCAGATTCCATTAGTTCTCGCGAGACTTTTAGGCATCGGCCTCAAATAGCCCGTCACCAGCGCGATACCCAGCAGGATCACTGCCATCCCCATTATCTGCATCCAGGCAAGCGTTTCGCCGAGCGCGAGCCATCCGATCAATGCCGCCACGGCCGGACAGACATAACCGTAGGAACCGACGACGACCGGTGACGTGTGAACGGTGAGCCAGGCGTAGGCGGAGTAGGCCAGACAGGAACTCATCAGCGTCAGCCACAGGAAAGCGGAGAGCCCGCGCGGCGTCCAGTGAAATGCGAACGACTCACCGGCAATGAAGGCGGCCGCCAGCAGGCCGAGTCCGCCCGCCAGCATCTGAAGCGCGGCGAACATCAGCGGCGGATTCGCGGCGCCGGAGTTGCGGTAGTAAATCGTGCCGAGCGACCAGCTCAGGCAGCCGAGCAGGATCAGGAGCTGCCAGCCGAAACCCGCGAGATGGAATCCACCTTTCGGCGCGAGCACCAGCAGTACGCCGGCTAGCCCCACGAGCAGCCCGATCTGCGCGGCGCCGGAGAGATGCTTGCGCCGGGGACCGAATGTGCCGAGCCAGGCGATCCAGAGCGAGGGCGTCGCATTCAAGAGCGCCGCCGTATTGGACTGCACATACTGCATCGCGATCACATGGCAGGCATTGCTGAAAAGAACCGACAGGCAGGCCATCGCGAGCACGTGCCGCATTTCGATGCGCGCAAGCACCGGCGGTCCGCTGCGCCACCAGGCGAAGGCCATCAGCAGGACGCCCGCGGCCGAGAAGCGCAGGCCCGCAGCGACGAGCGGCGGCTCGTCGGTCACCATGATCTTGGTTGCGAAGTAGCTCGACCCCCAGACGAGGTAGGTGATCGCGAGCGCCATCGCGACCCGGCCCCGCGATGCATGGGAATCACTCATCCACTGAAGCGTACCTTTTCGGTCAGTGGCGCGCCCGTTGCGCGGCGACCGCGTACAGCCACCATGCGACGAGAGCGAGCGCGGCGAGGCCGGCCCAGTGGCCGGGCCGCATCGAGGCTGCGACGGCGAGCGCATCCGCATCCTCGGTCAGCACGATCGGAATCGCGATCAGCACGCCGATGATGGCTTCGCCCGCGATCAGCCCGGCCGCGAACAGCAATCCGGTCTGTTTCAGCAACTCGGGATCTCTGTCCGGACTCCGCCGGCGGTGCCAACGGGTCGCGAGCTCCGCGATCAGCCCTCCGGCGAAGATCGGGGTCGACAGCTCGAGCGGAAGGTAGATCCCCACTGCGACGGCGAGCACCGGCGCGCGCCAGCTCGCACCATGCGCCTTGAGCCACTCGTCGAGCACGATCACGATCGCGCCGACGACGGCGCCGATCGCCACCATGTTCCAGGGCAAGCCGCCGCCGAAGATGCCGCTTGCGACCGAGGCCATCAGCGTCGCCTGCGGCGCGGCAAGCGCATTGACGCCTTCGCGCGCCGGCGTGCCGATGCCATAGGCCTCGAGCAGCAGGTTCAGCACGGGCGCCATGACCGCCGCGGAAGCAAGCGCGCCGATGGCAAGCATGACCTGCTGGCGCCAGGGCGTCGCACCGACGAGCTGCCCGGCCTTCAGGTCCTGGAGATTGTCGCCGGCGACGGCGGCCGAGCTGCAGATGACCGCGCCGATCATGATCGCCGCGACCGGCCCGACGGTCGAGCCGCTGCCCATGATCGCGAGCAGGATCAGCGAAGCGAACAGGATCGTCGAGATCGTGATGCCCGAAACCGGGTTGTTCGACGAGCCGACGAGACCCGCCATGTAACCGCTCACCGACGAGAACACGAATCCGGCGATCACCATGATGACCGCCATCGTGAACGCGATGCCGAAGCTGTCGACGACCGCATAGTAGAGCGCGAAGAGCGGCAGCACGAAGAGCACGATGCCCGTCAGGATCGCCGTCATCGGCAGATCGCGCTCCGTATGCGGCACGTCGGCGGCCGAGCCGCCCTTGAGCTTCATGCCGGTGCGGATGCCGGACAGCAGCGATTTCCGGAGCGACCACAGCGACCAGAGCCCGCCGACCAGCATTGCGCCGACGCCGATATAGCGGATCTGCCGGCTCCAGATGAGACCCGCGGCATCTGCCGCGGACAAGCCGACGAGTTCTGCGGCGAGCGCGGGATTCTGGTCGATCATGAAGTTGTTGTAGAACGGGATGAACACCCACCACGACAGCGCGCCGCCCGACAGCATCAGGCAGCCGATGTTGAATCCGACGATGAAGCCGACGCCGAGCAGCGCGGGCGACAAGTTGATGCCGAAGAAACCGATCGTCCGCTCGCCGAAGTAGCGCGCGACCTCGAAGGACTCCGGCGAGAACCTGAATCCCGCGAGCGCGAGCTTGAACATTGCGCCGGTCGCAGCGGCGAGCGACAATGCCTTGAGCCCGCGGCCCGGGTCCTGGCCGACCTTCAGCACCTCCGCCGTCGCGACGCCCTCGGGAAACTGGAGCTTCTGGTCGAGGATCAGCGTGCGGCGAAGCGGCACTGAAAACAGCACCCCGAGCAATCCGCCGAGTCCCGCGATCGCGAGCACCCACCAGTAATCAAATGTCGTCCAGTGGCCCATGATCACCAACGCCGGGATCGTGAAAATCGTGCCGGCTGCGATCGAGGAGGCCGCGGACGCTCCGGTCGCGACGATGTTGTTCTCGAGGATGCTCGATCGGCCGAGCAGGCGGAGGACACCCATCGAAACCACGGCCGCCGGGATGGCTGTCGCGACCGTGAGCCCCGCAAACAGGCCGAGGTAAGCGTTCGCCGCGGCGAGCAATACCGCCAGGATCAACGAAAGAACGATCGCGCGGACGGTCAGTTGCGCCGGGTCATGCGCGTTCATGATTGCCAGCCGCACTCGCGGCCTCGATTCTGCTCTTCGAGCCAGCCCATCAGCGGCTGGAAATAATCCACGATGGCCGTCGCATCCATCTGCCGCGTGCCGGTGAGCTTTTCGAGCGCATCCTGCCAGGGCTTGCTGCGGCCGAGCGCGAGCATTTCCTGGAATCCGCGGCCGGCATCGGCGCTGCCGAACACCGAGCATTCATGCAGCGGTCCCTTGAACCCCGCCTTCTCGCAGAGCGCGCGGTGGAACTGGAATTGCAGCACGAACGACAGGAAATAGCGCGTGTATGGCGTGTTGCCCGGAACATGGTACTTCGCGCCGGGGTCGAAATCGCTCTCGGACCGCGCGACCGGCGCCTCCATACCCTGGTACTTCCGACGCAGGTCCCACCACGCCTGGTTGTACTTCTCCGGTGGGATCGCGCCCGAGAACACGCCCCAGCGCCACTGGTCGACGAGCTTGCCGAATGGCAGGAAGGCGATTTTCTCGCTCGCGACTTTCATCAGGCGGTTGATCAGTGCCTCGCGGCTCGATGTCGCGCCCTTGGGCATCAGCCCGACACTCGCGAGATAACCCTCGGTCATCGAAAGATTGATGGTGTCGCCAACCGCCTCGTGGAAGCCGTCGTGCGCGCCGTCCTGGAACAGGTACGGCTGGTCCAGATAGCTCAGGTAGTAAAAAATGTGGCCGAGCTCGTGGTAGATCGTGTAGAGCTCTTCTTCGGTCGGCTGGATGCATTGCTTGATGCGCACGTCACCCGCGCCGTCCATGTTGTGGGCGCTCGCGTGGCAGACGACATCGCGATCCGCGGGGCGCACCAGCATTGAGCGCTCCCAGAAGGTATTCGGGAGTGCCGGAAAACCGAGCGAGGTGTAGAAGGATTCCGCCGAGCGCGTCATCCGCACCGCGTCATAGCCCTGCTTCTTCAATGCCGACGTGACGTTCAGGTTCGACACGCCGGGATACGGCTCGAGCAGGTCGTAAATGTTGTTCCACTGCTGCGCCCAGAGATTGCCGAAGAGGTGCGCGGGCACGGGCTTGCCGTCAGGCACGCGCTGCTTGCCATATTTCCCCTGGAGCTGGCCGCGCGCGTAGCAATGCAGGCCGTCGTACAGCGGCTTGACCTGCGTCCATAGCCGTTCGGTTTCCGACTCGAACTCGGCCGGGCTCATGTCGTAGCCGGCGCGCCACAACTCGCCGAGATCGCCGAAGCCGAGGCCCAGCGCGCCCTCGTTCGCGAGTTCGACGAAGCGTTGGTAGTCCTTCCGCATCGGCGGCGAGATCGCGTGCCAGCCGGTCCAGGCCTCGAGCTGCTCGTCCCAGTCGCGGCTGGTCGCGAGCGTCTTCGAGATGTCGTCGATGTTCTGGCAGCTCTCCGGGCCCTTTGGACAATACTTTCCCGCGCCGTACATCGAGGTCATGCGCGTTTCGAGCGCCGCAAGCTCGGCGCGCTTCGCGGGATCGTCGGGTGCAGGCGCATCCAGGCCGAACTTCAGCAGCTCGATCGCGCGCGCGGATTCCACCGACATCGCTTCGATGTCGTGGGCCTTCGATTCGGCGATGCTCTTCGCGAAGGCCGCCTGGAGCCGCTCGGACGCCTTCGCGGCCAGCGCTTCGGTGTCGGGCGTAATGTAGGTGAGCTGCACCCAGGAGGCCTGCGCGTTCTCCCTGCCGGAGTTCAGAAGTTCCCGGTTCACGCGGGCGACGAATTCGTCGGCCGTTTCCTTCTTTTCGCCGACTTTACCGCAGGCGGCCAGAATTCCGGCCATGCACAACGTGACTGCGACGCGATGCACCCGGCTTCTCACTTGGTGGTGTTCTCGGCGCCGTGCATCCACTGGACGATGCGGCCCGATATCCCCCACAGCAGCAGGCTGAATGCGAGGAGAACGGCCGCGAGACCGCCGAACACGCCGAGCAGGCCCGCGTGCTCCGTGCGCACGCCGACATCGGCGGCGAGCTTCACCATCCATTCGTACTGGCCCATGTTCTCGGTAAACGCGCCGATGTATCCGGCGAGCGTGTTTCCGAAGAAATTGACCAGGAACCAGACGCCCATCATCAGCGAAGCGAGGCGGAGCGGCGCGAGCTTCGTGATCATCGAGAGGCCGACGGGGCTGATGCAGAGTTCCCCGGTCGTGTGGAAGAGATAACCGAGCACCAGCCAGACCATGCCGGCCTTCACATCGGCCGTGCGCTGCATTTCGAATACCGCAATCACGAGGAAAATGAATCCGAGCGCGACCTGCGCGAGGCCGAGGTACATTTTGACGGGCGTCGCCGGGTTCTTGCCGCGCGCACCCAGCTTGCTCCACAGCATCGAGAACGGGATGCCGAGCAGCACGATGAACAAGGGATTCAGCGACTGGAACCAGCCGGTCGGCACGAGGAAGGACCCCGCCTGCCGGTCCGTGTACTTCTCGGCGAACAGGTTCAGGAGTCCGCCGGCCTGTTCGAATGTCGCCCAGAAGATCACGACGAACGTGAAAATGACGAAGATCACGCGCAGCCGGTCCCGCTCCACCGGGGTCAACGGATGCTTCTGTCCGCCGGCCAGCTTCAGCGAACGGTGCGCGGCCGGCATGCGACCGACGTCGCCGATGTAACGCTGCGCGAACGCGAGCTGGATGATCACCGACAGGCACATCCCGATCCCCGCCGCGAGGAAGCCGACGCGCCAGCCGTAGGCCGGATCCTCGCCGAGCGTCGAGCAGACGAGCGGCGCGAGAAACGCGCCGAGGTTGATGCCCATGTAGAAAATTGTGAACGCGCCGTCGCGGCGCGCGTCGCCCTGCGGGTAGAGGTCGCCGACCATCGTCGAGATATTCGGCTTGAAGAGACCGTTGCCGATGATGAGCCCGAGCAAACCGACATAGAAAGTAGTCGGCGTTTCGGGAAACGCGATGCCGACCAGCGAAGCGCTCCACGCCGGCGTCGTGCCGAGCAGGTCGAGCGGCGACGCCAGCGTGAACTGGCCGAGCGCCATGACGGTGCCGCCGATGATCACGGCCTTGCGCTGGCCGATGAAATTGTCGGCGAGCCAGCCGCCAAGCAGCGGCGTCAGATAAGTCAGCCCGGTATACCAGCCGTACAGCCTGAGGGCCTGCGGCTCCGCCCAGCCGAGACCCGGATTCGCCGCGTGCGTCGCAGCCGCCGCATACAACACGAGCAGCGCCCGCATGCCGTAGTAGCTGAAGCGTTCCCACATCTCGGTCACGAACAGAAGGAACAGCCCCTTCGGATGACCGAGCAGGCTGCCCGGCGGGATGTTGAGATCGGTGGTCATGCGGGTTTACTCCGAAGTCGGGCGAGTCTCCGACATGTTGCGGTGCAACATCAAGCCGGATCGCCCTCAGGGTCAGGCGACTTATCGCGAACGAGCAGCCGGGTCATGATCACACCCGCCTCGTACAGCAGGTACATCGGTATCGCCATCATGGTCTGCGAGACCGGATCCGGCGGCGTCAGGAAGGCAGCGACGATGAAGATGCCGAGAATCACGTAACCGCGGTTCTGCGTGAGCTTTTTGCGCTTGACGAGCCCGGTGCGCACGAGCAGCACGGTTGCGACCGGAATCTCGAACGCAAGACCGAATGCAAAGAACATCAGCACGGCGAAATCCATGTACTGCGTGATGTCGGTCATCATCTGCACGCCCTCGGGCGTCGTCATCACGAAGAAGCGGAAAACGATCGGAAACACCACGAAGTACGAGAACACCGATCCGGCGTAGAACAGCACGACGCTCGAGATGAACAGCGGCATAGCAAATTTCCGCTCATGGCGGTAGAGCCCGGGCGCGATGAAGGCCCAGACCTGGTAGAGGATCACCGGCATCGCGAAGAAAATCGCGGCGAGCAGCGCGAGCTTGAATGGCGTCATGAACGGGGCCATCACCGATGTCGCGATCAGCGAGGCGCCGTCCGGAAGCTGCGCGAGCAGCGGAGCGGAGAGCCACGTGAAAATGTCGTTTGCAAAGTAGAGGCAGGGCGCCGCGATGATCAGCGTCGCGAGCAGCGCTTTCAGCAGGCGGTTCCTCAATTCGAGCAGGTGCGAGAGCAGCGTGCCTTCCTTGAGCGCCTCCTTCTCGGGTTCCGCCGCGCTCATGGCGGAGGCGGTGTACCGTCGGACTTCGCCGCGGAATCGTCCGGCGGCGGCGTGCCGGGCGGCCGCCGTGCCGCCGGATCGAAATCAGGCTTCGGGATCACCGCGACTTCCTCGTCGAGCTGCTGGCGCAATTGCCGCGCCATTGCGCGCGCGCGACCGGCCCAGCGGCCGACCTGGTTCGCGAGTTTCGGAAGCTTCTCTGGACCCAGCACCAACAGCGCGATGCCGAGGATCAGGACGATCTCGGTGAAACCGACCTCGAACATTGGCCGTTACGCGTTCTTCGATGAATCGTGGTCGCGCTTGCCCGCGGTGAAGTCCGCATCGGGGCGCTCGTCCTGTGCAAGCGTCTTGCCGGATTCCTCGCTCTCTCCGTCGTTCATCGATTTCTTGAATCCGCGCACCGCGGCGCCGAGATCCGAGCCGATGTTGCGCAGCTTCTTCGCCCCGAAGATCAGGAGCGCGATCGCGAGGATGATCAGCAGTTCCTTGAAACCAATAGGCATGTCACCGACTCCGGCCCGCGCACCCGGCGCTCACGCGTCATGATACGCCAATCGCCCCGGGGTCTTCGTGAGGAGGTGCCTGGATCCAGAACGTGACCGGACCGTCGTTGACGAGCGACACCCGCATGCGGGCGCCGAAACGGCCCGATTGCGCGCCGGGAACGCGCTTTTCGGCGCGCTTTGCCATATAGCCGAACAGCCGTTCCGCATCGGCAGGCGCCGCCGCCCGGCTGAATCCTGGACGCAGTCCCTTGGCGGTGTCGGCCGCGAGCGTGAACTGCGGCACCAGGAGGAGCGCGCCGCCGGTGTCCGTCATTGAAAGATTCATGCGCCCTTCGGCGTCGGCGAATACCCGATAGCTCAGCAGGCGCTCGAGCAGGCGCTCCGCGGTGGACTCGTCGTCGCCGCGCTCGACGGCGACGAGCACCACGAGTCCCGCGCCGATCCTCGCGATCTCGCGGCCGTCGGCTTCGATCGACGCGCCCGTCACCCGCTGCAGCAGACCGATCAAGCCGGTGTCTTCGGCGGCTTGCGCAGCCGCTTCAGGAACACCTCCATTTCCTTCGCGGCCTGGATGTCGCCGGCCTCGCGCGCAGCGGCGATGCCGCGCTCGTAGACGTCCGCCGCGCGGTCCGGCGAGCCGGCGCGCGCGTGCGCTGCGCCGAGTGCCTTCCAGGCGGCCGAGTAACGCGGGTTCTGGTCCACCGCCTGGCGCAGGTGATCGATCGCCGTCACGAGGTCACCGGCCTTGAGGCACTCCTGTCCCAGCGCGAAGCGCAGCAGCGGCGAGTCCTGGCCGCGCTCTAGCATGAGCTGGAGGTTGTCGCGCAACGCCACCTCAGCGCTCCCAGAACGCGGGGGTCAGCAGCAGCAGGAAAGCGAAAATCTCGACGCGGCCGACGACCATTGCCATCGTGCAGACCCACTTGGCGGAATCCGGCACATCCCTGAAGGTCAATGCGACGTCGCCGAGCCCGGGACCGACGTTGTTGATCGTCGCCGCGATCGCGGACCACGCTGTCACCTGGTCGAGCCCGAAAAGCATCAGCAGGAACATCAGGAACGCGAACACGATGAAGTACATTGCGAAGAAACCCGCCACGCCGCCGATGATTCGTGCCGGAACTGGGCGGTTTCCGAGCTTCACAGGGATCTCCGCGCTGGGATGCACCAGCCGCTTCAGTTCGGCGACACCCTGGCGGAATATGATGAGCCACCGGATGACCTTCATGCCGCCGCTCGTCGAACCCGCACAGGCGCAGACGACCGTCATCAGCATCATGAATGCCGGCACCGGGCCCGGCCAGTGCGCGAAGCCAGTCGTGATGAAGCCGGTACTGGTCTGTACGGATACGACCTGCAGACTCGCATGGCGAAGTGAAGCTGCGAGCGAGTCGAATTCACCCGCAAGCCAGAGGTAGATGGTCACGCCGCCGACCATGGTCGCAACCAGCCAGAAGTACGCCTGGAACTCGGTGTCGCGCCAGTAAAGACGAGGATCGCTACCGCGCGCCACCATGAAGTGCAGCACGTAGCTGGTGCCTCCGAGAAACATGAAAACCGTGGCGATTGCGTCGATGGCGGCACTGTCGAAATACGCGAGACTCGCGTCGTGCGTCGAGAATCCGGCGGTAGAAACCGTGCTGAAGGCATGTCCGATCGCGTCGAATCCGCTCATCCCGGCAAGGTAATAGCCGAGGGCACAGGCCGCGGTAAGCGCCACGTACACGCCCCAGAGCGCCTTGGCGGTCTGCGTGATGCGCGGCGTGAGCTTCTGGTCCTTGAAAGGACCGGGGGTATCGGCCTTGTAAAGCGACATGCCGCCGATGCCGAGCACGGGAAACAACGCAACGGCGAGCACGATGATCCCCATTCCGCCAAGCCACTGAATCTGCTGGCGATAGTAGAGAATCGACTCCGGCAACTCGTCGAGGCCGACGATGACGGTTGCGCCTGTGGTCGTGAATCCAGAGACAGCCTCGAAAACGGCGTCGGTAAACGACATTTCCGGCAGGTCGGAGAGAAGCAGCGGAGTCGCGCCCGCAACGCCCAGGAAGGACCAGAAAACCGCGACGACAAGAAATCCATCGCGAAGACGCAAGTCGCGACGCACGCGGCGCACAGGCAACCAGAGCGACAGGCCGATTGCCGCAATCACCGCAAATGACAGGAGAAACGGATGCCAGTGCCCGTCGCCGTACAGGAGGGCGATCCCGGCCGGCGGCAGCATCGCCAGGCTGAACATCAAGAGCATCAGCCCGAGAATCTGCTGCACCATCGAAAGATTCATGTCCGGCTGCCGGCCTGGAACAGCCGGCCGACTTCCTCCACGTGACGGCGATCGGTCAGGAACAGGATGACATGGTCCTCCGCCTGAATGACCGTGTCGTGATGCGCCATGATGACCTCGTCGCCGCGCACGATGGCGCCGATGGTCGTTCCTTCCGGCAGGTCGATCTGCTCGATGCGCCTGCCGGCGACCGGCGACTCCCGACCGTCTGCGTGAACGATCGCTTCCATGGCCTCGGCCGCGCCTCGGCGGAGCGAATGAACGCGCACGACGTCGCCGCGCCGCACGTGCTCCAGCAGCGCGCCGATCGTCACGGTCTGCGGCGAAATCGCGATGTCGATCGGGCCCCCTTCCATCAGCTCCGCGTAGGAAGGCTTGTTGATGAGCGCCATGACTCGCCGGGCGCCCAGCTTCTTGGCGAGCATGGCCGAGAGTATGTTGGCTTCCTCGGCGTTGGTGACCGCGATGAACGCGTCCGCGTCGTCGATGTTCTCCTCGAGCAGCAGCTCCTCGTCGGCCGCGTTGCCGGTCAGCACGAGCGTGTTGCGTAGTGTCTCGGCAGCGCGGCGCGAACGGTCGGGGCTGCGCTCGATCAGCTTGACCTGCACGCGGTTCTCGAGCGCGCGCGCCAGCCTGAAGCCGATGTTGCCGGCGCCAGCAATAACAACACGTCGTACGGTCGTTTCCTCGGTACTGAGCTCCTTCATCATCGGCCGCATGTCGGCGCGCGCCGCGACGAAGAACACCTCGTCGTGCTCCTCGATCGTCGTGTTGCCCTCGGGCTTGATGCTGCGTCCGCCGCGGTAGATTGCGGCGACGCGGACTTCGCGGTTCGGGATGTGCGCGCGCAACTCCTGGAGCTGGTGGCCGACGAGCTTGCCTCCCTTCAGCGCGCGCATGCCGACGAGCCGGACGCGGCCGTTGGCGAACTCGAGCACCTGCAGCGCGCCGGGATAGCGGATGAGGCGCTCGACATAGTCGGTGACGAGCTGCTCGGGGCTGATCGCGAGATCGACAGGGATGGCGTTCTCGCCGAATAGCTCGGGACGTCCGTAGTAGTCGGCGGAGCGGATGCGTGCGATCTTGGTCGGCGTGCGGAACAGCGTCCACGCGATCTGGCAGGCGACCATGTTGACTTCGTCGCTCGAGGTCAGCGCAACGAGCAGGTCCGCCCCGTTGCTGCCAGCGGCCTCGAGCACGGCGGGATGCGCCGCATTCCCCAGCAGGGTCCGGATGTCGAGACGGTCCTGGAGGTCGCGCAGCACTTCGTCCCGCGTGTCGACGACGGTCACGTCGTTCGCCTGCTCGCGCGCCAGTTGCTGTGCGGCAGTGCTCCCGACTTGGCCCGCACCCAGAATGATGATTTTCAAGTCAGCTCCCCGGTCCAGGGCAACGCCACGATCGCACGCGGATTCTAGCGTAGCGCCAGTCGCGCGGACTGCACGGGCCGCGACGCCGCTCGTTCGCGCCGCCGGAACTCACGCGCTCACTCGCGGGTCCCGGCCCGCTTGGCCGCGTGACCGGCTGCGTCATGCCCGGCGTGCAGTAGTTGATCACGAGATCTGTTCGAGGCGTGCAAGCTCGAACATCAGCCATTTCTGGCCGACTTGCTCGAATTTAACGTGGACCTGGCGGCTTTCGCCGGAGCCTTCGAATCGCAGCACCGTGCCTTCGCCGAACTTGGGGTGCCGCACGCGCGCGCCGAGGCGCATCGGCAGGTCTTCGCCGGCGAGC
>JBOHZO010000051.1:0-2208 GCA_050738555.1 Steroidobacteraceae bacterium | reverse complement strand
ACCGCGAGGCGCGCGTGCTCGAGCAGGAATCGCATCGCTGCGATCATCTCTTGATCATGAATCCGGACGAGATCGTCGATGTGCGCGCGGCATAGCGCGTAGGAGATCGGCAGCGCATACGGCGCGCCGAGACTGTCGGCGATCGTGTCGATCTTCTCGATCGCCTGCGGCGAGCCGCTCGCGAAACTGCGGAACATCGTATCGGCGCCGTAGGGCTCCACTCCCAGCACTTCGCAATCGGGATTCAAGAGCTTGATCGCCGTGGAAACTCCCGCGGCGAGACCGCCGCCGCCGATCGGCACGATGACGGCTTCGAGATCAGGCGCCTGCTCGAGCAATTCGAGCCCGAGGGTGCCGGTTCCCATCGCGACGCGCAGTCCCTCGAAGGGATGAATCAGCACGCGCCCTTCTGTTTCCTGGATTTCCTGCACGCGCTGGAAAGCCGCATGAAAATCCGGTTGCAATTCGACCTCGGCACCGTAGCGCCGGCACTCCGCGACGCGAAACGGATTCGCGCCCACTTTCATCACGACCTTCGCGCTCGCGCCGACAATACGAGCTGCAAAGGCCGTGGCAATTGCATGATTGCCGGCGCTGATCGCGCAGATGCCGCGCGCGCGCTCCGCATCGCCGAGCATCAGCGCGTTGACGAGTGCGCCGCGGGCCTTGAAGCTGCCGGTGCGCTGGAAGAGTTCCAGTTTCAGGAGCGGCCGCGTGCCGGGAGCGAAGGCGGACTCGACTGCGGGTCCCGACAGCGCCTGGATTGGCGTCCTCAGGATGCGATCGCCGAGGAGTGCCCGCGCCGCGCGAATCTCCGCGAGCGTCAGCCGGGGAGCTGCTTCGGGCTGCGCGTGCATCGCCCGGCATGGTATCGGATTGCCTGCAATCAGCGGCTTACCGCACTGCAAAAAGCCGCTTGGCGGGCGGCGCTTTCCACGTCTCCCACCCGTCGGCATACTGCTCCGGAACGGATCAGACGCTTAGAAGAACACGGGGATCAGGGGCAAATGGAGCGCCGCCTGCACAGTCGGCATCGCGCCCGGGCCACGGTTTACGTGGTCGTGCCGGGGCGCCGGGGCTCGCTTTGCAAAGCGCACAACCTGAGCGCCAACGGGGTCTTCGTCGAAACGCGGAACCTGGGTCTCGCGAAGGGATCCATCGTCGAACTCGCGTTCGCCATCAATCTCGGCGCCATCACGAAAATTCACCGGCGCAAGGCAATCGTCGCCCATGTCTCTCGCGGCGGCACTGGCCTTAAAATGGAGTGCTACGCGGCGCGTTGAGGCGCCGGCGAGACTCGATTTCCATGTCGGGTGGGGTTCCCGGTCCCGCCGTAGGACGGGGACCCTTCCCGTTTTTTTGCAGCACCGGCCGGACTGGCACCATGGCACGTATCTACGACAACATCCTTCAGACCATCGGCCGCACGCCGCTCGTACGGCTCAACAAGATCGGCCGCGGCCTGCCGGGCCACATCGTCCTGAAACTCGAATTCTTCAATCCTTGCGCGAGCGTCAAGGACCGGATCGGCGTCAGCATGATCGAGGCGCTCGAGAAGCAGGGTCGCATCAAGCCGAACACCGTCCTGGTCGAGCCGACGAGCGGCAATACGGGCATCGGCCTTGCATTCGTCGCCGCGGCCAAGGGCTACCGTCTCGTGCTGACGATGCCGGAGACGATGAGTCTCGAGCGCCGGCGCATGCTCACCGCGTTCGGTGCGGAGCTCGTCCTGACAGAGGGCGCCAAGGGCATGAAGGGCGCGATCGCGCGTGCCAATGAAATCGTCGCGAGCGATCCCGATCGTTTCCTGCTGGTCGGCCAGTTCACGAATCCCGCGAATCCGGAGATCCACCGCCGCACTACGGCCGAGGAAATCTGGGAGGACACCGGCGGCGCCGCCGATATCCTCGTGAGCGGCATCGGCACCGGCGGCACGATCACCGGCGTCGGCGAAGTCATCAAGAAGCGCAAGCCCGAGTTCCGCACCGTCGCGGTCGAGCCGGCGGCGAGTCCAGTCCTGTCCGGCGGCCAGCCTGGCCCGCACAAGATCCAGGACATCGGCGCGGGCTTCATCCCCGAGGTGCTCAACACGAAGATCTACGACGAAATCGTGCGCGTGAAGAACGACGACGCCCTCGAGACCGCGCGCCAGCTCGCCCGGCAGGAGGGCCTCTTCGTCGGCATCTCCTCCGGCGCCGCGATCTGGGC
>JBOHZO010000050.1:0-6688 GCA_050738555.1 Steroidobacteraceae bacterium | reverse complement strand
ATCTTCAGTCGCGCAAAGTATCAGCAGCTTCCCGGGCGGCGCGACGATGCGCGCCTGCGGCGGAATCCTGAGCTGCGAATCCAGCACGACACGAAGCGGCTGGCGCGTCGCGCCGGTCAGGCGCACGTCGAGCCGGGGATCGTCCCGCAGCACGGTTCCGCTTCCGGTCAGGACCGCGGAGGATCGGGCGCGTAATTGCTGGACGTCCTGCCGCGCGGCCTCGCCGGTGATCCAGCGGCTCTCCCCGCCGGGGAGCGCGGTGCCGCCGTCGAGGCTGGCCGCGAGCTTGACGACGACCCAGGGGCGGCCGCGTTCCATGCGCGAAACGAAGCCCGGATTCAATTCCCGCGCCTCGCGCTCCAGCACGCCGCCCTGGACCTCGATACCGGCGGCGGTGAGCCGCGCAATGCCGCCGCCATTCACGCGCGGATTGGGGTCACGCATCGCGTACACGACGCGACCGACGCCGGCGGCGATCAGCGCAGCGGTGCACGGCGGCGTGCGCCCCTCGTGGCTGCAGGGCTCGAGCGTCACGTAAGCGGTCGCGCCGCGCGCGGCGGCGCCTGCCGCCGCGAGCGCCAGCGCCTCGGCATGGGGAAGGCCTGCGCGCTCGTGCCAACCTTCGGCGACGACGCGCTCGCCGTCGGCGATGACACAGCCGACGCGCGGATTCGGATCCGTGCTCCACAAGCCGCGCTGCGCGAGTTCGAGCGCGCGCGCCATGTGTCTCGCGTCCCGCAGACTGTTCTTCTTCATCGTTTGTTCCGTGGCTCGCGCCCCTGCGCCGGAAGCAGCGACATCTGTCCACCGGACGGATCGCGCTGCCTGGTCTTGTCGAGCTGCTCGAGTTGCTCGCGGAACGAATCGACGTCGTGGAAACGATGATACACCGACGCATAACGCACATAGGCGACTTCGTCGAGATGCCTCAACTCCTCCATCACGATTTCCCCTATCGTGCGGGACGCGACTTCACGCTCGCCGAGCACGCGCAGCCGATGCCCGATGCGCTCGATCGCGGATTCGACCTTGTCGCGCCCGACCGGCCGCTTCTCCAGCGCTTTCATGATTCCGCCGCGAAGCTTGCTTTCGTCGAACGGCTGGCGGGAAAGGTCGTTTTTCACGACCTGCGGCATGACGAGCTCCGCGGCCTCGAAGGTCGTGAACCGCTCGCCACAGGACTGGCACTCGCGGCGGCGGCGGATCTGGTGTCCTTCGCCGGCAAGACGTGAATCGGTCACCTTCGTGTCGTCGTGGTTGCAGAACGGGCAGTGCACTGCCGTCCTCCGGATGCGCGCTCAGCCGTAAACGGGAAAGCGCCCGCAGATTGCGAGCACCTCGTTGCGCACGCGCGCACTGGCGGTCTCGTTACCCATGCCATCGAGCACGTCGGCGATCCACGCCGCCACCTGCCGCGACTCGCCGAGGCCGAATCCGCGCGTCGTAATCGCCGGCGTGCCGATGCGGAGGCCGCTCGTGACGAAAGGCGGGCGCGGGTCGTTCGGCACGGCGTTCTTGTTGACCGTGATGTGCGCGCGGCCGAGCGCCGCGTCGGCATCCTTCCCGGTATAGTTCCTGCCGATCAGGTCGAGCAGGAACAGGTGATTGTCCGTGCCGCCCGACACGATGCGATAGCCGCGATCCTGCAGCGCCGTCGCCATGGCGCGCGCATTGGCGACGACCTGCCGCTGGTAGTCGGCGAAATCGGGCGACAGGGCCTCGAGCAGGGCGACGGCCTTCGCCGCGATGACGTGCATCAGGGGCCCGCCCTGCGTGCCCGGAAAGACCAGGGAGTTGAGCTTCTTGTGCAGCCCGGGGTGTTCGCGCGCGAGGATCAGCCCGCCGCGCGGGCCGCGGAGCGTCTTGTGAGTCGTCGTGGTCACGACGTCCGCGATCGGCACCGGATTGGGATAGACCCCGCCCGCAACGAGACCGGCGACGTGCGCCATGTCGACGACGAACCAGGCGCCGATCTCGTCCGCGATCGCGCGGAACCGGGCCCAGTCGACCACGCGCGAGTACGCGGAGAATCCCGCGAGGATCATCTTCGGTCGGTGCTTGCGGGCGAGTGCCTCGACACCCGCGTAGTCGATCTCGCCGGTCGCGGGATCGAGGCCGTACTGCACCGCGTTGAACAGCTTGCCCGAGAAATTCACTTTCGCGCCGTGCGTCAGGTGACCGCCGTGGTCGAGGCTCATGCCAAGCAGCGTGTCGCCCGGCGCGAGGAGCGCAAGATAGACCGCCGCGTTCGCCTGCGACCCGGAATGCGGCTGGACATTCGCGTATGCCGCGCCGAACAGCTTCTTCGCGCGGTCAATCGCGAGTTGCTCGGCGACATCGACGTTCTCGCAGCCGCCGTAGTAGCGCTTGCCCGGATAGCCTTCGGCGTACTTGTTCGTCAATACCGAGCCCTGGGCCTCGAGCACGCGCGGGCTTGCGTAATTCTCCGAGGCGATGAGCTCGAGGTGCTGTTCCTGGCGCAGGCGCTCGGCGGCGATCGACGCCGCGAGTTCAGGATCGAACTCCTTGATGTTCATGCCGCGCTCGAACATGGTAGCGGCGCAGTCTACCCGAACTGCCATCGCTTACGCCGCCTCGATGAAAGCCCGGACGACACGCGTCCAAGCAAGGGCGAGATTCCGCCGGTTGTAGCCACCGCCTCCGACGCCGAGGATTCGCCCTTCCGCGTATCGATCAGCGATTCCGCACAGCCGGGCGGCCGCGTGCCCGTGCGAAGCCTCGGTCATCGAGAGATGCGTGATCGGATCGCCACCCAGGCTGTCGGCGCCACACTGGAACAACAGAAACTGCGGCCGATGCCGCTCGAGATGCGCTTCGACGGCCGGCCATGCCGCGAGGAATTCCTCGTCGCCGGCTCCCGGCGGCAGCGGCAGGTTCAGTTTCGTTCCGAGCGCGGCGCCGCTGCCCGCTTCCTCGGCCGCGCCGGTGCCGGGATAGAGGAACCGCCCGTCCTCGTGCAGGTCCGCGAAGACCACTTGGGGATCTTCCTCGAAACTGTAATAGACGCCGTCGCCGTGATGCGCGTCGATGTCGACGTAAGCGATGCGGGTGAGGCCGTGCTCCCGCTTCAGGTGCTCGATGACCACGCCGCAATCGTTGAACACGCAGAATCCAGCCGCGTGTCCCCGCCCGGCGTGATGCAGTCCCGCGATGGGGACGAACGCGCGCCTTGCGGCGCCGGTCATGAGCGCTTCCGCAGCGACGAGCGACGCGCCGACGACGCTTGCTGCCGCTTCGAACACGCCTTTCCACGCCGGCGTGTCGCCGGCGTCGAGAAAACCTTCGCCGG
The DNA here is from genome assembly GCA_050738555.1 of Steroidobacteraceae bacterium. Taxonomy (GTDB): domain Bacteria; phylum Pseudomonadota; class Gammaproteobacteria; order Steroidobacterales; family Steroidobacteraceae; genus SCUD01. Next base: position 3,378 of record JBOHZO010000050.1, on the reverse strand, counting down.
TCGCCGACCGTGCCTCGACCTGGTCGATGTACTCCGGGCGGTGGAAGAGTTCGAGTTCCGCGCGGGTCGCGGTGCGCGGCGCGAGCATGACCACCTGACGGTCGAGACCCTGCGCCGCCAGCTCGCGGCAGAACGCCTCGTGCCGGTCCGGCCCGAAGGGATGTCCGTCGCCGAACGCGTAGCGGGCGATCCGCTCGCCGGCCACGACGCAAGTGCCCGATCCGCCGTTCTGTGCCAAGCGATGCCGCCGCGCGTAGTGTCCGTTCGAGCCTAGCACGGGCAGCGCCGCTGCGTCTGGCGGCGGCGGCCCGCATCGCAGATAATCCGCGCCCCCCGGACCGACCGGTCGGAGCGCATGGCCCAGTACATTTATACGATGAACCGCGTCGGCAAGGTCGTGCCGCCGAAGCGGCACATCCTGCGCGACATTTCGCTGTCCTTCTTTCCCGGCGCCAAGATCGGCGTGCTCGGCCTGAACGGCTCGGGCAAGTCGACGCTGCTCCGCATCATGGCGGGCGTGGACACGGACATCGAGGGCGAGGCCCGGCCGCAGCCGGGCATCAAGGTGGGCCTGCTGCCGCAGGAACCCCTGCTCGACCCGGCCGCCGACGTGCGCGGAATCGTCGAAGAGTCGGTGAAGCCGGTCAAAGATGCGCTCGCGCGGCTCGAGCAGGTCTACGCGCTCTACAGCGAACCCGACGCGGACTTCGACAAGCTCGCCGCCGAACAGGGACAGCTCGAGGCTTTCCTCGCGACCGTCGACGGGCACAACCTGGAACGGCAGCTCGAGATCGCCGCCGATGCGCTCCGCCTGCCGCCCTGGGATGTGAAGTTGTCACAACTCTCCGGCGGCGAACGAAGACGGGTCGCACTCTGCCGGCTGCTGCTGTCGAAGCCCGACATGCTCCTGCTCGACGAGCCGACGAATCACCTGGACGCCGAGTCGGTCGCGTGGCTCGAGAAATACCTCGAGCAATATCCGAGCACCGTCATCTGCGTGACGCACGACCGCTACTTTCTCGACAACGTGGCCGGCTGGATTCTCGAGCTGGACCGCGGTCACGGCATTCCGTGGCAGGGCAATTACTCGTCGTGGCTGGAACAGAAGGAGCAGCGGCTCGCGCAGGAGGAGAAGCAGCAGGAGGGGCTGCGGCGCACACTCGCGCGCGAGCTCGAGTGGGTGCGCGCCAATCCCAAGGCGCGCCAGGCGAAGAGCAAGGCACGCCTGCGGCAATTCGACGAGCTGTCGTCGGTCGAATTCCAGGCCCGCAACGAGACCAACGAGATCTATATTCCGCCCGGGCCGCGCCTCGGCGAACTCGTGATCGAAGTCGAGGGGCTGCGCAAGGCCTACGGCGACCGCCTCCTTCTCGACGACCTGTCATTCCGCCTGCCGCCGGGCGGCATCGTCGGCATCATCGGCCCGAACGGCGCCGGCAAGACCACGCTCTTCCGGATGCTGACGGGCGCCGAGCGGCCCGACGCCGGGACGATAAGGACCGGCCCCACGGTCTGCATCGCGCACGTGGACCAGTCGCGGGACCGGCTGGACGGCTCGAAGACCGTCTGGCAGGAGATCTCCGGCGGCCAGGACATCATCAAGGTCGGCAACTACGAAACCCCCTCGCGCGGCTATGTCGGGCGCTTCAATTTCCGCGGCAACCAGCAGCAGCAGCAGATCGGAGAGCTGTCGGGCGGCGAGCGGAATCGCGTGCACCTCGCCAAGCTCCTGCGGAGCGGCGCCAATGTGCTCCTGCTCGACGAGCCGACCAACGACCTGGACGTCGAAACGCTCCGCGCGCTCGAGGAGGCCCTGTTGAATTTCCCGGGCTGCGCCGTCGTGATCTCGCACGACCGCTGGTTCCTGGATCGCATCGCGACCCACATCCTGGCATTCGAAGGCGACAGCGAGGTGGTCTGGTACGAAGGCAATTACCAGGAGTACGTCGCGGATCTCAGGCGGCGCAAAGGCGAACTGGCGGATCAGCCGCACCGGCTGCGGTACAAGCCGCTGCACGCCTGAGGGCTTACGCAGGCAGACATTTCGGCTAGACTGGAAGCGATTGAACTTCGGGGAATTGCGTGGCGGTCTACATCGACTCGGCGGGACGCCTGCATCACGACCAGGAAAGCGGTCTCGCGCTGCATTGCCCGCACTGCCAGGTCCTGGCGCACATCACGCCGGTCTCGGTACCGGACTTCAACGCGCTCGAGCAGCACAAGCCGGCACAGGTCGGCCTGGTCTATCGTTGCGAGTCCTGCAACGCGCCGATCTTCCTGCGTTTCTCGGTCAAGCTCTATGCCGGCAGCCGCGTCGAGCTCGCGCCCAGCTTCGTCGAGCTGGAACGCCCGCGCGAGCGCTTCAATTTCACTCACCTGCCGGAAGAGGCCGAGACGCTTCTGAAGGAGGCGTTCGCCTGCTTCGGGGCGGCCTGCTACAACGCGTTCGCCTCGATGTGCCGGCGGGTGGCCCAGTGCGCCTTCGCGGATCTCGGCGAAGACGGCAAGCTCGAGCTTTACGACGAGCTCGCGAACATCCGCCGGCTCGCGGAACTCGACGAGGAATCGTTCGCCGTCGTCAAGAAGGTGCTCTTCGACGTGGATTTGCCGGGGCGCTCGAACCTTCCCGTCGTCGATGCCTTCCAGGCGGGCGTGCTCCTCGAAGTGATCAAGGATCTTCTCTACCAGGCCTATGTGCGCCGCGGCCGCCTGCAGCAGGCGATGATGGTGCGGCGTTACTTTTCGGAAGACGAGTCGAAAGTCACGCCGCTGCCCGGCGCGCGCACCTGAACCCGTCCCTCAGCCGACCCAGACCCTTGCGTTCCTGAAAATCCGCATCCAGCCGCTGTCCTCGCGCGCGTCCGCGGGATGCCAGGAATTCTGGAGCGTGCGGAAAACCCGCTCGGGATGAGGCATCAGGATCGTGACCCGGCCGTCGTCGGTAGTCAGCCCTGCAATTCCCTGGGGCGAACCATTCGGATTCGCGGGATGGCGCGTCGCCACGCGGCCCCGGTTGTCCACGAAGCGCAGGACGACCCGCGCGCCGGCCGCGCGCTCGTCGGCAGCGCTCCGGAATTCCGCCCGGCCCTCGCCGTGCGCGACCGCAATCGGCAGCCGCGAGCCGGCCATACCGGTGAAGAACACCGAGCGCGTGTCGCCGATCTCGACCATCGAGAGCCGGCCTTCGAATTGCTCCGAACGATTGCGCCGGAAGCGGGGCCATCGCTCCGCGCCGGGTATCAGTTCGGCGAGCGCCGCGAGCATCTGGCAGCCATTGCAGACGCCGAGCGTGAATCGGTCGGGGAGCCCGAACCAGGCCTCGAACTGGCCGCGCGCACGGGCATTGAACAGGATCGACTTGGCCCAGCCCTCGCCGGC
>JBOHZO010000049.1:0-13823 GCA_050738555.1 Steroidobacteraceae bacterium | reverse complement strand
CTCGTAGACGAAGCCGATCACGAGCACGCCTAGGAAAATCGCCATCGACAACAGGCCGAAGCCGCCGATCGTGTCGAGCGATACCGCCCAGGGAAAGAGAAACGCGATCTCGAGATCGAAAATGATGAACAGGATGGCCACGAGGTAGTAGCGCACGTCGAACTTCTGCCGCGAGTCTTCGAATGCTTCGAATCCGCATTCGTACGGAGACAGCTTCTCGGCATCCGGGCGCCGCGGGCCGAGCACCCAGCCGAGCGCCAGCAAGACGAGGCCGAATCCCCCCGCAACCGCGAGAAATAGCAGCACCGGCAGGTAGTTATCCAGCAATGTGGCGACCGATGCGGACAGCAATGCGCGCCGCGAAAACCCGCCGCATTGTAACCGTCCGGCCGGCCGCTTGGGACCCCCGCAGGATCAGTCGCTGGTCTCGAATGGTGCCGACGGTCGGACTCGAACCGACACGAGTTTCCCCACTAACCCCTCAAGCTAGCGCGTCTACCAATTCCGCCACGTCGGCACAAGCTCAAACACGGCCCGGATCACTGCCCGCCAGGCGCCGGCTCTTTCTCAGGAGTCGATTCCGGCAATGCCGGAACCGCGTCAGCGTCCACGTCGGCCGCCGGCGCCGGCTCGGTGACGACCGAGTCGACGATACTGTCGCGCACTTCCGTCCCGGGACGCGTCGAAAACCAGGCGAGCGACATGCTCGTCATGAAGAAGAGCGTCGCAAGCACGGCGGTCAGCTTCGAAAAGAACGTCGCCGAGCCGCGCGCGCCGAAGACGGTGCCGGAGGCGCCGGCTCCGAAACCGGCCCCGGCATCCGCGCCCTTGCCCCGTTGCAGCAGCACCAGCGCGACGATCGCGAAGCACAGGAGCCCGTGCAGGAATGTAATTGCGTTATGCAGCATGTCGTCAGGTCATCCAGCTCATGCGATCAGCGTTCCGCCGCGGCGCAGATGCTTGCGAACTCATCCGCCTTCAGCGAAGCGCCGCCGATCAATCCGCCGTCTATATCGGGCATGGCGAACAGCTCCGCGGCATTACCCGCCTTGACGCTGCCCCCGTATAGCACCCGAAGGGATGCCGCGATTGTAGCATCCTTTTGGCCCACCCGGCCCCGGATCAGGGCATGCACTTCCTGCGCCTGCGCGGGCGTCGCGGTGCGCCCGGTGCCGATCGCCCAGACCGGTTCATACGCGACGACGGCGGACGCGAACGCGCCGATGCCGGCCTTCGCGAGCACTGCATCGAGCTGGCGCAGGACCACGGCCGCGGTCGCATTGCGCTCGCGCTCCGCGAGCGATTCGCCGATGCAGACGATGGGCGTCAGCGCTTTCCGGCCGGCCGCGACGAATTTCCGCGCCACCAGCTCGTCGTTCTCCCCGTACAACGCGCGCCGCTCCGAATGCCCGACGATGACATAGCGGCAACCGACGTCCGCGAGCATCGCGGCCGATATTTCGCCCGTATGGGCGCCGTTCTCCTCGGCGCAGACGTCCTGGGCGCCGAGCCCGATCCGGCTGCCGTCGAGCTGGCGGCGGACGTCCGCGAGGTGCACGAATGGCGGACAGAGGACGACCTCGGTGTGGCCCGCGCCGGCGCCGCGCGTGATCAGCTCGCCGACGAGACGCGCGGCCTCGTCGCGATTGCCGTGCATCTTCCAGTTGCCGGCGACGAGCGGCCTGCGGGGAATCGCTGCACTCATGCGGCGGACGCGGCGGTGCGGACGGCCTCGGCCAGTTCTTCGGCATGGCGCCCGACCGACTGGGCATCCTCGCCCTCCACCATGACGCGAATCAGCGGCTCGGTCCCCGAGGCGCGGAGCACGACGCGCCCGCGCTCGCCGAGCGACCGTTCGACGCGCGCGATGGCCGCGGCGACCGCCGGCTCACGCGCAGCGTCGAAACGCTTCGCAACCGGCACGTTGATGAGCTGCTGGGGGAAACGCTGCATGCCGGCCGCGAGCTCCGCGAGCGACTTGCCGGTCGACTTCATGACGGCGACGACCTGCAGCGCAACGATCAATCCGTCGCCGGTCGTCGTCTTGTCGAGCACGAGCAGATGACCGGAGGCTTCGCCACCCAGCACGCCGCCGTGCGCGCGCAGCAGTTGCAGGACGTTGCGGTCGCCGACGGCGGCGCGCAGGAACGGCACGCCGAGTTCCTTGAAGGCGAGCTCGAGGCCGAGATTGCTCATGACCGTGCCGACGACGGGGCCCTTGAGGTTGCCGGCAGCGAGGCCCGCTTTCGCCAGGACGTAAAGGAGCTGGTCGCCGTCGACGGAGCGGCCGAGATGGTCGACCATCACCAGACGATCGCCGTCGCCGTCCAGCGCGATTCCCGCATCCGCCCGCACGCCGGCCACAGTGAGCTTGAGCAGGCCCGCATCGGTCGAGCCGCAGCCGTCGTTGATGTTGCGGCCGTTCGGCGAGCATCCGATCGGCACGATTTCGGCGCCGAGGTCCGCGAGCACGCGGGGCGCGACTTTGTACGCCGCGCCGTTCGCGCAGTCGATCACGAGCTTGAGCCCGTCGAGCCGCATGCCCCCCGGAAGCGTTGATGCGCAGAATGACTGGTACAGCGCGCGCTCGCTGTCGACGCGGGTCGCGCGCCCGAGCGCACCGGACTCCCGCGTCGGGGCAGGCTCACCGAGATGGGATTCGATCGCCTCTTCCAGCTCGTCCGCGAGCTTGCTGCCCTCGCGATCGAAGAACTTGATGCCGTTGTCATCGTAGCGGTTGTGGGACGCGCTGATCACGGCGCCGAAATCGCAGCCCAATCGTTGCACCAGGTAAGCGATGCCCGGAGTAGGCAACGGGCCGGCGAGCAGCACGTCCACGCCCGCCGCGACGAATCCGGCCTCGAGCGCGGCCTCGAACATGTAGCCCGAAAGCCGCGTGTCCTTGCCGACGAGCACGCGGCCGCCCGCCGGCGCGAGGACGCGCGCCGCGGCGCCCGCGAGGCGGAGCGCGAATTCGACGGTCATCGGATGCGTGCCGACGCGCCCGCGCACGCCGTCCGTCCCAAAATACTTCATGAGAAACCTCTAGCGATTCGGAGCGCATCCACCGTCTCGCGCACGTCGTGCGCGCGCACGATGCGCGCACCGTTCATCGCGGCAATCACCGCGAGCGCGACGCTGCCGGCCAGCCGGTCGCCCTCATCGCGCCCCGTCAGCGCGGCGATCATGCGCTTGCGCGACAGGCCGGCCAGCACCGGCAAGCCGTCCGCCGCGATTTCCGCAAGCCCGCGCAGCAATACGAGATTGTGTTCGAGCGTCTTGCCAAAACCAAAGCCCGGGTCGACCACCAGGCGCGACCGCGCGATCCCCGCGCCAACGCAGGCCGCGGCGCGGTCGCGCAGAAAGGCGCGCACTTCACCCAGCACCTCCGCATAGCGTGGGTCATTTTGCATGGTTTCGGGCTCGCCCTGCATGTGCATGAGGCAGACTGCCACCTCGGAACCGGCCACGGCCTCGATCGCACCCGGGGCGCGAAGCGCCGATACGTCGTTGATCATGGAGGCGCCCGCGGCGATCGATTCCCGCATCACCGCCGGTGTCCGCGTGTCGACCGACACCGGCACCGCGAGCGTCGCGGCGAGGCGCTCCACGACCGGGATCACGCGTCGCAGTTCCTCTTCCGTCGCGACGCGCGACGCGCCGGGGCGGGTCGATTCGCCGCCCACGTCGATGATCGCGGCGCCCTCCTCGGCGAGCCGTTCCGCCTGCGCGAGCGCCTGCGGCAATCCGAAATACCGGCCGCCGTCGGAGAAGGAATCCGGAGTGACATTCAGCACGCCCATCACGATCGGGGCGTCGAGGTCGAGCAGGTGGCGGCCGCACTGCAGGCGCATGGAAGAAACGCTCGGGAGCGCGCGGGAATCGTCGGTAGCCCGGTAGGAGTCGCCCGGGGGAATGCGGCTCAGGTCTGACTGGCGGGCGGACCGATGACGGGTTCGGGCTTCGCGCTGCCTTGCCCGCCGGGCGCCGTGCCGGACTCGTCCCAGTCGCGCGGCGGCTTGGGCACGCGTCCCGCCATGATGTCCTTGAGCTGCTCTTCGTCGATGGTCTCGTACTTGATGAGCGCCGCGGCCATGACGTCGAGCTTCTCGCGGTTGTCAACCAGGATCTTGCGCGCGTTCGCATAGGCCACGTCAATGACGCGGCGGATCTCCTCGTCGATAACGTGCGCGGTCACGTCCGAGACCTGCTTGTGCTGCGTCACCGAGCGGCCGAGGAAGACTTCGCCGGCGTCCTCCATGTAGGACAGCGGACCGAGACGATCAGACAGGCCCCATTTCGTGACCATGTTGCGGGCGAGATTCGTGGCGCGCTCGATGTCATTCGACGCCCCGGTCGTCACCGACTCGGGTCCGAATCGCAGCTCCTCCGCGATGCGGCCGCCGAACAGGCTCGCGATCTGGCTCTCGAGGCGCCGCTTGCTGTAGCTGTAGCGGTCCTCTTCCGGCAGGAACATGGTCACGCCGAGCGCTCTGCCGCGCGGAATGATCGTTACCTTGTAAACGGGATCGTGTTCGGGGAGGCTCATGCCGACGATGGCGTGGCCAGCCTCGTGATAGGCGGTGTTGAGCCTTTCCTGCTCGCTCATGACCATCGAGCGCCGCTCCGCGCCCATCATGATCTTGTCCTTGGCGCGCTCGAATTCTTCCATCGTGACGTGCCGCTTGTTGCCGCGCGCCGCGAACAATGCGGCCTCGTTCACGAGATTCATGAGGTCGGCGCCGGAAAAACCCGGCGTGCCGCGCGCGATCAGCGACGGACGCACGTCCTCGGCGATCGGCACCTTGCGCATGTGGACTTTCAGGATCTGCTCGCGACCGCGCACGTCCGGCAGCGGCACGACCACCTGACGGTCGAAGCGGCCCGGACGCAGCAGTGCCGGATCCAGCACGTCAGGGCGGTTGGTCGCCGCGATGACGATGACGCCTTCATTGCCCTCGAAGCCGTCCATCTCCACCAGCAGCTGGTTGAGCGTCTGCTCGCGCTCGTCGTGACCGCCACCGAGTCCCGCGCCGCGATGGCGACCGACCGCGTCGATCTCGTCGATGAAAACGATGCAGGGCGCGTGCTTCTTCGCCTGCTCGAACATGTCGCGCACGCGCGAGGCGCCGACGCCGACGAACATTTCGACGAAGTCGGAGCCGGAAATGGTGAAGAACGGCACCTTCGCCTCGCCCGCGATCGCACGCGCGAGCAGCGTCTTGCCGGTACCGGGGCTGCCCACCATGAGCACGCCCTTCGGAATCTTTCCGCCCAGCTTCTGGAACTTGGCGGGATCCTTCAGGAAGTCGACGATCTCCGCCACTTCCTCCTTGGCCTCGTCCACGCCCGCGACGTCGGCGAAGGTGACGCTGACCTGGTCCTCCGACAGCAGTCGTGCGCGGCTCTTGCCGAACGACATCGCGCCGCGCCCGCCGGCGCCGCCCTGCATCTGGCGCATGAAGTAAATCCACACGCCGATCAGCAGGAGGATCGGGAACGACGAGACGAAGAGCTGAAGCAGAAAGGACTGGCGCTCGGGAGGCGCCGCGCTGAATGTCACGCGCTGCTTGTCCAGGAGCCCGATCAGCACCGAGTTCTCGGTTTCGGGGTTGTGCGTGATGTACTGGCCGCCGCTCGCCCGCTCACCCACGATGGTGTCGCCCTTGAACGTCGCGCTGCGGATCCCGCCGCCTCGAACCTCCGTCAGGAACTGGGAATAGCCGAGCTCCTCGGGAGCGGCCGCGCGCTGGCCGAAATTGGAGAAAACCGCGAGCAGGACGATCGCGATGACGACCCAAAGGACGATATTTCTGGTCAGATCGTTCAAGCTCGGGCTCCTGGCAGTGCGGGGATTCGCAGGCGGGTCAGATGCTTGGACCGCGGCGTCTCCGCGCTAGTTTCACCTTACACCGGCCGGGGTCCCCTGGCCACCAAATACGTCTCGGAACTGCGCTGCCTGGACGCCTTTGGCTTGCGCATCCGCACGGCGCGAAAACCGCGGCGCGCGTCGGCAAGGAGCTCCTGGAATCCGGCGCCCTGGAAGACTTTCAGCACGACGGCGCCCTCGGGTCCGAGCACCTGCCGTGAAAAGTCGAGCGCAAGCGCCTCGAGCTCGGCGGCGCGCGCCTGGTCGGTCACGTCCACCCCGCTGATGTTGGGGGCCATGTCCGACATCACAAGATCCACGCGACGCGAGCCGAGCTGGCGGAGCAGCTCATCGAGCGCCGCCCGTTCGCGAAAATCGCCCTGCAGGAATGTCACACCGGGAATCGCATCCATCGGCAGCAGGTCGAACGCAAACACTTTGCCGGCACCGGCGAGGCGACGCGCCGCGTACTGGCTCCAGCCGCCGGGCGCCGCGCCGAGATCGACGATCACGGCGCCCGGGAAAATCAGTTTGTCCGCGCGATCGATCTCTTCGAGCTTGAACGCGGCGCGCGAACGCAGTCCCGAATCCTTCGCGCGCCGGACGTACGGATCCGAGAAATGCTCTTCGAGCCACCTGCCGCTCGATTTGCTGCGCCGGCCCATGATCGCCCCTTCCTTTGCGCATCTATAATGCGACGATGGCGCTCACCGAGCACCAGCGAAAACATCTGCGGCGGCTCGGCCACGCGCTGCATCCGATCGTGCTCGTCGGTCAGCGCGGTCTCTGCGAGAGCGTCGCCGCCGAAATGCGCCGCGCACTCGATGATCACGAGCTCATCAAGGTTCGCGCCCGCGTGGGCTCGCGCGAGGATCGCGACGCGGTGCTTGCCGAACTAGCCCGCCAGACCGCGTCGGAACTCGTCAATCGGATCGGGAACGTCGGTTTATTCTACAAGAGAAACAGCAAGATACAACGTCTTCTTCTACCTGATTCTTGAGTCACGCGAATCGCACCGCGAGCACCTCGAAGCTGCGCGTGCCGCCGGGGGCCGCCACTTCCACTTCATCGCCCGGCTCGCGGCCGATGAGCGCGCGCGCGATCGGCGAATTGATCGAGATCAGGCCGCGGCGGATGTCCGCCTCGTCGTCGCCGACGATCTGGTAGCTGACTTCCGGGCCGCCATCCACGGGTGCGAGCTCGACCGTCGCGCCGAACACGACCTTGCCCGTGTCCGGCAGCGACGCCGGATCGATGACCCGGGCATTGGCAAGCCTCTGCTCGATCTCCTTGATACGTCCCTCGATGAATCCCTGCTGCTCCCGCGCCGCGTGATACTCGGCGTTTTCCGACAAGTCGCCGTGCGACCGCGCTTCCGCAATCGCCCGAATGATCGCCGGCCGGTCCTCGGCCTTCCGCTTGCGCAGTTCCGCGCGGAGTTGCTCTGCGCCCTTCAGCGTGATCGGGGTCCTCATGCGGCGCCGAGCTCGCGGTGCAGGTCCTGCAACCGGTTGACGTCGTGGTCTTCGAGATGATCGAGCGCGTCGCAGGTCGCGTGTGCGGCCGCCACGGTCGTGTAATAGGTCACCTTGCGCAGCTCCGCCTCGCGGCGGATCGAATGAGATTCGCGGATGGCGCGCTTGCCTTCCGTCGTGTTGATGATCAGGTCGATCTCGTCGTTCTTGATCATGTCCACGATGTGCGGGCGGCCCTCGCGTACCTTGAGCGCGCGGCGGCATGGCACGCCTGCTGCCTCGAGCGCGGCCTGCGTGCCCTGGGTCGCGATGATCTCGAAGCCGCGCGCGTGGAGCTTCTTCGCGATCGCGATGGCGCCCTCCTTGTCCCGGTCGCGCACCGAGATCAGGCAGACGCCGCGGGTCGGCAGGCGGACGCCGCTCGCGGCCTGCGACTTCGCATAGGCCTCGCCAAATGTCCGGCCCGTGCCCATGACCTCGCCGGTCGACTTCATCTCGGGGCCGAGGATCGGGTCGGATTCAGGGAACTTGCCGAACGGGAATACCGCCTCTTTGACCGAGAAGTACGGCGGCACGCGTTCCGTGACCGCGTCCAGCTCGGCGAGCGACTTTCCCGCCATCACCCGCGCCGCAATCTTGGCCAGCGGCCTGCCGGTCGCCTTGGAGACGAAGGGCACGGTACGCGACGCCCGCGGGTTGACTTCGAGAACGTAGACGACCCCGTTCTGGATCGCGAACTGGACGTTCATCAGGCCGACCACATCGAGTGCCTGCGCCAGTTTACGTGTCTGGCTGCGCAACTCCTCCTGCGTCTCCAGGGTCAGCGTCGCCGGCGGCAGCGAGCAGCTCGAGTCGCCCGAATGGACGCCGGCCTGCTCGACGTGCTCCATGATGCCGCCGATCAGGACATCCTGGCCGTCGCCGATCGCGTCCACGTCCACCTCGATCGCCAGATCGAGGAACCGGTCGAGCAGCACCGGGCTCTCGTTCGAGACCCGCACGGCCTCGCGCATGTACTGGCGGAGATCCTCCTCCTCGTACACGATTTCCATGGCCCGGCCGCCCAACACGTAGGACGGCCGCACGATGAGCGGAAAGCCGACCTCCCGCGCGAGCTCGATGGCGCGCTCTTCGTCGCGCGCCGTCGCGTTCGCGGGCTGGCGCAGGCCGAGCTTCATGAGAAGCTGCTGGAACCGCTCGCGGTCTTCTGCGATGTCGATCGAGTCCGGGCTCGTGCCGATGATCGGCGCGCCGGCGGCCGCGAGCTGGCGCGCAAGCTTGAGCGGCGTCTGGCCGCCGAACTGGACGATGACGCCTTGCGGCTTCTCGCGGCTGATGATCTCCATGACGTCCTCGAACGTCAGCGGCTCGAAGTACAGGCGATCTGAAACGTCGTAGTCCGTCGAGACGGTTTCCGGGTTGCAGTTCACCATGATGGTCTCGAAGCCGTCCTCGCGCAGCGCGAGCGCCGCGTGCACGCAGCAGTAGTCGAACTCGATGCCTTGACCGATGCGGTTCGGCCCGCCGCCGAGGATCATGATCTTCGGCCTCGGCGTCGGCTCCGACTCGCACTCCTGGTCGTAGCTCGAGTAAAGATAAGCGGTCGAAGTCGCGAACTCCGCGGCGCAGGTGTCGACGCGCTTGTAGGCCGGATGCACGCCGCAGGCAAGTCGCCGCGCGCGCACGCGCGATTCCGGCGCGCCGAGCACCCGCGCGAGCGCGGCGTCCGCGAATCCCTTCCGCTTCAGCGCCAGCAGCCGCTCGAAGGTGAGCCCCGAAATCCCCTCGGCCCGCACAATGCCCTCTTCGCGCACGAGATCTTCGACCTGCGCGAGAAACCACCGGTCGATCAGGGTCTCCGCGGCGATACGCTCGAGCGGCCAGCCGGCGCGAAAGGCATCGGCGACGAACCGGATGCGTTCGCCGCCGGGATGGCGGAGTTCCTCGGCGAGGCGCAGTTCCCCGTCGGCGTCGAGCGGCAGGTCGAGTATCGGCGTCAGGCCGTCGCAATCGGTTTCGAGGCTGCGCAATGCCTTCTGCAGCGACTCCTGGAACGTGCGCCCGATCGCCATCGCCTCCCCCACCGATTTCATCTGCGTGGTCAGGCGGGTGTTGGACCCCGGGAATTTCTCGAAGGTGAAGCGCGGCACTTTCGTGACGACGTAGTCGATGGTCGGCTCGAACGAGGCGGGCGTGGCGCCTCCGGTGATTTCGTTCCTGAGCTCGTCGAGCGTATAGCCGACCGCGAGCTTGGCCGCGATCTTCGCGATGGGAAATCCCGTCGCCTTCGATGCGAGGGCGGAGGACCGCGAAACCCGGGGGTTCATTTCGATGACGAACATGCGGCCGTCGTCGGGATTGACGGCGAACTGCACATTCGAGCCGCCGCACTCGACGCCGATCTGGCGCAGGACTGCGACTGAGGCGTCGCGCATGCGCTGGTATTCCTTGTCGGTCAGCGTCTGCGCCGGCGCCACCGTGATCGAATCGCCCGTGTGCACGCCCATCGGGTCGAGGTTCTCGATGGAGCAGATGACGATGCAGTTGTCCTTGCGGTCCCGCACCACCTCCATCTCGAATTCCTTCCAGCCGAGCACCGACTCCTCGATCAGCACCTCGGCGGTCGGCGAAGCGTCGAGGCCGCGCAACACGATGGCCTCGAACTCCTCGCGATTGAAGGCGATGCCGCCGCCCGTGCCGCCCAGGGTGAACGACGGGCGGATGACCGTCGGATAGCCGACTTCGCTTTGCACGGCGAGCGCCTCGTCAAGGTCGTGGGCGATGTAGGACTGCGGGCACTCGAGGCCGATGCCGCGCATGGCGTTGCGGAAAAGCTCGCGGTCCTCCGCCATGTCGATCGCCTCGCGCGAGGCGGCAATCATCTCGACGCCGAATTTCTCGAGCACGCCTTCCCGCACCAGGTCGAGCGCGGTGTTGAGACCGGTCTGGCCGCCCATGGTCGGCAAGAGCGCATCCGGCCGCTCCTTTTCGATGATCCGCGCGACCGTGCGCCAGTCGACCGGCTCGATATAGATCGAGTCCGCCATTTCCGGGTCGGTCATGATCGTCGCCGGATTGGAGTTCACGAGGATGACCCGATAACCTTCCTCGCGAAGCGCGCGGCAGGCCTGGGCGCCGGAATAGTCGAACTCGCAGGCCTGGCCAATGACGATGGGGCCCGCGCCGATGATCAGGATGCTCTCGATGTCGGTGCGCTTGCCCATCAGCGCGCCACGGCGCCCTCGGCGATCGCGACCTGCGATCGCAACAGTTGCTGCAGGCGGCGCACCATCAGGAACACGAAATGCTCGAACAGCGGGCGCAGGTCGTGCGGGCCAGGGCTTGCCTCGGGGTGGCCCTGGAAGCCGAAGGCCGGCCGGTCGGTGCGGGCGATGCCTTGCAGCGAGCCGTCGAACAGCGATCGATGGGTCGGCTTGAGCCCCGGCGGCAAGGATTGCTCGTCCACCGCGAAGCCGTGATTCTGGCTCGTGATCAATACGTGCCCGCCCGCCAGCTCCTGCACGGGGTGGTTCGCGCCGTGGTGCCCGAACTTCATCTTGACGGTGCGCGCTCCACTCGCGAGGCCGAGGAGCTGATGGCCAAGACAGATGCCGAACACCGGCAGGTCGGTTTCGAGGATCTCGCGAATCGCGTTGATCGCATAGTCGCAGGGCTCGGGATCGCCGGGCCCGTTCGACAGAAAAATGCCGTCGGGCGCGAGTGCAAGCGTATCCGCAGCACTCGTCTGCGCCGGCACCACCGTCATGCGGCAACCATAGTCGGCGAGCAGGCGCAGGATGTTGCGCTTGATGCCAAAGTCGTAGGCGACGACGTGCAGGCGCGAACCGGGACGCAACACGCGCGAGGGCTCGCGGCCGATGCTGCCGTCGTTCCATTGGTAGGGTGCGCGCGCCGAGACCACCTTGGCGAGGTCCATGCCTTTGAGGCCGGGGAATGCGCGCGCGGCGCGGAGCGCCACGTCGGCATCGGCCTTGTCCGCCGTCGCGATGCACCCACCCTGCGCGCCGCGCTCACGCAGGATGCGGGTGAGCTTCCGGGTATCCACGCCCGCGATGGCGACCGTCTCGCCTTCCAGGAGGAATTCCGGCAGGGAATGGCTCGCGCGCCAGCTCGAGTGCGCGAACGGCAGGTCGCGGATCACGAGTCCCGCCGCATGGATCGAACTCGACTCCATGTCCTCGGGCGTGACGCCGGTGTTGCCGACATGCGGATAGGTCAGTGTGACGATCTGGCGGGCATAGGACGGGTCCGTCAGGATCTCCTGGTAACCCGTCATCGCCGTGTTGAACACGACTTCCCCGGTTGTCACGCCGGAAGCGCCGATCGAAATTCCCCGAAACACCGTGCCGTCCTCGAGCGCGAGCACTGCAGGTGTCGATGTCACCAGGGCGTTCTCCCGGTCCGGCCGCGCCGTCCGCCGGCGCCGGGCGCAGGACCCGAGTGGGTGGAGCCGTCGGGGACGCCACCGGTCTTCAACATGGGTTCATCAGGGGGCCGCGACCCGGACGTCGATTCTATTACAGTCCGAGCACGTCGGACATGCCGTAGAGCCCCGGAGGACGCCCAAGAATCCACCGCGCCGCGGTCAGCGCGCCATGCGCAAACGTCATCCGGTCCGTCGCGCGATGCACGAGCTCGAGCGTCTCGCCGCTGCCCGCGAACAGGACCTGATGCAGGCCGACGATGTCCCCGCCCCTGAGGCTCGCGAATCCGATCGCCCCGGTTGCGCGCCCAGCCGACTTGCCGAGCCGCCCGTAGACCGCATGCTCCGCGAGTGTGCCGCCCCGCGCGCCTGCGACGATTTCCCCGAGCCGCAGCGCCGTGCCAGATGGCGCGTCCGCCTTGCCGCGATGATGGGCCTCGACGACTTCGACGTCGTAATTCACGGGCAATGCCGCTGCGGCCCGCCCGGCGAGGCCAAACAGCAGATTGACAGCGAGCGACATGTTCGGCGCGACGAGAATCGCCAGCCGTTCGCTCGCGCGCCGAAGCTCTGCCTGGCGCGAGGCGTCGAGGCCCGTGATGCCGACGACCAGTGGAATGCCTGCTCGCGCGACCGCCGCCAGGTTGTCCCCGAGCGCCTCGGGCAATGTGAAGTCGATGGCAACCGCCGCGTTCGCGAGCGCCTGCTCGCGGCTGGCCGTCACTTCGACCGCAACCAGGCCGGCCTGCGCCACCTCGCCCGCGTCGCGTCCGAGCGCGGCGCTCGTGGACGAGGCCAGGGCTCCGGACAGGACGAGGTCCTGCGACTCGCGGATCGCGCGGACGAGACAGCGCCCCATCCGACCGCTGACGCCCAGCACCGCGACATTCGTCATATCAGCCACCCGTCCGGCCGAAGAACTGCCGCACGCCCTCGAGCCACGACCGCTGCCGCGGATTGTGACTCTTGCCGTCCGTCGCAAGCGAGGCTTCGAACTTGCGGAGCAGGTCCTTCTGCTCCGCATTGAGGTCGATCGGGGTCTCGACGACGACGCGGCAGAACAGGTCGCCCGTCGCTCCGCCGCGCACCGGCTTGATGCCTTTTTCCCTGAGACGGAAGACCCGGCCCGATTGTGTGCCGGCTGGAACCTTGATGTTCGCCTGGCCTTCGAGCGTCGGCACCTCGACGCTGCCGCCCAGCGCCGCGGTCACGAAGCTGATCGGAACCTCGCAGGAAAGGTGCGCATGGTCACGCTCGAAGATCGGGTGCTCGCGCACCACGATTTCGACGTACAGATCGCCAGGCGGACCGCCATTCCGTCCGGCCTCACCCTCGCCGGCGAGCCGGATGCGATCGCCGTTGTCGACGCCCGGCGGCACTTTGACTGCGAGGCGCTTGGTCGTCCGCATGCGCCCGTGTCCGGCGCATTTCGGGCAGGGTTCCTTGATGATCGACCCGCGCCCCTTGCACCTCGGGCAAGTCTGCTGCACCGCGAAGATTCCCTGGCTGATTCGCACCTGGCCCGTGCCCGAGCAGGTTTCGCAGGTCACGGGCGCATGCCCGCGCGCCGCGCCCGAGCCGCCGCACTCGGTGCATTCCTTCACGGTCTGGAAATCGATTTCGGTGGTAGCGCCGAAGACCGCCTGCTCGAGGTCGAGCGCCAGCTCGAAGCGGAGGTCGGCACCGCGATAGACGGCGCTGCGCCCCGCCCGGCGCCCGCCGCCGAAAATATCGCCGAACATGTCGCCAAAGATGTCGCCGAAGGCATCGGACGGGCTGAATCCCTGGCCCGCTCCGCGCGCCGCGTCGAGGCCGGCGCGGCCGTACTGGTCGTAGGCCGCGCGCTTCTGCGTGTCCGTCAGGATCTCGTAGGCTTCCTTGGCTTCCTTGAAGCGTTCTTCGGCTTCCTTGTCGTCGGGATTGCGGTCCGGATGATATTTCATGGCCAGCCGGCGGTATGCCTTGGTAATGGCATCCTCGGTGGCGTTTCTCGGCACGCCCAGCACCTGGTAGAAGTCACGCTTCGCCATGGAGC
>JBOHZO010000048.1:0-7123 GCA_050738555.1 Steroidobacteraceae bacterium | reverse complement strand
CCGCTTGCCGCGCGCGCGCGAGCGGTGCCGATGGCGCCGTGCTGGGCCGCGCTCGTCGCATTCGCTGCGCCGCTCGAAGGCGTGCCCGATGCGGGCTTTCTGGATGACCCGGTGCTCCGCTGGTTCGCCCGCAATGGCTCGAAGCCGGGCCGCGATGCGCCGGACTCCTGGGTCCTGCACGCCTCGGCGGACTGGTCGCGGGTCGAGTTCGACCAGTCCGCGGTGAATGTGCAGCGGGCCTTGGTCGATCGCTTTTCGGAGCACGTCGGGCGAAGCTTGCCGCGCGCGCTCCTGTCCGATGGGCATCGCTGGCGTCACGCCCGCGTCGAGGCTCCGCTCGGCGAGCCGTTCCTGCTCGATCTCGAGTCGGGCCTCGGCTTTTGCGGCGATTGGTGTCTCGACGCGCGGGCCGAGGCGGCCTGGTTGTCAGGGTGCGCGCTGGGAACGGCGCTTTCGGAAGCGCGGCACGCGATAGGCTCCGGTAAGATACGCGGCAGTCGATGAACAACATTCGTCACGCGTTTTTCCTGGCCGTCTCGCCCGTGCTGACGCTCGCAGCCTGCGCGGGCAGCACGCCGCCGAAGCCGGAGTTGGAGAGCATGCCTACACCCGCGCCGGTGCCGCCGATCGCCGCTGTCCGGCCCCATGTCGTCGAATCCCCGAACGGCAAGCGGACGGACGAGTACTACTGGCTGCGCGACGACACGCGTTCCAACAAGGAAGTGCTCGCCTACCTCGAGGCCGAGAACGCCTACAAAGCGGCGATGACCGCGCACACGAAAGCGCTCGAAGACCGCGTGTACGAGGAGATCGTCGCACGCATCAAGCAGGACGATTCGACCGTGCCGTACCGCCTGCGCGGCCACTGGTACTACACGCGCTTCGAGACCGGCAAGGAATACCCGATCCATGCGCGCAAGCCCGGCACGCTCGAGGCGCCGGAACAGCTCATGCTGGACGGCAACCAGCTCGCCGAGGGCCACGCCTTTTTCCAGATCGGCGCGACGGCGATCGCGCCGAACAACCGGCTGCTCGCGTACGCCGAGGACACGGTGGGTCGGCGCCAGTTCACGCTTCGCTTCAAGGACCTTTCGTCAGGCGCGACCTTGCCGGACCGTATCGAGAACGTCGATCCATACTTCGCCTGGACCGCCGACAGCCGGAGCCTCCTGTACATGGAGAAGCACCCGGAGACGCTGCTCGGCTATCGCGTGCGCCGGCACGTCCTGGGCACCGATCCCGCGCAGGATGCGCTCGTCTACGAGCAGGACGACGAGAGCTTCTACACGGGGGTCGCCCTCAGCAAGGACGAACGCTACATCCTGATCTTCGCGCAGAGCACGGTTTCGACCGAGTGGCGCTATGCGGCTGCCGACGATCCGGCGCTCAGCTTCAAGGTCTTCCTGCCGCGCGAGCGCGACCACGAGTACTACATCGATCACCTCGACGGCCGCTGGATCATCCGCACGAACTGGCAGGCCCCGAATTACCGGCTGATGGAAGCGACGGTCGGCGCAGAGGGCGATCGTGCGAACTGGCGCGAGCTCATGGCGCATCGCGACGACGCCTTCATCCACGGCTTCGACGTGTTCAAGGATTTCCTCGCGATCGAGGAGCGCTCCGGCGCCATGCGGAAGATCCGCATCCGTCCCTGGAGCGGCGGCAAGGACTTCTTCATCGCAGCGGACGAGGCGGCGTACACGACCGCCCTCGGCCAGAATCGCGAGATCGACACGCGTATCGTGCGTTACGAATACACCTCGCTGACGACGCCCGACACGGTGTACGACTACGACATCCAGACGGGCGAGCGCCAGTTGATGAAGCGCACGCCGGTGCTCGGGACCTTCGACCCGGCGGACTACCGCACCGAGCTCGTCTGGGCGCCGGCGCGCGACGGCACGAAGGTGCCGGTGTCGCTCGTCTATCGCAATGGGTTCAGAAAGGACGGCAGCGCGCCCCTGCTCCAGTATGGCTACGGTTCCTACGGCGCGACGATGGACCCTGCCTTTTCGATTCCGCGCCTGTCGCTGCTCGATCGCGGCTTCGTGTTCGCGCTCGCGCACGTGCGCGGTGGCCAGGAAATGGGCCGGCGCTGGTACGACCAGGGCAGGCTGCTGCACAAGGTCAATACCTTCACCGACTTCATCGACGTCACGCGCTTTCTCGTCCAGGAAAGCTATGCCGACGCGAAGCGCGTGTCGGCGATGGGCGGCAGCGCCGGCGGGCTCCTGATGGGCGCGGTCGCGAACATGGCGCCCACGGACTACCGCGCGATTGTCGCGCAGGTGCCGTTCGTGGACGTCGTGACGACGATGCTCGACGAGAGCATTCCGCTCACGACCACCGAGTTCGACGAGTGGGGGAATCCGAAGAAGAAGGAATTTTACGACTACATGCTCTCGTACTCGCCCTATGACAACGTCGCGCGCCAGCAGTACCCGGCGATGCTCGTGACGACCGGTCTCTGGGACAGCCAGGTGCAGTACTACGAGCCGGCGAAGTGGGTCGCGCGGCTGCGCGCGCGAAAGTCGGGGTCCAACCCGCTCCTGTATCGCACGACGATGGAAGCGGGCCACGGCGGCAAGTCGGGGCGCTTCCAGCGCTTTCGCGAGATCGCCGAGGAATACGCTTTCCTGCTCGACCAGTCCGGCATCTCGGAATAGGCGATGAATCTCGGGCGCATCGAGCAGGTCGCAATCCCGGTTCGCGACCTGGCGCGCGCCGCCGCCTTCTACCGCGACACGCTCGGCATGAAGCTCCTGTTCGAGGTGCCGCCGCAGCTTGCCTTCTTCGACTGCGACGGCCTGCGCCTCGCGCTCTCGATTTCCTCCGACCCGATGTACGATCCGCCGGGCTCGATCGTCTATTACCGTGTGGCTGACATCGAGGCGGCGCACGCCGAGCTCGAGGGCCTCGGCGTCGAGTTCCTGCAAGGCCCGCACAAGGTGGCCGAGCTCGGCGACATCGAGGTCTGGATGGCTTTTTTCGAGGACACCGAGGGCAACACGCTCGCGATCACCAGTGAGAAGCCGGTTGCCCGCGAATGAGCGCCGCTTCGCTCGTCGAGCGTGGTGTTTCGCGCGCGGTGGACGTGCGGCCCGCGGAGATCGGCGGATTGCTCGCGGCGTTTGCCTACCACTTCCTGCTATTCACCGCGTACTACATCCTGCGGCCGCTCCGCGACAGCATGGGCGTCACGGGCGGCGTCGAGAATCTCGATGACCTCTTCGGCTACACCTTGCTCGGCATGGTGCTTGCCGTGCCGCTTTTCGGCTGGATCAGCGGGCGCTTCCGGCGCGCGGTGTTTCTGCCGTGGACTTATCTGTTCTTCGTTCTGCAGATCGTCGGGTTCTGGGCGCTGTTCACGGTGCACTCCGACGACACGACGACCGCCAGGGTGTTCTTCGTCTGGGTCAGCGTCTTCAACCTGTTCGTCGTGTCGGTATTCTGGAGCTTCATGGCCGACCTGTTCGACAAGGAACAGGGCAAGCGGCTGTTTGCGCTGATCACCGCGGGTGCGAGCGTAGGGGCAATGTCGGGTTCCGCGATCACTACCTTCCTGGCCGAGTCAGTCGGCGACGTCAACCTGCTGCTGGTCTCGGCCGCATTGCTCGCCTCGACCCTCCTGTTGATGCGCTACCTGCTTGGCTGGAGCACGCGTCAGGAAAGGCATGGCGCGCAAGTCGAAGAGAGACCGATCGGCGGCAATCCGTTCGCGGGCCTCAAGCGCGTGTTCACTTCGAAATATCTGTCCGGCATCGCGGCGTTCGTGTTCCTGATGGCGGCAGTCAACACGTTCCTGTACCTGCAGCAGGCAGAACTGCTCAGCATCCATTATCCCGAGGGTTCGGAACGCACCGCGTTCCTCGGCGGGATTGAACTGACGATGAGCGTGACCACGCTGGTGCTGCAGCTGTTCGCCGTCGGCCGGCTGACGCAGCGCGCGGGGGTCGCGCGCATGATCGTGCTGGTGCCGCTGTTCGTCATCGCCGGATTCCTGCTGATCGCCGCATCGCCGACGCTTGTGACACTGGTCGGCGTCTTCATCGCGCGGCGCGTGGGGCAGTACGCCATCGTCCGTCCGTGCCGCGAGATGCTCTACACGACGGTCGATCGCGAATCGAAGTACAAGGCAAAGAACGTCAACGACACGCTGGTCTACCGGACGAGCGACTTTGTCGTCGCGAAGGGGCACGATGCCTTTGTTTCGGCGTTCGCGGCGAGCCTGACCTGGGTTGCCTGGCTGGGGGCCGGTGTCGCGGCGCTGTGGGCGCTGGTTGCCTGGATGCTCGGCCGCGCGCACGAGCGCATGGCCGTCAGCAGGCCGCCGACCTGATTACTCGGCGAGGCGGAAGCGCAGCCGCGCTTCAACGCGCTGATCGACCACCGAGCCCTCGACGACGCGCGGCTCGTAGCGCCAGCGCTTGACCGCATCGAGGGCCGCGCGGTCGAAAACGCCCACCGGCTCGGATGCGCGCACGCTGTGCTCGCGCGTCGTGCCGTCCTTGGACACCGTGAATTCCAGGTCCACCCAGCCTTCGGTGTCGCGTTCACGCGCGCGCGCCGGGTAGGCGGGGGCGATGAAAAAGGTCCGGCGCAGCTGGTTTTCAGGAACGACGGTCGGAGTCGCGGCGACCGCCGCCGGACGCACGACGCGAAGCGCCATGATCTTGGCGGAGAGGTCCGAAACCTCGGCGGCAGGCGCTCCGGCATCGGCTGCGGCTCCCAGGAAGGCCTCGGCGCGGTCCGCATTGTTCGCGGCGATCAACGTGCGCGTCTCGGCGAGCGTGCGCGTCGCCAGGATGGCGCTCGTGTCCGCGAGCCCTTCGAACGACTGTTCGGAAGCCCGCAGCAGGTCGAGGTAATGCCGCGCGGAATCGCCTTTCGGTTCGATCAGCCGGCCCTGCGCGATGCGCTGATTGGCGAGCAGGAGCAGCTTCGCGCGGTCCGCGCGCACATTGCCGATGCGGGCAGCCTCGATGTCCGCGCGCATCGTCGCGACCTGGGTGCGGTCCACGTCGAGCTCCACGGCGCTCTGCAGCCAGCGATTCGCTTCGTCCAGGCGATTCTCACGGATCGCCTTCTGCGCATTGCTCTGCAGCAGGACGGCGAGGTTGCCGATGCCTTGCTGCACGCCCGGATTGGCGGCATCGAGCTTGCGCGCCGAGAGCAGGTAGCTGTGCGCGCTGTCCTTGCCGAGTAGCTGGTTGCTGCGCATGCGCTCATTCGCGAGCTGCACGAAGGCCTGCACGCGCACCGAAGGCAGCTCCGTCGTGCCCGACTGAATCGGGCGGCCGAGCGTGTCGACCGCTTGTGGCGTCTGCCCGGACGCCTGCAAGGCGCGCTCGCGCTCGAGCTGGTTGACGAAGAACTCGAGGCGCGGGTGGTCGGGCCGCGCCGAGCGCGCCGCATCCACGGCGCTCGCAAGACGCGTCAGGTCCTGTTCCATCAGCGCGCGTTCCGCCTGCACCAGGAGCTCGTCGGAGACGCTGTCGATGCCGCGGCGCGCAAGCCCGTTGCCCGGATCGCGCGCGAGCACCGCGCGGTAGAGCTCGAGCGCATTCTGGCCCGGCGGATCGACCAGCGCTCCCTGCGAGAGGGCGAGACCGGCGGCGTCGAGCATTTTCTGCATGCGCGCGTCGTCGGCGGGGCTCGTGGCCGCGGCCGGCGCGTCGGATTGCGGCGTGCCGGTGGAGATGCGATTCCAGGGTTCCCATTCGATGATGCCCCAGGCGAGCAGCACGATCGGGAGGATGAGCAGGCTTCGCCGTCCCCAGCGGCGCTTGAAAGCTTCGTCGACCCTGATTTTCAGCGGCGCGAGGATCGGGTGCTCGGTGGTGCCGCCGAACAGCTGGTTCTTGTGGCGCGGCGGCATCGTGGCGCCCAGGTCGTTGCCGTGGGCCCGGCGCTGCGTTGCGTCCACGAAATTGCGGATGCGCTCGGCGGAGGCGGGCTTGTGCAGGAAGCGGAAGATCACGCCTTCGGAGACGAGCGGCGCGAGCTCGTGCTCGTCGTCGCGCCGGCCGGCGACGATGATCGCGAGGTCCGGGAACTGCTTGTGGATCTGCGTGACGAGCCCTTTGGTGTCGTGATCGGCAAGCGAAGCGTCTATCAGCAGCACCGCGTTGCCGGAGGCGACCATGAGGTCCGCCGCGTGCGTCGCGTCGTCCGCGCGCCAGACGCGGTGCGTGCCCGCGAGCGATTCGCGCAGGAGATCGATCAGCGTCGGATCGGCAGAGAGCACCACGACGTTCGCGCAGCCAGGACGCGCCTGCGGCGTCTCGCCGTCGTCGACCGGTGCTTCTGCATTCGAGTAATCGATGATCACGCTTGCCAGCCTCGAACTGCGCAAATTACGGCGTCATGGGCAGGCGGCGCCCATGGCGGACCGATGTGTCAATCTTTGACAAAATCGGTCGTGGCGAACGAGACACAGGTCGCGTTTCCGCTGGCGTTCCCGGGACGAACTTCGAAAAACCCCACTGTCTCCGCTACTTGCGAAAATGTATCCCCAGGGTGTCCACAGGAGACCATTTGGCGTTGCCGGGGCGCCACATTACACTTCCTTTTTTCGACTTTCACGGAATTATGTGAATCTCGACAGGGGCCGGAGACCCCAAGTAAGGTGACTCGACCCCGCGCCAGGCGTGGGCTGCAACGGGAGTGGCCGCCATTACGCGACAGATCGCCTTCGTATCGAGCTTGCCGGCCGAGCATTACCACCAGCTTGAAGTCCTGTTGTTCTTCAACGGGCGCCAGCACCGCGTCCGCAAGGGTATCGAGACGGCCATCACCCGTTATGGCCCGCCCGAGATCGTGACCGAAGGCAAGTCCTTGCGTGTCCGGGTCGCGGGTCCGTCCGACGCGCAATGCCTGTTCGCCGTCGAGCGCGAGGGCAGGATGTCGCGACCGGTTGGCGTGATCCTCTACGTGCGCGACAGCTTCGAGCGCATCACGGTGCTCCATCTCGTCGTGGCCGAGGCGTTCGCGGTCGGCGGCCCGCGCGCGAACTACAACCTGTTGCTGCGCCTCGTGCAGGCGGTCAAGCGCGTGGCGCGCTGCACCTCCGGCATCCGCCACGTCGAGCTCGTCTATTCCCAGAACCGGCCCCGCGCCGCTT
>JBOHZO010000047.1:0-12999 GCA_050738555.1 Steroidobacteraceae bacterium | reverse complement strand
GATTGCAGCACCGAGAGCGCCGCGAGCGCCGCGGTTTCGCTGCGAAGGATCCGGGGGCCGAGGCGGCAGGCGAGATATCCCGCGCGTTCCGCCGCCGCCCGTTCCGCGTCCTCGAGCCCGCCTTCCGGCCCGACGAGCAGCTCGATGGTGTGCGCGCCCCTGGCAGCGTTGACGAGCGATGACTCCGCGCCGGCGGCGAGCAGCACGCGGCGTGTGCCGGCGGCCGCCGGCTCTGCGAGCCATGCGGAGAGCAGCGTCGGTTCAGCGAGGCGCGGGAGCTTCGCGCGGCCGCACTGCTCGCAGGCTGCGATTGCGATGCCGCGCCAGTGGGCGATCTTCCGGTCGCGGTTTTCGGCATCGAGCTTCACGACGCTTCGCGCCGTGGCGACCGGCTGGATCGCCGCGACGCCGAGTTCGGTCGCCTTCTGCACCACGAGATCCATGCGCTCGGCGCGCGCGATGCCCTGAACGAGCGCGAGCGCGAGCGGCGACTCGGTCCCCGCGGGCGTCGTGCCGAGGACCTCGACTTCGACGGCGTCGCGGCCGAGCGCGTCGATCCTGGACGGATAGTCCATCCCATCGCCATTGAAGAGCGTCAGCGCGTCGCCAGCCTCGAGGCGGAGCACGCGCCGAACGTGGGCCGCCGCGGCGCCCTGGATCGCGACGCGTGCGCCCTGCGCGAGCGCTTCCTCGACATGCACGCGGATCAGGCGCATGCCGCATCCACCGCGCCGCGGGCGACTCCGGCGAGCCAGTCGATCTGCTCGGGCTCGATGACATAGGGTGGCATCAGGTAGATTACGTTGCCGATGGGCCGCAGGAGCGCACCCTGCGCAAGCGAGTATTCATAAGCGCGGAGTCCGCGTCTCTCGCGCCAGTCGAAGCGCTCGCCCTTCGCCTTGTCCTTCACGAACTCGATCGCCGCGATCATGCCGGTCTGGCGGACTTCCGCAACCTGCGGATGATCGGCGAGGGGAGCGGTCGCCTCGGCGAGCCGGCCGCTGAGGGCGCGATTACGCTCGATCACGCCGTCGTCGCGGAATATCGCGAGCGTCGCGAGCGCGGCGGCGCAGGCGAGCGGATTGCCGGTGTAGCTGTGCGAATGCAGGAACGCCGTGAGCTTTGTGTAATCGTCGTAGAAAGCCCGGTACACGCATTCGGTGGTCAGGACCGCCGACAGCGGCAAATAACCGCCAGTCAGCCCTTTCGAAAGACAAAGGAAATCGGGACGGATGCCCGCCTGCTCGCAGGCGAAGAGCGTCCCGGTGCGGCCGAAGCCGACGGCGATCTCGTCCGCGATCAGGAGCACGCCGTGGCGGTCACAGGCTTCGCGCAGCATCGCGAGGTACACGGGGTGATACATGCGCATCGAACCGGCGCACTGGACGAGCGGCTCGACGATGACGGCCGCGATCTCATCGGCCTCTGCTGCGAGCGTCCGCTCCATCTTGCCGAACAAGCGCCGGCTGTGGGTTTCCCAGCTCTCGCCCGGCTCGCGCAGGTGGCAGTCCGGCGACGACACCGTGATCACGTCCATGAGGAGCGGCTGGTACACCTTCTTGTACAGCTCCACGTCGCCGACCGCGAGCGCGCCCAGGGTTTCGCCGTGATAACTGTTTGACAGCGTGACGAAGCGCCGCTTGCGCGGCCGACCGAGGTTCTGCCAATAATGAAAGCTCATCTTGACGGCGACTTCGACCGCCGCCGAGCCGTTGTCCGCGTAGAAGCAGCGCGTGAGGCCGGCGGGAACGAGCCGCACCAGGCTTTCCGCGAGCGCGAGCGCCGGCTCATGCGTGAAGCCGGCGAGCAGGACGTGCTCGAGGCGCTCGAGCTGCTCGCGCACCGCGGCATTGATGCGCGGATTGGCGTGTCCGAACAGGTTGACCCACCAGGAGCTGATGCCGTCGAGATAACGGCGGCCCTCGAAGTCGTGGAGCCACACGCCTTCGCCGCGCGCGATCGGGATGAGCGGCAATCGCTCGTGATCCTGCATCTGCGTACACGGATGCCAGACGACCGCCAGGTCGCGGGCGGCAATGGCGGCGTTGCGGGAAGTCCCGGTCATCGCGAAACGAGTGTATGCGATTGGAAGCGGCGAATGGCGCGGGCTAAGCTGTCCCGATGTCCGCCATGTCCATCGCGACGGGTCTGCTTGCGGGGGCGCGCTCGGTTTATTCGCCGAACTGCGACGATCGGCCGGATGGCGCCCTGCCGGAGCTCGTCGTCATTCACGGCATCAGCCTGCCGCCCGGCCGCTACGGCGGGCCGTGGATCGAGCGCCTGTTCACGAACACGCTGCCGGCCGATGTCGATCCCTATTTCGCCACGATTCACCACCTGCGCGTGTCGTCGCACGTGCTGATCGCGCGCGATGGCACGCCGACGCAGTACGTGCCATTCGATCTCCGCGCCTGGCATGCCGGTCCCTCGCACTGGCGCGGGCGCGGCGCCTGCAACGATTTCTCGATCGGCATCGAGCTCGAAGGCGCCGATGATGAACCGTACGCGGATCCCCAGTACTCTGCATTGGCGCAGGTGATCACGGCCCTGCAGCGGACGTACCCGTCGCTTGCGGATGGCTGGATCGCGGGTCACAGCGACATTGCACCCGGCCGCAAGACGGATCCGGGGCCGGCCTTCGACTGGCGGCGGCTCGAGCGGGAGCTCCGCGCGCTGGGCGCCGCATTCCGGCGCGAGCTGCTCGCCTGAAAGCGCTTGCGGCGATCGTGGCGATCGGGCTCGCGGCTTGCGCGACCGAGACGGAGCCGCCCGCGCGCGAACGGATCATCAGCGTCGCTCCGAACCTCACGGAAATGCTGTACGCGGCGGGCGCGGCGGATCAAATCGTGGGGGTCAGCGAGTACAGCGACCATCCGAAGGCGGCGCGCGCGCTGCCGCGCATCGGTGACGCATTCCGCCTTGATTATGAGCGCATCGTGGCGCTCGCGCCGACCGTCGCGGTCATCTGGGAGACCGGCACGCCTGCCGGCGTCGCGGGCCGTCTCGAGGACCTCGGCATTCGCGTCGCCGGGATTCCGACGCGCCGGCTCGACGACATTGCTTCCGGGATCGTCGAGCTCGGCCGGCTCGCGGGCACCGAGGCGGTTGCGGAGGCCGCTGCGGCGAAATTCCGCCGCCAGGTCGAATGGCTCAGGATCCGCTATCGCAATCGGCTGAAGCTCAGGGTGTTCATCCAGATCGACGATGCGCCCCTCTTCACGGTCGGCGGCACCCATCTCATCACCGAGATCGTGGAGCTCTGCGGCGGAACGAATGTATTCGCCGATTCTTCGGCACTCGCGCTGCCGGTGGATCTCGAGTCAGTGCTCGTGCGCGCGCCGCAGGTAATCCTTTCGACCGACGACGGCGACCCGGCCGAGTACTGGGCGCGATTCGGCGGGGTCGAGGCCGTGGCTCGCGGCAACGTGTATCGCGCGCCGGCGGATGCGCTCGCACGGCCCAGCCCGCGGATCGTCGACGGCGCGGCGGATGTCTGCGCGCGCCTCGACGAGGCGCGCAGCAAGGCAAGAACTGCGCCGTCAGCCTGATTCGCGCGGCGCGGCGCCCCGCCGCGCGTGCCTCCACAGCACTTCGCTGCCGCTCTCGTGGCGCGCGAGCACCCGCGCGACCACGAACAACAGGTCGGACAGGCGGTTCAGGTATTGCAGCGGCTCGGGCGCGACGCCCTGCGCCCGCGCCAACGTCCAGGCGCGCCGCTCGGCGCGCCGGCAGATTGCGCGCGCGAGGTGACAGCCGGCGGCGGCCGTGCCGCCGCCCGGCAGGATGAATTCCTTCAGCGGCGGCAGTCGCTCGTTGAACCGGTCGAGCGCCTGCTCGAGCGCGGTGACGTGCCGGGCCTCGATCGCGCGGTGCCCGGGAATGCAGAGTTCGCCGCCGAGATCGAACAGTTCATGCTGCACGCCGGTCAGGAGCTCGCGCACATCCTCTGGCAAGCCGGCAGCGGACAGCACGACTCCGATCGCGCTGTTGCATTCATCGACGCATCCGTAGGCCTCGACGCGAGGGTCGTCCTTGGGCACGCGGCTGCCGTCGCCGAGGCCCGTCGTGCCGCCGTCGCCGGTGCGCGTGTAGATCTTCGACAGCCGGTTTCCCACGGTCTCCCCTCAGCGGAATTCATGCCGAAGCGCAACGAAGAGGCTCCGGCCCATCGTATTGAAACCGCTCGCCAGCTCGTAGTCCTCGTCGAACAGGTTCTCCATTCGCGCGAGCAATGTCCAGCGTTCGCTGAACGCGATGCTCGCCGAGAGATTGGCGAGCCAGTAGGCGGGCATGCGCATGGGCGGAAAGCCGAAATCCTTGCGATCGCCCGCGTAGAGCAGGTCCACGGCGAACCGGTGGGAGCCGATCCGGCGCAGGACGCCCAGCGTGAAATTCTCCTGCGCGCGTCGCAACAGGCGTTGATTCGTGATCAGGTCACGAGGGTCCTGCAGGGTCGCCGTGGCGCGAGCCGCCCAGCGTTCGCCGTCGTAGCGCCACGCGGCTTCGAGGCCATCGATCCGCGCCCGCTCGACATTGCGGTTCTCGCCCTCGAAGGTATCGAAATCAAGCACAACGAACTCGATCAGGTCGTCGATCTCGTTGCGAAACGCCGTCAGCGTCATCGATTGCCGATCGCCGATGCGCTGGCGGTAGCTCAGCTCGTAACTGCGGGATTCCTCTGGATCCAGCTCGGGATTGCCGCCGAATCCGAAGAGATCCGTCGCATCGGGCGCGCGGAAGGCCGTGCCGGCCGCCGCGGTGACCAGCGCGCGCTCGCCGATCGCGAAGCCGTATTCGGCATTCCAGGTCGCGTGGCCGCCGAATGTCTCGTGATCCGTGTAAGCAGCGGCCACGAGCAGGCGGTGCGGCCCGAATGCGGCCTGATCCTGAAAGTAGAACTGGCTCGTCGCGGTCTCGGCGCCGTATGGCAGGCTGAAGGATTCCGCGTCGGCGGATTCATCCTGCCAGAGCAGACCGGTTGTGAGCGTCTGGCGCCCCGAGACCGCGAAGTCGTTCTGCCAGTCGATCGTCCATCGCCGAGTGTTCAGGAAATCCGGCGACTGATTCTGCTCGAGATCGTCCAGCGCATGGCCGACCATGAGCCTCGAGTCCCATGACGCCGACGGCGCAAACTCCGCGGTCAGTGCAAGCGCGGAGTTCTCGAAGTCCTGGTCCACCGGCGTGACGAAGAAATCCGAATACTCGGATGTGCCCGCGGCATGCCAGGCGCGAACGCCCAATTCGAGCGGGCCGACGTCCGCGCGTCCGGCAGCGGTGAATGACCGGTTCTCGTAGCCGCGGTCCGTCGGGTCGCCGGTGCGCGTCGGAAAACCGGTGCTGTCGAGCCAGGAAACCCCGAACGATGCGTCGCCGCGCACGCCGCCAATGCTGGCGGCGAGGCTGGCGCTTCGCGTGTCGTAGCGCCCGAAACCTGCCTGGACACTGCTGCCGCTCGCCGCGCCGCGGCGCGTGATGACGTTGATCACACCGCCGAGCGCTTCCGAACCATAGAGCGTCGAGCGCGGTCCTTTGACGATCTCGACGCGCTCGACGAGTTCGGGCGCGATATTCTGGATCGCAGCGCTGCCGATGGTTCCCGGATTGATCCGAAGGCCGTCGATGAGCACGAGCACGTGATTGGATTCGGTGCCGCGCAGGAACAGCGAGGTCTGCTGGCCCGCGCCGCCGAGCCGCGCGACCTCGATGCCGGCGCGCAGCCGCAGCGCATCGCCGAGATCCGAAGCGGGATGCCGCAATAATTCGTCGCCGCCGATCAGGTCGATGCTCGAGAGCGCCTGATTGGCCGGAATTTCGGTTCGTGTCGCTGTGACGACGACGGGTTCGATCGCGTGTGTGCCGGCGATCGCGGCTAACAGGTAAATTGTGTTCATCCGTGCTCCTCCCGAGCGGTGAATCGAGGTTCACCGGTCGCGGCGGAATCACGGGAGAGCGGAGAGCCGCCCACCATCGCCCGCCGCGACTGGCGCGTGCTGACGGGCCGGTCTCCGGACTCACGGCGTGTCCCGGGGGGACTTTCCGCATCGCCTTCCCACCGGGAATCCGGCAGTGGCTGCAGGGCTCGCCTGCTCGATGCGGCTTGCGCCGTTTACCGTTGCGGGGGCAGTGCCGGGATGGCGAGCGACTCGCGCACCGGCTTCCCGATTAGCCCGGGCTTGCGCCCGGGTTACCTGTCAACGCGAACAATCTAAGGAGAGTATGCCGGCGGGTCAAGCCGCCGTTTGACGATTTCCCCGCAGCATCGCAGTGTGGCCACATGGCGAACTCGGCGAGACTCGAGGCGGCGCTCGCCGCGGCGGCGGCCGCGGCGGAGCTGATCCGGGAATGTTACCGCAGCGCGATCGATTTTCGCGTCAAGCCCGACGGTTCTCCCGTGACCGACGCCGACGTCGCTGCGGAGCAGGCGATACGCGGCATCGTCCTCGGCCGCTTTCCCGAGGACGGCTTCTACGGCGAGGAATCCGCGGCGGAGCGCATGGATGCGGAGCGGCTCTGGATCGTCGATCCGATCGACGGCACGAAATCCTTCGTGCGCCGTTACCCGATGTTCTCGACGCAGATCGCGCTGATGGAACGCGGCCGGCTCGCGCTCGGCGTGTCATGCGCTCCGGCCTATGGCGAAACCGCCTGGGCGGAGCGCAGCGGTGGTGCCTGGCTCGGCGGGACGCGGCTCGCGGTGAGCGGCATCGCGACACTCGAGGAGGCGACGATCTCGACCGGCAGTTTGCGCTCGCTTGCGCGCGGCCCGCGTTGGGCCGCGCTCGGGCGAATGGTGGCGCGACTCGACCGCATTCGCGGCTTCGGCGATTTCCTCCATTACCATCTGCTCGCCGCAGGGAAGATCGAAGCGGTGATCGAGTCGGACATCCACATCCTGGACATCGCGGCGCTCACCGTCATCGTGGAAGAGGCGGGCGGCCGGGTCACCGACCTCGAGGGCGCGTCCATCGGACTCGATTCACGCAGCATTCTCGCGTCCAATGGCGCGCTGCACGAGTCGATTCTTGCGGAACTGGGCCGCTGACGGGTTCAGGCGCTGACGAATACGCGCCGTCCCTGCCAGGACAGCTCGCCGACCGATACCCCATAGAGTTCCGACAAATGCACGTCCGAAAGGACCGTGGCGGCTTCGCCGAACTGCCAGCGCCCGTCGCCGAACAGGAGCAGCACGCGGTCCGCCCAGCGCGCGGCGAGCGTCGCATCGTGCAGCGCCGCGACGATGAGACCGCCCGCATCGGCGCGAGTGCGGAAGAGCGCGAGCATCTCGCTGCGATGCCGCGGATCGAGGTGATTGGTCGGCTCGTCGAGGAGGCAGACCGGAGCGTCCTGCGCGAGCAGCGTCGCGGCATCGAGCCGCCGCCGCTCGCCGCCGGACAGCGAATCCACGGCGCGGCCCGCAAGGCCGTCCAGCCCCACGGCGGCGAGCCCCGCGCTCACGCAGGCGAGATCCGCGGCGTCCTCCCATTGCCAGAAGGGCAGGTGCGGATGCCGGCCGATGAGCGCCGTTTCGAAGACGGTCGAGGGAAACGGGTCTTCCGTGATCTGCGGCAGCAGCGCAATCCGGCGCGCTCGCTCGCGTCCCGACCACGCCGAGAGATCGCGTCCATCGAGCTCCACGACACCCGTCGCGGGCGCGCGCAGTCCCGCCAGCGTGTGCAGGGTGAGCGTCTTGCCGACGCCGTTCCGGCCGAGCACTGCGATGAATTCGCCGCCCCGTGCCTCGAAATGGAGCGCGTGCACGAGCTCACGGCCTGCGACCGCGACGCCGACCGCCCGGCAGGCGATCCGCGGCGCTGTCTCGCGACTCAGGGCTGCAGACGCTGGTGCTGCCATGGCTCGGCCTGGAAGCGCCCGTCGCCGGCGGGCGCGATCACGCGCGTCCAGCGGGCACGATCGTGCAGGCGGTGTTCGCCTTCGACCCACAGCTCGACCACGGCGGCCCACAATCGGTAGCCGCCCCAATGAGGCGGCCGCGGCAGGCGCAATCCCGGTTCCTGGTCGTCTTCGGGCGCGACGAAGGGATCGGGCGTGCCGAAGCGGAGCGCCGCGTCGCGCAGTCGCTCGAGCAGCATCTGGCGCGTCGCGATCGGCGCACTCTGTTCGCTCGTGATGGCCGCAAGGCGGCTCCGCCAGGGGCGGCTCGCGAAGTAATCGTCGCTCTCGCTGGCGAGCGCGTGCACGACCGGGCCTTCGACGCGCAATTGCCGGCCGAGCGCGTCCCACTGGAAAACGACCGCAGCCCAGGGATTCGCCGCGAGTTCGCGGGCCTTGCGCGAGTGGTAGTTGGTGTAGAAAACGAGATAGCCCGGATCGGCGACGATTTCCTTGCACAGCACGATCCGCACCGACGGCTTGCCGTCGGCGGCGGTGGTCGCGAGGCTCATCGAGTTCGGGTTGCGCTGGACCTGTTCGTCCCAGGCCTGGCGGAACCAGGTGGACGCGAGCGGCATCGGACCGGACGGCAGCGGATCCGGCAGCGTCTGGAATCGCGCGTGCATGCGGCGATGTTAACGCGCCAGCGGGCGGGCAGTGTACCTTGAAGCGGCATGCAACGGATCACTGTCAACGGCGCGCGCATTCACTACGTCGACGAGGGCCGCGGCGCGACGATTCTCTTCCTGCATGGACTGGGCGGCAGCCATGACGACTGGCGCCTGCAGCGGCCCGAGTTCGCGGCGCGCTTCCGCGTCATCATTCCGGACCTGCGCGGCTTCGGCGTGAGCGAGCGTCGCGCGCCATTCACCATCCGCCAGCATGCGCGCGACATGATCGCATTGTTGTCCGCGCGCGAGGCCGGCCGCGCCCATGTCGTCGGGATCTCGATGGGCGGTGCCGTCGCGATCGAGATGGCCCTGCTGGCGCCCGGGTCGGTCGCGACGCTCGTGCTCGCGAATACCGCGCCCGGCTTCGTCCTCACGAACTGGCAACGGCGGCGCATGGCCCTGATCCGGGTCGTGATCGCCGCGTTCCTGGGCGTCGGCGCGGTCGCCCGCCTGTTCGGGCAGAAGATGTTCCCGGCCCGCCACCAGGGGCGGCTGCGCCGGCGCCTGATCCGCCGCGCGAGTCCCACGAGCCGCTGGGTCTATCTCGCGACGCTGCGCGCGCTGACGCGCTGGAATGCGGCGTCCCGGCTGGCGTCAGTCGGCGTCCCGACCCTGGTGCTCGGTGCCGAGCACGATTTCACGACCAGCGGCGAGAAGCGCCGCTGGACCGCATTGATGCCGCAGGCGCGATTCGTCGAGATCCCGGGCAGCCGCCACCACAGCGAACTGGACTCGCCGGCCCGCTTCAACCGGGAAGTGCTGGATTTCGTCAAAAGCCACCTTGATTAAGGTGCGATTCAGGTAGCGGCGCCGACACTGACGCCACGCACGCTGAGGAGGAACCATGATGATCAAGTCCACTCTGACAGCGGGGATGCTGGCGATGCTGCTGGCAGGTCCTGCGATTGGCGATGACGACGACGATCGCCGCCGCCGGGGTCACGACCGTGACGATCGCCACGAGCGTCGGCACGACGACCGCCGCCACGATGATGACCGCAACGACCGCCGCTACGATCACCGCCGCAATGACCATCGGCGTTATGACCATCGGCGCGACGATCGGCGTTATGACTATTGGAGAAGCAATCGCCACTGGCGTCACGTTCCTCCGGTCCACTATCGCGTGGACTTCGGCTATCGGTCCGGATACGAACTGGCCTGGCGCGATTGGGTCCAGTACGGGCGCCACGACCGCAATTGGCGGCGCCGGTCGTATCGCGCGGACTTCGGCTATTGGGCCGGTTACGAAGCTGGCTGGCGCGACGCCGCGCGGTACCACCGTCCGGGTTATCGCCCGGGCTACTGGGCGCGGGATCCGCGCGACGGCTGGTACTTCGGCTTCCATATCGACGGCTGAGTCCCGAAGATCCGGCCCGCTTGCGCCTTCGCAGGCGGGCCGGTACACAGGGCGGGCTGTACCGAGGTGGCCGCCCTGATGGATCTCAAGGAACTGCGCTCGCGCCTGACCGAGCTCGATGGCGAACTGCTCGCGCTGATCGCCGAGCGCCAGCGGCTTTCCGAGGAGGTCGCTCGCGCCAAGCGCGCGAGCGGCCACCCGACGCGCGATTTCCAGCGTGAGCGCGACGTGCTCATGAACGCGCGCGCCGCCGCGGAAAAGCTCGGCCTCTCGCCGGCGCTCGCCGACAACCTGCTCAGGCTCCTGATCAGAAGCTCGCTCGCGACCCAGGAGCAGGCGCAGGTGGCGGCGCAGGGGCAGGGCGCTGGCCGGCGGGCGCTCGTGATCGGCGGCCGCGGCAAGATGGGGCGCTGGTTCGTCGAGTTCCTCGATTCACAGGGCTTCGAGGTCGAGATTGCCGATCCTGCCGGGCCGCTCGGCGCGCGCGCGCACCGCACGGACTGGCAGGCCGACGAGCTGTCGCACGACGTGATCGTGGTCGCCACCCCGCTCGGAATCACGGCGTCGATCCTCGAGCAACTCGCGCGCCACCGGCCACCCGGGCTCGTGTTCGACATCGGCTCGCTGAAGACGCCGCTACGCACGGGGCTCGCGGCGCTCCACCAGGCTGGCGTCAGGGTGGCCTCGTTGCATCCGATGTTCGGTCCCGACACGGATCTGCTCTCGGGCCGCCACATCATTCACGTGGACGTCGGGCGTCCTGACGCCGTGACCGATGCGCAGAATCTGTTCGCCTCGACGATGGTCGAGCAGGTGATCACGACGCTCGACGACCACGACCGGCTGATCGCCTACGTACTCGGGCTTTCGCACGCGATCAACATCGCATTCTTCACGGCGCTCGCGGAAAGCGGGGAAGCCGCGCCGCGGCTCGCGCGCCTGTCGAGCACGACTTTCGATGCTCAGCTTGCGATTGCCTCGCTCGTCGCCGGCGAAAGCCCGGCGCTCTACTTCGAGATCCAGGCGCTCAACCAGTACGGCGGCGACTCGCTCAAGGCGCTCGTCGAAGCGGTGACCCGGCTGCAGGCGCTGGTCGCGAATCAGGACGCCGCCGGCTTCGCGCGGCTGATGCGGAGGGGCCGGGCCTATCTCCAGGATCGCGCCGCCGCCCGCCAGACCTGATATGCTTAATGAGAGTCATTCTCATTACCATATTGAGGTTTGCATGCGTTTCCGCATCGCCCTGCCAGGCCTGAGGAAGGCCGCGCTCTTCCTGAGCTGCATCGCCTGGATTGGCCCGTCCCTGGCCGCCGGCGAGCCCCTGGTGGTCTATTCCGCGCGCAAATACCAGCTGGTCGAGCAGCTCTTTCTCGAGTACGGCCGGGAGCGTGGAATCGAGGTGAAGTCGGTCACAGATGACGGCGCGCCGCTCATCCAGCGGCTGATCGCGGAAGGGCGAAACAGTCCCGCGGACGTGTTCATTTCCGTGGACGCGGGCGACCTCTGGCGAGCCACCCAGGCGGGTCTGCTGTCACCGGTCAATTCGCCCGCACTGGAAGCGGCTATCCCGGCCCATCTGCGCGATCCCGACGGGCATTGGTTCGGCCTCGCGGTGCGTGCGCGGACGATCGCGTATTCGACCGAACGCGTCAAGCCGTCGGAGCTTTCCACGTATGCGGCGCTCGGCAATCCGCGCTGGAAGGGCAAGCTGTGCCTGCGCAGCGGCAAGCACGTCTACAACCAGTCGCTCGTTGCGATGATGATCGGCGACATGGGCGAGGAGGCGACCGAGCGGGTCGTGCATTCCTGGGTCGCGAATCTTGCCGCCGAGCCGTTCTCGAGCGACACGCTGCTCCTGAACGCGATCGCCGCTGGCCAGTGCGACGTGGGCATCGTCAACACCTATTACCTCGGGCGGCTGCAGCACGAGAAGTCGGAGTTTCCGGTACAGATTTTCTGGGCCGACCAGGCTGGCGCCGGAACGCACGTCAATATTTCCGGCGGTGGCGTGACGAAACACGCGCAGAACCGCACCGAGGCGATCCGCTTCCTCGAATGGCTCGCGTCACCCGACATCCAGCAGCGCTTCGCTGCCGTGAACTTCGAGTTTCCGGCGAACGCGTCCGTCGATCCGCTGCCGGAGGTCAAGGCCTGGGGCAGATTCGAGCCCAACACGGTCAATGTCGGCACGATCGGAAAGACCCAGCCGGCGGCCGTGAGGCTGCTCGATCGCGCGGGCTGGCGCTGATCACCAGCCGGCGGGGTGATCGGGGTTTCCTGGCATGACCTCGTCGCAACGCCTCGGTCCTTCGATCGCCGCGATCGCAGTCGCCTTGCCGATGATCGCGGTCCTGACCGCGGTCGTGCAGGGCGCGATGGACGCGGACCCGGAGTTGTGGGCGCATCTTCGCGAACACGTGTTGGCGCGGGTCGTGTCGAACACCTTGATCCTGGTCGTGGGAGTCGTGGCGGTCGCCGCCGTGCTTGGCACGTCGCTCGCCTGGTTGACGGCGGCCTGTGAATTCCCGGGCCGCGCCTTCTTCTCGTGGGCGCTCCTGCTCCCGATGGCGATGCCCGCGTATGTGCTCGCCTTCGTCGCGGTGGCGACGCTCGATTACGCCGGCGCCGTGCCGACCGCACTGCGCGGCTGGCTCGGCGCCGGGTTCCGCGTGCCGCCGATCCGTTCGACCGGCGGCGCGATCGCGGTGCTCGCGCTCGCCGGTTACCCGTACGTCTACCTGATGGCGCGCGGCGCCTTTCTGACGCACGGCGCGCGCGTGCTCGAAGCGGCGCAATCGCTCGGCCTCGGATCCTGGGCGGGCCTCTTTCGCGTCGCCGTGCCGCTGGCGCGTCCCTGGCTCGCGGGCGGAGCCGCGCTGGTCGCGATGGAGACGCTCGCCGATTTCGGCGCCGTGTCAGTCTTCAACTACGACACGTTCACGACCGCGATCTACAAGGCCTGGTTCGGGCTGTTTTCGATCGAGACCGCGCTCGGGCTCGCGCTGCTCCTGCTCCTCTTCGTCGCGCTCGCGCTCGCGGCCGAGCGCGCCGCGCGCGGCCGCGCGCGCTATGCCACGG
>JBOHZO010000046.1:0-28499 GCA_050738555.1 Steroidobacteraceae bacterium | reverse complement strand
TACCATGATTGAGAGTCCTTCACTGATTTCTGTTGGGCCACGACGATTTGAGGTGATTGAAAGTTTAGTCTAAAGCCATTTTCTCCACTTTGGAGTGCCGATATTGTGCCGCCGCCCGATTTAGGCGGTCAGTGGAACTTGGCGATGAGGAAGGCTTGCTGGAAATTGCCAAATTGAAGGCCAGGTCGATGCATGGTCGTCCGACGGCCATTGTCATGCTGACAAAACTTCTCCGGTCTCAGGACTTGGCAAATCTGACGCCCGCCGTTGTCAAAGAGGCCCAAGACATCCTAAGAACATTGCGCACGGAATCACACGCGTCGACCGCCGCCCGCACCTCTCGATGAGAAAATGACGCAGGGGGCTGGATCCGGTGTAGCAACCAGCGACAGGCCGGCAACCGCACACGCCTGACCTAGCCGCACGGCAACTTCGTCCAGTACGACTACGATGCCTTGAACCGGGTGACCGCGATCCGCGAGAACGGCGCGGCGAGCGGGATCGGGGTGCTCGCGACCTATATGTATGACCCGCTCTCGCGGCGGGTCGCCCTCACCCGTGAACCGCCCCGGGTATTCTGGAGACGTCCTGGTTTGACTCACGCCGCCATGGCGTGAGCTTGATGCAATCGATGGTGCGCCTGTTGTAACTGCGCCGGGAGGATGCTGCGACTCGGTCCGAGCAGTCGGGCATCACGCAGTTGTCAGGCTGACGCCGGAGTCAAGATCGTCAAGTCTTTCACGACGCACTGCACCATGCTTTGATATCACCATGCCGTCTTGGTTCGCCGACTCATGAATGACCGCTGGTACGACATTCCCGATTACCGGGGTCAATATAAGGTCTCGATCCGTGGCGGCGTTCGCAGCCTCACGCGCATCGATGCCAGCGGGCATCGCCGGTCGATGCGCGTCCTGAGAGGCATCGTCAGTCCGAGTGGGCGGCGCTATTTCACGCTTTGCAGCAATGGCGCGATGCGCCAGTTTTGCGCTTCCGTGCTCATGGCGCAGGCCTACGGCATTCCGAATCCGCGGCGATGCAATTATGCGGTGCATCGCAATCATGACAATTCCGACTTTCGGCGCGGCAATCTTGCCTGGGCTACGCTCGTGGAGCTTCGTATGCACGATGGCCTGAGATTCTCTTGCCCCTACTACGGAGTGACCTGCAATCAGCATCGCGGGAAGGTGCTTCGATGGGTGGCGTTCTTTCGAGTCGCAGAGAAGCGGCATGACCTTGGATTCTTTGCCACACCGGAGGAGGCCGCGTATGCCTATGACGGTGAAATCAAGCGTCTGGGCCTGAAGCGTCCGCTGAACGGACTTGCACGGCCCAGGGCATACCGTCCGCGGATTGAGTCGCTGCCCGGGGAGGTCTGGCGGCCGTTCCCGGGCGCAAGGCGCACGCACGTGATCTCAAACATGGGTCGCGTCCGGACTCTCCCGTACGTCACCTCACATGGCCAGCGCGTGCTACCGAAGTTGCGGCGTATCCAGGTCGACAGAAATGGCTGTCGCACCGTTCTCATCGGTAATCGGCGCTACGGGATCAAGAAGGTACTCGCTCGGGTCTTCGGGCCGTAACTTCAGATCTTCGCCACCCTGGCCGCCCCATCGCGGCGCATATACACACGCACCCGCTCTCCGACGGCGAACGACTGGTCGCGCGCCTGCACGATCGCGATCGTGCGCCCGCGATCGAGATCGACCGTGAACTGCCAGGCCTCCTCGCGCGTCGCGCGTTCCTCGATCGCCTGGCCCGCGACGGCGCCGGCCACCGCGCCGACGGCGCCCGCGACCGCCCGACCCGAGCCGCCGCCGACGGTCCGGCCAGCCGTGTAGCCGATCAGGCCGCCGCCGATCCGCCCGAGCGCCGTTCGGCGACCCTCGATGACCGCGTCGTCGACCGCAACCACGCGGCCGTAATGCACGTCCCAGGCGAGGCGTGCCTCATGGCGCGAATAGATCCGGCCGCTCGACGGCGTTGCGCAGCCGGCCGTCAGCAGTCCAGC
Organism: Steroidobacteraceae bacterium; assembly: GCA_050738555.1. Taxonomy (GTDB): domain Bacteria; phylum Pseudomonadota; class Gammaproteobacteria; order Steroidobacterales; family Steroidobacteraceae; genus SCUD01. Next base: position 26,488 of record JBOHZO010000046.1, on the reverse strand, counting down.
CAACAGGATTGAGACTGAGAATATCCGGGTATTCAGCATGTGTCGCTCCGGAAACCGCGGGACGCGGTTCTACCGGAACGATCAACGCGCGGCGGCAGCCTCCGGTTGACGCGCGAGATCCAGGGCGATCGCCTCGAAAGCCCTGGTAGCGCCCTCGGCCCCGGCGCGGCCGAAGGCGGCATCGAGCGCCGCGACGACCGCCGCGACGCGATTTTCCGACGCCTTCTGCTCCGCAGCGACCGCAAACGCGGCGAGCACGCGCCGGTCGGCCTGCCGGCCGATCGTCACCGCGAGCGCCACCTGCGCGACCGGCGGCTCGCCATCCGTGTAATCGGCCTCGAATCGGCGCACTTCGAGTGCAATCGTGTGCGTCGTGCGAAAGCGGCTGAAATCGCCCTGCACCGAGCGCAGTCGCCCCGAATCCTGAAGCGCCTCGATCAGGGCGGACTCGATGAGGGCTGGTGTCCGCACGGGCCAGCGGGCGCCCGCCAGGTAATCCATGCGCGAGCCCGGCCAGCGGCCCGCGATGCCGGTGCCGTCGAGGCCCGGCGCGGTCGCCACGACCGTGACGAGAACGTCCGCAACCAGTGCTGCGCCGGCCGGCAGCTTCGGGGCGCTGATCCGGTAGTTGACCGGCACCGGCACTTCGTTCTTGAGGCCGCCGATGCAGGCGCCGGTCAGCAGGCAGGCGGCAACCGGCGCGGCTATTGCGAATGCTCTTTTCATTGCGGAATCTCCACGCCGGCGGGCTCCGGCCGGTAGATGAGGCGCGAGGGATCGCGCTCCAGGCTCTCGGTCAGGGAATCGATCGCGCGCACGGCATGGCGCGTTTCGCGCACGAGTTGCTCGAACTCGGCGAGCCCCTCGCCCGCGAAGCGGTCGATGTTTCCCGCATTGTTCGCGACCAGGCGGTCGAGGCGCTGGCTCGTGCTCGCGACGTTATCGGCCACTTCCCGCAGCCGCGTCGCGGCGATCCTGATCTGCTCGCCGCTCGTGCCCGTCAACTCGTGCAGCGCCTGCGCGGTGCCCTGCATTTCCGCGGCGGCGGCGCGGAGCTCCAGGAACATCGCGCGCGCCTCGTCAACCGCGGTCGGCAGCTCGGCGGTCGTCTTCTCCGCATAGCCAAAAGTGGCGCTGACTGCCGCGATGTTCTTGTCCGAGAGCATCGCGTTGATCCGGTTGAGCGCCTCGCCCGCTCTCGCGACGACATCCGGCAGGCTGCTCACCAACTCGTCGAACTGGGACTGCTCCGTGGGAATGACCGGATACTTGATGCTCTCGATCAGCGGCGGCGGCGGCGAGCCAGGATCACGCGGCTGGAGGTCGATGTGCAGGAGGCCGGTGACGCCCTGCAATGCAAGGCGCGCGACGGTGTCGCCCTTGATCGGCGCGCCCTCCGCGATGTCGGCGACCACGCGCACGCGTCCTGAGTTCCGCGGATCGACGCCAATGCGCGCTACGCGGCCCACTGACACGCCGAGATAGCGCACGGAGCTGCCCTCCGAGAGTCCGGATACGCTGCCCTCGAAGTACAACTCGTAGCGTCGCTCCGCTTTGCCGTCCGCCTGGTCCGTATACCAGAGCACGAAGCCTGCGGCGAGCACGATCACGAGCAGTACGAATGCCCCGACGGCGACGTAATTCGCTTCTCTATCCATCGGTTCCCGCCAGTCCACGCGCAGCGCGGCTGCGCTCGCCATGGAAGTAATCCCGGATCCAGGGATGTTCGTGCCGGACGATCTCGTCGAGCGTCCCGCTGATCATCTTGCCGTCGACGATCACGCCGACCCGGTTGCAGACCCGGAAGATGGTATCGAGATCGTGCGTAATCATCACCACCGTCAATGCGAGGCCTTTTTGCAGGTCGAGCACCAGCTGGTCGAAGGCGGCCGCGGAGATCGGGTCGAGCCCCGAGGTCGGCTCGTCCAGGAGCAGGATTGCGGGATCGAGCGCGAGCGCCCGGGCGAGCGCCACGCGCTTGGTCATGCCGCCCGAGAGCTGTGCCGGGTACTTCCCGGCGGCGTCCTCCGGCAATCCGACCATGCGAATTCGAAGGAGCGCGAGTTCGCGAAGCGTCGCGGCGCCGATCGCGTGGTGCTCGTTGATCGGAAGTTCCACGTTCTGGGCGACGGAGAGCGACGAGAACAGGGCGCCGCGCTGGAACAGCACGCCGTAGCGGCGTTTGACGGCGAGCAGTTCCCGCTCCGACTGCCGGGTGATTTCGTGTCCTTCGATGCGCACCGAGCCCTGGGCGGGTTTCTGCAGCCCGAGCATCGTCCGGAGCAGTACCGACTTGCCGCTGCCGGAGCCGCCCACGATGCCGAAGACCTCGCCGGCGCGGATCTCCGCGTCAAGCCCGTCGTGCACGACCTGGGCGCCGAAACGGTTGACGATCCCGCGGACGGAGATGATTGATTCCATCAGATGTCGAGCTCGAGAAAGAGCACCGCGAAAACGGCATCGGCGAGAATCACGAGAAAGATGGACTGCACGACCGCGACCGTCGTGAGCCGCCCGAGCTCGCGCGAAGAGGTCCGCACCTGCATGCCGCGGAGCGTCCCGACCATTGCGATCAGCAGCGCGAACACGGGCGCCTTGATGATGCCGACCCAGAAGGTCATTTCGCCGATCGCCCCCTGCGCGCGTTCGACATACTGGTTGAAGGGGATGTCCACGAGATACCAGGAGAGGAGCGCACCGCCCGCGAGCCCCATCGCATCCGCGATCACGGTGAGCGCCGGCAGCGCAATCACGAGCCCGACGATGCGCGGCAGCACGAGCACCTCGACCGGGTCCATGCCGATCGCGCGCAGCGCGTCCACCTCGTCGTTCAGCTTCATCGAGCCGATCTCGGCGGCGAACGCGCTGCCGGACCGCCCCGCGACGATGATCGCGGTCAGGAGCACGCCGAGCTCGCGGAGCACCGCGACGGTCACGAGATCGACGACGAAGATCTCGCCCCCGAACTTGCGAAGCTGCTGCGCGCCGATGTAGGCGACGATGACGCTGATCAGGAACGCGATCAGCGCGACGATCGGCACCGCGGTCAGGCCGGTTTCATAGACGTGGCGCACGACGGAGGTGAGCCTGAGCCGCTTCAGACTTCCGCACGCGCGGCCAAAACCCGCCGTCACCGCACCGAGAAAGCCGAGCCAATCGAGCGCGCCTTCTCTCGCGAGCACGGCCTGGAAGCCGAGCCCGTGCAGGGCGCCGAGGACGCCGGCGGGCGCCAAAGGCGCGGACGGTGCATCCTTCGGCTGGCCTGCGATGGCGCGATCGATGAACTCGAGCTGGGCGGGTCGGCCGCCTGCCCATTCGACGCGGCCGGAATGCCGGAGACGCCGCTCGAGTGAGCGCAAGAGCCAGGCGCCGGTCAGGTCCATTGCTTCGACGCCGGTGGCATCGAACACGACCTCGCCGGCCGTGCCCGCCGATGCCTTTCGCAGACGTGGCTCGAGCGCCGCCGCTTCCTCGACGGTCCAGCGCCCGCGAAAACGGAACAGGCGGCGGCCGCCTTCGTCCACTGCCTCGAACTGCATCGATCAGAGGTTACCTCAGGGCCGGCGCCGGTGCGCACTCGCGGCAGGTAACATGGGCGCCGGGAGGCGCGTCTGGGAAACAGCGTACTGGAAGACGTCCTGCTGCTGCTTACGGCGACGCTCGTGGTCGTCGTCGGACTGCGGCGCCTGCGCCTGCCACTGATACTCGCCTTCCTGCTGGTCGGAATGGTCGTCGGCCCGCATGCCCTCGGCTGGGTCGAGTCGACGGAAACGACCCGGACGCTCGCGGAGTTCGGCGTCGTCTTCCTGCTGTTCACGCTGGGCCTCGAATTCTCGCTGCCGCGGCTGCTCGCGACGCGCGGCGAGGTGTTCTGGCTCGGCGGCCTGCAGGTGGGACTCACGACCGCAGCGGTCGCCGCCGTCGCATGGTCTTTCGGCCTCGCGCTCGAGGTCGCGATCCTGCTGGGCGGCGCGGTCGCGATGTCGTCGACTGCCATCGTGCTCCGGCAGCTCACCGAGCAGGACGAGCTCAACCGCACGCATGGGCGGCTCGCATTCGGCGCCCTGCTCTTCCAGGACCTCGCGGTCGTGCCGTTTCTCGCGCTCGCGGGCGTGCTCGCGTCGCCGGGGGAAGAGTACGGGATGCCGGAAATCGCGCTCGCGGTGGCGAAAGCCGCCGTGGCGCTCGTCATCGTGCTGGCCGCGGGACGCTGGCTGCTGCGTCCGCTGTTCCACGAGATCGCGGCAAGCGGCGCGCCGGAAATTTTCACCTTCGCGGTGCTCTTCGTCGCGATCGGCTCCGCTTGGGCGACGCACGCCGCGGGTCTCACCTTCGCGCTCGGCGCGTTCCTCGCCGGCATGATGCTGGCCGAAACGGAGTACCGCTACCAGGTCGAGGCCGGAATTCGGCCGTTCCGCGACACACTCCTCGGCCTCTTCTTCGTGACGATCGGCATGCAGCTCGACGTGCCGGCGCTCCTCCGGCAGCTGCCGGCGGTCATCACCTTGCTCGCCGGGCTGCTCGTGCTCAAGACTGCGATCATCATGCTGGCGGCGCGCGCCTTCGCAGGCCAATGGTTCAAGGCGCTACGCACCGGCATCGTGCTGTCGCAGGGCGGCGAGTTCGGCTTCGCACTCCTCGCGCTTCTCCTGCAGAGCCGGCTGATCGGGGCCGAGTTCACGCAGCCGCTTCTGGCCGCCATCACGCTCAGCATGCTGGTGTCGCCCTTCCTGATCCGGCACAACAAGCGCATCTCGCGGTTCATTCTGCGCGAGTCCGGACCGCTGCAAACCGGGCTCGAACGGATCGATGCCGCCGCCAAGGCGCTCGCGAAACGCGAACACGTGATCCTCTGCGGTTACGGCCGCGTCGGGCAGAATGTCGCCCGCGTGCTCGAAAGCGAGGGTTTCGAATTCCTTGCGTTGGATCTCGACCCGCAGCGCGTCCGCGCGGCAGTGGGTGCCGGCGACGTCGTCGTTTACGGCGATGCGGCCGACGAGAGCATTCTGCAGTCGGCCGGTATCGGCAGCGCGAGCGCCGTGGTCGTGACTTTTTCCGATCCCACGCGCTCGCTCGCCATCGTCCGCGCGGTGCGCCGGCAACGCAAGGACCTGCCACTGCTCGTTCGGGCAGCCGATGACTCGCATCTCGAGGAGCTGCTCGAGGCCGGGGCGACGGAAGTCGTGCCGGAGACGCTCGAGGCGGCACTCACGCTCGTATCGAATACGCTACACATGCTCCGGGTGCCGCCGTCCCGAGTGATCCGCGCAGTCGGCGAGATTCGCCGGCAGCGCTACAAGACTCTGCGTTCGGTTTTCCGGCGTGACAGCGCGGGCTCAATCGATGAATCAGGTACTTTCCGCGAAGAATTGCACACGGTCGTGCTGCCGCCGGGCGCCTGGTCGATCGGACGGACCATCCGCGAAGTGCGCGAGCGCGGCGCAGAGGTCTCTTTTGCCGCGGTGCGGCGCGAGGGCATTGTCGGCCGCGATCCGGACGCGGAAATGACACTCCGCGAGGGCGATGTCGTCGTGCTGTTCGGCACGCCAGAGGCGCAGGAGCACGCCGAAGCGGTGCTCCTCGCGGGTTAAAAAGGGGACGCTCACCTTTAAAGGTGAGCGTCCCCGTTTTCCTTTTTAACGGAAGTCGATATCCACGCTGCCGGAACCGGTGTCGATGACGCCGCTGCCGGCGCCTTCCTTCATCCGCACGGTCCAGATGTCGTCCGCCTCGTGCACGGTCGCGCCGGGCGCCTCGATGTCCACGCCGCCGCTGCCAGTGTCGATGCGAATCTCCATCGACGGCTGCGCCGCCGAGCGCAGACTCACGCTGCCCGAGCCCGTGTCGATGCGAAGCCGTCCGAGCGCCGAGAGATCGCCTTCGACGGTGACGCTGCCCGAGCCCGTGTCCACCTCAAGACTTTCCACACTCCGCAGGCCGCGCGCGCGGACGGAACCCGACCCGGTGTCGGCGGAGAAGGAGCCGCTGAATCCCTGCACTTCGACGCGGCCCGAGCCGGTGTCGGCGGAGACGCTGCCCTTTCCGCCCTGGACATCGACCGAGCCCGAGCCGGTGTCGGCGACGATCTCGCATTCGCAGTCGGTGATCTTCACGGAGCCGCTTCCGGTGTCCGCGCCGACGCGGCCGCGGTGACCGGAGACCACGACCTCGCCGCTGCCGTTGTCGAGCTCCAGCCGTCCTTCACCGGCGGCGGAACGCAGGACTCCGCTCCCGCCGTCGAGCTTGAGGTCGCCGGAAAATCCCTGGGCAGCCGATTCTCCGAACACGTTGCTGACGTCGAGCTTCGCACCCGCGGGCGCCCGGATCACGAGGTCCACCTGCACGACGATCGCTTCGCCGCGCTTGCCGGAAAGACGCATGCGCTCGCCGAGATGCTCGACGTAGCTTACGGTCCACCAGTGCGCCGGGCCGCCGGTCCAGTAGATCTTCGGGAAATGCTCGCGCGGCAGGCGGACGTCGAAGCGCGAGCTCGAGCCCGTGTCCTTGGTCTGGTACACGACGAGTCCCGCGAGCCGATCGGCTTCAGCCTGCGAACCTGCCTCGACCGTCGCGCGCGCCGTGACGTGCACGCCGGGCTGGGTTCCGCGCTCGACACGGATGTCGCCGATGAGGTTTCGCACCGCGAGGCCTTCGACGGACTCCGGCTTGTATTGCCAGGCGCGCGTCACCGTCGCGCTCGCGGCCAGGGCGGGGAGGCACGCGGCAAGCAAGGCGAGCGCGGCGGTGACGTGAAAAATCGTGTGCATCGTGAAACTCCGGTTTCGCATGGTGTCAGCTCGTCTCGTCGCGGTAGCGGCGCACCCACATGGCCCCGGCCAGCAGGAGGCCGGCGGCGGCGACGCCGAGCCACAGGTCCGGCGACGAATAGAACTCGCGCAGGCTGCCGACGAGGTCGATGTTGCTCAGCTTGACGACCTCGGCGCCGACGTCCGCTTCGCTCATGCCGTCGCTGGCGCTCTGCGAGGGGCCGAGCAGTCGGTACAGCCCGAACAGGCGGTACGTGATGAAATCGCCTACGTGCTCCGAGTACAGGACCACGCGCTCGAGCACCCAGATTGCGACCGGCGGCAGGACGGCCCAGAGGAAGGGTCCTTTCGGCGCCCAGGCGGAGGCCAGCATCAGGTAAGCGACGATCGGCGAATACCAGAGGATCGCCGTGACGCACCACACGAACGCCACGGCAATGCCGCCGAATATCGCCTCGGGCTGCCACATGATCCCGCCCGACATCCCGGCCATCGCGAGCTTCGCCGAGCCGCCGGCCGCGACGACGAATTGCGCGATGATCGCGCCCGCCATCGCGATCAGCGGTATCACGAGGACGGCGACGGCGAACTTCGACAGCACGGTCTCCGCATCAGACAACGGCATCGACTTCCAGAACAGCACGCTGCGATCGCGCCGGTCCGCGTACAGCGAATCGAGCGCATAGAAGAAGGCGACGATGCCCATGACCATGTCCACGACAAGCGCGAGGCCCGCGTACACGATCATGAGCAGCCGGATCTGAATGTCGCGCGGGAAATCGCCGAGCGGGCTCGAATCGTCGAAAGTCCCGATCGGGCCGAGATGGACGTTGCCCGTCACGACCAGCAGCAGGAGGCAACCGATCACGATCGCCGGGGCGATCCAGATCGCCTTGTGCTCCCAGACCTCGCGGCGGATCAGCCACAGGAAACGTTTCATGCGCGCGCTCCCTCGATGACCGCGACAAAGAGGTCGGCGACCGAGGGCACGCCGACTTCTCCCAGGCGCTCGAGGTCCGCGCGTTCGACGCCGCGGAACAGCATGTGCGTGCGGCCGAGTCCCTGGCGCTCCGCGAGCGGCTGGTGCGTGCGCGCCGCCGCCAGGTGCTCCGGCCGGACCGCAACCTGCGCGTATTTCTCCTGCACCTCGTCCATCGCCGCGTTCAGCACGATGCGGCCGCGGTCGATGAACAGGAGGTCCGTGAGTATGTGCTCGACCTCCTCCACCTGGTGCGTGGTCACGAGGATCGTGCGCTGCTCGTCGAAGTACTCATTCAGGAGCGTCTCGTAGAACTGCTTGCGCATCAGGATGTCCAGGCCGAGCGTCGGCTCGTCGAGCACGAGCAGTTTCGCGTCGATCGCCATGACGAGCGCGAGATGCAGCTGCGTCACCATGCCTTTTGACAATTCCTTCACGCGGCTCGCCGGCTTGACGTCGCTGCGCGCCAGGAAATGCTCGCAGACCCCGCGGCGGAACTTGGGATGCGTCGCCGCGACGAAATCGATGAGCTGGCGCACGCGGATCCAGCGCGGCAGCACCGCGACGTCGGCGATGAAGCAGACGTCCTGCATGAGCTGGTGCCGCTGGCGGTAGGGGTCGAGGCCGAGCACCGAAAGCTCGCCTTCGAAGCGCGTCAGTCCGAGAAGCGCCTTGAGCGCGGTGGTCTTGCCGGCGCCATTCGGGCCGATCAGGCCGACGATGCGGCCGGCAGCGACGCTGAAATTCACGTCGTCCAGCGCGCGGGTCGTGCCGAAGCTCTTGCCGAGCCGGCGCGCCACGATGAGCTCAGTCACGCTCACGCTCCTTGGCCGCGTTTTCTTCATCGCGCGCGGGTGTCAGTGTCGTCGCGGGTTCTGGTGGAATCTTGTCGAGCTTGTCCAGCAGTTCCTTGGGCTCGAAGCCGAGGCGCTGGATGCGGCCCGCGATCTTGGGCCATTCCTCCTCGAGAAAGAGCTGACGTTCGTCCTTGAGAAGCGCGCGGCGCGCGCCTTCGGTCACGAACATTCCGCGCCCGCGGCGCTTCTCCACGAGCTGCTCGTCGACGAGTTGCTGGTACCCTTTCAGCACCGTCAGCGGATTGAGGCGATATTCCGCCGCGACGCTCCGGACCGACGGCAAGGGATCGCCGTCGTTCAGCACGCCTTCCAGGATCATCGCCACCACGCGATCCCGAAGCTGGCGGTAGATCGGCAGGCTGTCGTTCCAGTTGGTGTCCATGCGCCCGTCTAAGTGAGCTAGCCCGCTACCAGACTAGTTTAGCAGAGCACCCTCGGCACTCGCGTTGATCTCGGGGCTCGGCAGGCGCTGGCCTTCCTTCGCCATCAGGCCGGCGATGCGCTTCGCGACCACCACGATCTCCGGCAACTGGGTCGTCGCCGCAAAGCTGTGCGGCTCGCGCTTCGCGCGGACCACCACCTCCGGCAGCAACACCTGCGACGACTCTGTACCACCGATCAGAGTCAGTTCCCCGACCTCGACCGTACCGCGGGGGGCCGCGGCGAGATGCGCCTGATCCAGGACCAGCCCGCCGAACGAGACGATCGCGATTGCCGCCACGGCGCTGACCGACTTCCGGGTGTTCTGTGCAAGCATTGTGAACATGACTCTCTCCTTTTCCTTACGCTGATTCGGGCTGCCGCTTTGGCTGCTCCCGATGTACTGATGTGCTCCTCTGGTGTTGTAGTTAACTATAACACCAGATCGATTGCAAGCGATTTTTGCCGTCGAATGACGAGTGCTCAGAACAGCCAATAAAAACAAACGCTTACAATAAAAAGGGCCTCGAAGCTGCACTTGAGGCAAGACAGCAAGCCCGGTGCGAGCGCGTTTTTTTCAAGCGCCGAACGCCTTTTGCCCTGCTCCAGCGTTCCAGAAACTGCCGGGCCGGCCTTCCGGGTAGAGTCCGGCGATGGGAGTTGGCGACGCCGACGCGCAATTGATGCTGCGTTACGCCGCGGGCGAGGCGCGCGCCTTCGATGAGCTGTACGCGGCGCATCGCGGCGGCCTGTGGCGCTTCATCCGGCGCTCGGTACGGGACGCCTCGGCGACCGACGACGTGTTCCAGGAATGCTGGTCGCGCGTCATCGCGAACCGCGAGCGCTATCGCCCGGAGGCGCGCTTCGCGACCTGGCTGTATCGCATCGCGCACAACTGCTGCATGGATCACTGGCGGCGGAGCGGCCGGCGGGACCGGCGCGAAACGGTGGATGACGACGCGATCGCGGCGGCCGCGGACAATGCCTCCGCTGGACCGGTCGAGACGCTCATCGAGGCCGAAGCGAGCGAGCGCTTGGCCGCGGCGCTCGAGCACCTGCCGGCGGAGCAGCGCGCGGCTTTCCTGCTCTACGTCGAGGGCGGATTGACGGCGGCCGAAATCGGCGAGGTCACGGACGTCAAGCCGGAGACCGCGAAGAGCCGCCTGCGTTACGCCGTCGCGCGGCTCAAGCAATCACTCGGCGACGATGCACCGGACTGAAGACATGGGAAAGGACGACGACACGCCATTCACCCGCGAAGCCTGGCAACGATTGTTGCAGGATCGCGCCGATGCGCCGCCGGAGACGACCGACGCCCGCATTCGCGCCTCCGCGCGCCGCGCCCTCGCGCCGCGCGCCGCGCGCTGGTGGCTGCCGGCTTCGCTCGCCGCAAGCTTTCTGCTCGCGGTGCTGATCGTTCAATGGCAGTACGGCAATGACGAAGCACCCGCGGTCGTCACCGAGGCGGACCTCGCGGCACCCGCCATCGATGAAACGCGCCTCGACGAGCGAGCCGCCGACGCACCAGCTGCGCCCTTACGACGCAGGGAAGCCGTGACGCCTCGCGCCGAAGCCGGCCTGGCGGAGCAGGAGTTCGCACCGGAGCCAGACCCGCGGGGATGGGCGGATCAGGTCACTGTCAGCGGCGCGCCGATCGGCGGCCCGGAGCAGGACTTGAAGGCCGCGAGCGAAATGCCGACGGAGGAGGCCAGCGACGACGCGGCGCCACCCGCGACGGCGGTCGCCGGATCACCGGATGCGGCGCGCGAACGCGAGTTGCAGGCGGAGACGAAGCGGGAGGCGCCACTCGGCGCGGCTGTCACGCCAACCGCGGTGAAAGTGCGGACCCCCGAGGCGTGGTACGCCGACATCGAGAGGCTCCGTGCAGAGGGCCGCGTGCAAGAGGCGGATCGCGAACTCGAACGGCTGAAGGCGGCGCACCCGAAGTGGCTCGAGCGCCGTCTCGAGGAACTGGAGCGCCGCTGACCTGCGGCGCGGGCGGGCCTACTCTTCTTCCAGGCGGCGCCGGCCTTCCTGCAGCTCGCGCCGCTGCTTCGCGTCGACCGCCGGGAACTTCGGGTCCATGCTGGTGAGCGTTTCCACCAGCGTGCGCGCGACGGCCACGCGCATGTACGGCTTGTCGTCCGCCGGAATGGCGTACCAGGGTGCCTGCTGGCGCGAAGTCGCGCGCAGCATCGCCTCATAAGCCGACTGGAAATCGTCCCAGCGCGCGCGATCGTCGAGATCGCCCAGGCGGAATTTCCAGTTCTTGTCCGGATCCTCGATGCGGCTCATGAAGCGCTTCTTCTGCTCCCTGCGCGAGACGTTGAGCCAGAACTTGACGATCGTGGTGCCATTCCGCGCTAAGTGCTCCTCGAAATTCCGGATCGACTCGAAACGTTCCTCCCAAATGCGCTTCATGTCGATATCGGGCAGGTGCTGAGCCGCGAGGAACCCCGGGTGCACGCGCACGACCAGCACTTCCTCGTAGTGGCTGCGGTTGAATACGCCGATCTTGCCGCGCTCCGGCAGGCGCGCCGCGATGCGCGCGAGAAAGTCGTGCCGCAGTTCGAGTTCGCTCGGCCGGCCGAATGCGTGCACGCGAAAGCCAGCCGGATTGACGCCGGAAAACACCTTGCGGATCGTGCTGTCCTTGCCCGCGGCATCGAGCGCCTGGAACACCGTCAGGATCGCGCGGCTCGCTTCCGCGAAGAGCCGGTGCGGGAGCACGTCCAGCCGGTCGACGAGATCGTCGAGCTCTTCCCCGAGCACGGCCTTCGAGGGCGTTCCTTTCGGCGGATCGCAGGAGAAGTCGCCGATGGAGAAGCGGCCATCGAACGGCACGCGATGGCGCTTTGGGAAATCTAAATTGCGAATGCTCATGGCCTGTCCCTTTCCACGCGGATGAAGAGCCACAGCGCGGCGCCGATGAGCGCAAACACCGAGCCGCTCGCAAGCGTCATCGGCCAGCCTGCGCGGTCGACCAGCAATCCGACGACGGGAGCCAGGAAACCCGCCGCATTGCCGCCCGTGTTGACCACGCCGTAGGCGGTCGATGCGTGCGGGCCGCCGACATAGGTCGCGGCGGAGGCAAATGGCCCTTCCGTGAATTGCGTGAACCCGAAACACAGGGACAGCAGGCCGACCGCCACATACGGATTGGCGGCATGCATGCCCGCAAGCAGGAACACGGCGACCAGGACCAGGCCGATCATCGCGGGCAGGCGGCAACCCCAGCGCCCGCCGAAGCGATGGCACAGGCGATCGCAGATGAATCCGCCGGCGGCCGCCATGACTGCGCCGGTTGCGAACGGCAGCACGTAGAGGAATCCGCTTTCCAGCAACGCGAAGCCGCGCTCTTCGACCAGATAGACGAACAGCCATTGCGCAAATATGTAGAACACGTAATTCATGCAGAAATAGGCGGCGGCGAGCAGCAGCACGTCCCGGCGCATCAGCACTTCGCGCCAGCTCCCGGATGGCGGGCTCTCTGTTGCCGCCGGATCGCGATCGTGATTGATCAGCGCGATTTCCGCGGGCGTGATCGCGCGATGCTCGGACGGCCGGTCGCGGCCGTACCAGTACCACCAGGCGCCGACCAGGAACCCGAGCGGCGCAAGCGCATAAAAGGAGGTTCTCCAGCCGAACTGGACGATCAGGAACGTCACGACGGGTCCGATGGCCGCCTGGCCGAGAGTGAGGCCGGTGGAGTTCAGGGAATTGGGGAACGCCCAGTTGCCGGTCGGAAACCACCGCGCGATGGTCCCCGTCGTGATCGGGAATATCGGTGCGTTTGCAACACCCATCAGGAATCGCACGACGATCAGCGACACCATCGCGCCGCTCGCCGACGCGGCCATCAGCGACGGTGAGAAACCGGTGAGAAAAGTCAGTGCGCCCCATGCAATTGCGATTGCGGTCAACGCGCGCCGATATCCCACTGTTTCACCGAAGATGCCGCCGGGGATCTGGAACAGCGTGTAGCTCAGGTTGAAGCTGCCGAGGATCCAGCCGATCTGCGTACTGCTGAACCCGAATTCCGCGCGGATGCTCGGAATGGCGACCGAGATGTTGTTCCGCAGCAGGTAATTGATGAAGGAGAGCGCGGTCAGGACCGCGAGGATGCGGTATCTCACCGGCACGGAACGGAGGCTCATCACGGCCGATTCACTTGCTCAAGCCTTTGCGCAATGCCCGGTCGCGCTTCAGGTCGCCGAGAATCCGCTCGGCGGCGTTGTGCCCGGGCGCACCCGTCACGCCGCCGCCGGGATGCGTGCCGGCGCCGCAGAGGTAGAGCGCGGCAAGCGGCGCCGCGTAGCGCGCGTAGCCCGGCAGCGGCCGCATGAAGAAGAGCTGGTCCGGTCGCAGGTCGCCGTGAAAGATGTTCCCCTCGGTGATGCCAAACACGGTCTCGAGGTCGAGCGGCGTGTAGAGGCGGCTCGCGACGAGCGACCGGCCGACCGCCGGGACGAAGTGCGCGATCTGGCGAAGTAGCTGCGCCTCGAGCCGCTCCCGCTCGAGACTCCATTCGGATCCCGCCAGGCGATACGGCAGGTACTGCACGAAGCAGGTCATCACGTGCCTGCCCTTGGTCGCGAGCGAAGGATCGACGAGCGAAGGCACGACGCAATCGATCCAGAGCTCTTCCGCGATCCGGCCGCGCCGAGCCTCGCCGTAGGACTGCTGCGCGCCGTCGAGCCAGGGGACCAGCGTGAACTGGGATCGCTGCAAGGCATCGGCCGCGGGATCGCTGCGCTCGAGGACCGGCTCCTCGCCAAGCACCAGATTCAGCTTCGCGCAGGGGCCGTCCATCTTGATGCCCCGGACCGCGGCCAGAAATTCCGGATCGAGCGCCCCCTCCGGCATGAGAGTGAGATAAGTCCGCTTGGGATCGGCATTCGAGACGACGATGCCGGCGTCGATCTCGCTGCCGTCCGCGAGCACGACGCCCCCCGCGCGCGCGCCCCTCACCCGGATTTGCGCGACTTCGGCCCCCGTTCGCAGCTCGACGCCTTTCGAGCGGCAGGCCTCCGCCATTGCCACGGTGATTGCACCCATGCCGCCCATGACGTGGCCGACGAACCCCTGCTTCGCTTCCGCGCCGCCGCCGAGCTGATGGAACAGGAGGCCGAAGAGCGTGCCGGGGTCGTAGGGCCCGCCGTGCTTGCCATACAGGCTGTTCGCCAGGATGAGCGACTTGAGGTGCGGCGATTCGAGCGAGCGGTCGAGGAACTCGCCGAGACTGCCGGTCGCGAAGGCGACGAGATCCGGTATTTCGCGCCCGCGCAGGCGGCGGAACCTGAGCGCGAGGCCGAGGAGTTGCTTGAGGCCCGCGACTCCGCTCTTCCCGAGGTCCGGCGGCGCCTGCATGAAGAGCGGCTCGAGCTGGCGCGCGAGCCCCGCGAGCCGTCCCTCGAGCGACAGGAACCGCTCGCAATCCGCCGGCGCGAATTGCCGCAGCAGCGCGCGCATTCGCGCCCGCTCGCTCCACCAGGGAAGCACGACGCCGTCCGGCGTCACCGACTGGACGATCGGATTCGCCGCGAGCATGCGAAGCCCATGCTGGTCGAGCGCGAGGTCGCGGATGATCTCCGGCCGCAGCATGCTCGCCATGTACGAAGCGGTCGAAACGCGGCAGCCCGGCGCTTTCTCGCGGTCGATCTCCTCGGTCACGCAGCAGCCGCCGAGAATCCCGCGCCGCTCCACGACGAGCGTCGACAGTCCGGCGCGCGCCAGATAGAAGGCGGCCGTCAGGCCGTTGTGTCCGCCGCCGATGACGACGACGTCGTAGCGACCTCGTGACACGGGATGCGTCAGTCCCTGGGAACCAAGGACAGGTCGCCGAGGTGCCGTTCGAGATAGCGGCGGATGTCCAGGCTCGGATCCTCCATCGGCGCGTAGAAACCGCCGCGAAATCCACGGGATTGCATGCCGATCTGCACGCCTTCGCCGACGCGCCAGTCCTGCCGGTTCACGACGTCCCAGAATTCCACGACGTCGCGCGGGTCGAAGCCGGGCTTCCCGACTTCCGATTCGTGAAACAGGAACTCGCAGGCGATGCGCGTGAGCGCCGGTCCTTTCGGCCAGAGCGTGAACGCGGCGACGTGCTCGGCCGCGGCGGAGAGCAGCAGGTTCGGATACACGACCTCGCCCTTGTGATGCGTCTTCTCCGTGTCCGAGAGCCCGGGAAACGGCGCTCGTTTCGAATCGCCGGAAGCGGTGAAGGTCCAGGCGCCAGCCCGGTGCGGAATGCCGTCTTCCCATTCCAGCCCCGCGCCGCCCTGGTCGCGGAACGCGGGCACGAGCGCGCACAGCTCCGGATGCACCGGGCCGCAGTGATAGCACTCATTGTAGTTCTCGAGTATGACTTTCCAGTTCGTGCGCACGTCGTAAACGAGCTGCGCGCCGCGGCGCAGGTCCTTGAAGGGATAGCGGCCGAGAATGCGCGTCGCATTCTCGACCTGCCCGGCGAGCGGCGGCGGATCGTCCGACAAGTTCAGGAAGATGAATCCTCCCCAGGTGTCGAGCGCAACCGGCACCAGTGAGAAATTCTCCTTCGGGCAGCTCGCGTCAAACTGGACGAAGGGCGCGGCCCGCAGGCTCCCGTCCAGGTTGTAGCTCCAGGCGTGATAGGGACAAACGACGGCGCCGCCGATCCCGCTCGTCCGCCTGGCAGAGGGATCCGCGATGTCAGGAAGCGGATTCGCGCGGACGAGCTGGCTGCCGCGGTGCCGGCACACATTGTAAAAAGCGCGCAAGACCTCGTCGCGGCCGCGGAGCACGAGCACGCTCTCGCCTGCCACCTCGACGTGCAGGCAATCGCCCTTGTCGGGAATCTGGTCCATGCGGCCGACGCAGAACCACTGGCTGTGGAAGATCCGCCGCGTCTCGAGCGCGAAGACCTGCGGGCTCGAGTAGAAATGCGCCGCGAGCGCCGGTTTCAATTCCGATGCGAGGACAGGTCTGTCGTCGGCGTTCATCGTGTCCCCCGGCTCAGATCGCGGGTCCCGGCACGATCGGCGACCCGTCGGAGAAACGGTTCAAGCGGAACGGCGGCAGCACGCCCGGGTCCGCGGTTCCGCTCACCATCCCCGCGATCAGTTTACCGGCGTTCATACCCTATGCTAGCGGACATGCCGCAGTCCGCGCCGGCTCCCTCCCGCACTGCCTGGTTCGTGCTCGCGCTCATCGCGCTCGCGAACTTCGGGAATTTCTACGTCTACGATTCGATCGGGCCGGTCGCCGACCTGCTGCAACGGCAGCGCGGATTCAGCGACACGCAGATCGGCCTCCTGAACGCCATCTACAGCCTGCCGAACGTCGTGCTGTTGCTGATCGGCGGCCTGATGGTGGACCGCCTCGGGGCCGCCCGCATGATGTTGTGGACCGCGGCCTTGTGCTTCGCGGGCGCCCTCCTGACGGCCATGAGCCCCGGATTCGACGGCATGGCGGCGGGCCGGCTCTTGTTCGGCATCGGCGCCGAGACGTTCAATATCTGCACGCTGGCCGCGATCGTGAAGTACTTCTCGGGCCGGCACCTTGCGTTCGCCATGGGATTCTCGATTGCCTTCGGCCGCGCCGGCGCCTTCTCCGTCGACCTGTCGCCAACCTGGATCGCGAGTGCCTACGCCGAGGGCTGGCAGGCGCCGCTCGTGATCGCCGCATTGTTCGCCGGTCTTTCGCTCGTCATGGCGGCGACCTATCGCTGGCTGGATCGAGGGAAGCCGCCGGCTCGCGGCATGGAGAACAGCGCAACGGTGCCGCGCAAGTTCGCCAGCGACTGGCGTCACTTCGGCCCGGCTTACTGGTACCTGCTCGCACTCTGCGCCCTGTGGTACGCCGTGATCTTCGCGTTCCGCAGCACGTTTTCGATCAAGTACTTCCAGCACGTCCACGGACTCGACCTCGCCGCCGCCGGAGCGATCAATGGTTACGTGTTCCTGGCGGCGCTCGTCACGACGCCGTTGTTCGGCTGGCTCTGCGATCGCATCGGGCGCTACGCGCCGCTGCTCGCATTCGGCGCATTGCTCCTGCCGTTCGCGATCGCGACCCTGATGATCGCCGGCTGGTCGCTGTGGATCGGCACGGCGCTCATCGGTGTCAGCTTCTCGCTGGTACCCGCGGTGATGTGGCCGCTCGTGGCGCGGCTGGTGCCGCAAGAACGTCTCGGCACGGCGCTCGCCATCATGTGGGTGGTGCTGAACGCCGCCATTGCCGGCGCAAATCTCGTCGCCGGCATGCTGAACGACGGCTTCGGCGCGAGCGCGGGCAATCCCGACGGCTACCGCCCGATGATGCTGTTTTTCCTCGCGTCCGGCGCGCTCGGCTTCTGTTTCGCGCTGGCGTTGTGGCTGAGCGCGGGGCGGCAGCGGCACGAGGCCGCGCTGCACGCCCGATAGGGCCGTCGTCCGCTGCTACAATTCCCCGCTTGGAGAAAAAACCCGCCACTGTCACGATCACCGGGGCCGCGGGCCAGATCGGCTACGCGCTCGCATTCCGCGTCGCCTCGGGCCAGATGCTCGGGACGGATCGCCCGATCACCCTGCAGCTGCTCGAAATCACGCCTGCGCTGCCCTCCCTCACGGGCGTCGTGATGGAACTCTCCGACTGTGCCTTTCCGACGCTCAATCGCGTCGCCGCGACCGACGACGCCAAGGCCGCGTTCCGGGACTGCGACTACGCGATGCTGGTCGGCGCCCGTCCGCGCGGGCCCGGCATGGAAAGGAAGGACCTCCTGCTCGCGAACGCGCAGATTTTCTCGGCCCAGGGCCGCGCGCTCAACGAGTCTGCGAGCCGCGACGTGCGCGTGCTCGTCGTCGGCAATCCCGCGAACACGAATGCGCTCATCGCCGCGTCGAATGCCCCCGATATCGAGCGCCGCAATTTCACCGCGATGATGCGGCTCGATCACAACCGCGCGCTCGCGCAGCTCGCCCTGAAAACCGGCGCGCGCACGACGGCCATCCGGCGCATGATCGTCTGGGGCAATCACAGCGCGACGCAGTACCCGGACATTGCGCATTGCACCGTCGGCGGCAAGCCCGCGAAATCGCTCGCGGACCAGAAATGGTATCGCGAGGAGTTCATCCCGACCGTCCAGCAGCGTGGCGCGGCGGTGATCAAGGCGCGCGGCTCCTCATCCGCGGCATCGGCGGCCTCGGCCGCGATCGATCACATGCGCGATTGGGCGCTCGGCACGCCGGTGGACGACTGGGTCAGCATGGCGGTGCCCGCCGACGGCAGCTATGGCATCGGCGAGGGCGTCATGTATTCCTATCCGGTCACCTGCAAGGATGGGCGCTACGCCATCGTGCAGGGACTCGCGATCGACGAATTCAGCCGCGAGCGCATGGACGCAACGCACCGCGAGCTGCTCGAGGAACGCGAAGGCGTGCGGGACCTGATCTGAGGAGTCGTATCATGTCGCTCGGAATACGCGCCACGGCTGCCGCCTGCCTGTTCACCCTGGCGCTCGCCGGTCCCGCTACAGCCCAGGAGAAGACGCAGAAGCCGCCGCTGCACGGATCGCACTGGATGGCGATCACGGGCAAGCCACTCGCGGCGACCGCGGGTGCGCGCATGTTCGAGCGCGGCGGCAATGCGGTCGACGCCGCCTGCGCAATGCTCGCCGCGACCTCGACCATGTGGGACGTGCTCTCCTGGGGCGGCGAGACCCAGGCGCTGATCTACAACCCGAACACCCGCAGGATCGTCGCGATCAACGGACTCGGCATCGCACCAGCCGGCGCGACCGCCGATTTCTATCGCAGCAAGGGCATGAAATATCCGCCCGAGGACGGCCCGCTCGCCGCAGTGACGCCCGGGACCCCCGGCGCGCTCATCACGATGCTCGCGGAGTTCGGCAAGCTCTCGCTCGCCGAAGTCTTGGCGCCCGCGATTTCGCTCGCCGATGGCTACCCGATCGATGCCGAGGTCGCGGACCGCATCGAGGCCGAGAAGGAGAAGATCAAGCAGTGGCCGTACGCGAAGGCCGTGATGCTTCCGCATCCTGGCGAAGCGCGCGAGGCGCCGCGCGCCGGCGAGCTGTTCCGCCAGGCGGATCTCGCGGCGACGCTCAGGAAGCTCGTCGAGGCCGAAGCGGCCGCGCTCAGATCGGGCAAGACGCGCAAGGAAGCGCTCATCGCCGCCTACGACCGCTTCTATCGCGGCGACATCGGCGACGAGTTCGCGCGCGGCGTGCAGGAACAGGGCGGTTTGATAACGAAAGACGACCTCGGCCGCTGGCGGGTCGAGCTCGAGGAGCCGCGGCACACGAATTACCGCGGCATCGAAGTCTACAAGCTCGATCACTGGGTGCAGGGGCCCGCGATGCTGCAGGCGCTCAACATTCTCGAGAACTTCGACCTGAAGGCGATGGGCTACAACAGTGCGGCCTACATCCACACGGTTTACCAGGCGATGAGTCTCGCCTTCGCCGACCGCGATTTCTATTACGGCGACCCGTACTTTCCGCCGGTCGAGCCGATCGAGGGACTGCTCTCGAAGGATTACGCAAAAGCACGGGCGGCGCTCGTGAAGCCCGATCGCAATGACCCTGCGATCGGCCCCGGCGATCCCTACCCCTACCAGGGCGGAACGAATCCATACGCGGAGCTGCTCCGGAAGCGCGCGGCGGCCGTACCGTCATTCGATGCGGCGCGTTTCGCCGCCGCGACCGACCCGGATACCGGCTCGTTCCGACGCGGCACGACGACCGTCATCGCGGCCGACAAGGAAGGCTGGCTCGTTTCGATGACACCCTCCGGCGGCTGGCTACCGGCGGCCATCGCGGGCAGGACAGGCATCGGCATGAGCCAGCGCGCGCAGTCGTTCGTGCTCGACCCGGCGGAGAATCCGTTCAACGTGATCGAACCCGGCAAGCGACCGCGCGCGACGCTGACGCCCTCGCTCGCGTTCAAGGACGGCAAGCCCTGGCTCGCCTTCGCCGTGCAGGGCGGCGACACGCAGGACCAGAATCTCCTCCAGTTCTTCCTGAACGTCGCCGAGTTCGGCATGACGCCGCAGCAGGCGGCAGAGGCGCCAAACTTCAATTCCTTTCAGCTGCACGACTCCTTCGGCCAGCATGAAATCTTCCCCGGCCGGCTCGAGCTCAATAGCGCCATGCCGGACTGGGTGCGGCGCGACCTGAAGAATCGCGGCTATACCTTGGAGTATCGCTCGCGGACTTCAGGTCCCATCAATGCGATCCTGCTCGACCACGCCCAGGGCACCATGTGGGGCGGCTCCAGCAACCACGGCGAGGATTACGGCATCGCCTGGTGATTGCGCGTAAGATGCCGGCCACTCCCGCCGGGTGGCGGAACCAAAACAATCTTTCAGGGGGTTTCATGAAATCGAAGACAGCCGGCCTTCTGGCCGCGGTGATGGCGTTCGTGTCCCTTTCTGCGGCAGCGCAGGAACACTGGACCGAAGGCCCGGTGTGGGAATGCAGCGCTTACCGGACCAATCCGGGCCAGTTCGACACTTACTTGAAATACATCCGTGCCCACGCGGAAGTGATCAACACCGAGGCAAAAAAACAGGGCCTGATCCTCGACTACAAGACCTTCGTCAAGGCGCCGAGCGACCAGAACGACTACGATGTGCTGTTCTGCACGCTGTATCCGAACTACGCCAAGGCGCTCGACTACAACCAGGGCGACGACGACAAGTTCGAGGCGATCTCGGCCGCACATTGGGCGACAGGGGACGAAGACAAGCAGAGGGAAATGTCCGCGCCGAGGCTCGAGATGCGCACTTACATGGGCACGAGCTATCACCGCGAAGTGACGTTGCGGGCGCCCGAGTAAGCCACACGACTGGCTCTCGACGACCGAAGCCGGCGCTTGCGCCGGCTTCTTTTTTTCAGTTCCGGGCTTTCGCCTGCTGGCTGGCGACTGTCTCGAGGCCGGCGATGTTGACACCGGTGCCGAGCACGGCCTTCAGTTCGTCCATGCTCTGAGCCTGGCCGGAGATTTCCAGCGAGAAGCGCTCGCCGACGATCAGGCCATACTCGCCCGTGCCGTTCCCGCGGTCCCAGCTTTCGTGGACCATGCGCCCGTCCTCGCGGTAGCTGCGCTCATATCCTCCGTCCCATTCGCGCTCCTGCTCGACCTGAGCCCAGTTCGCGAGCGCCAGGAATCCCTGCGCTCCGCCCGTGTCGTTGAGCTCGAGCCGCAGGTTGCGGCCCGCGCCGTCGGAATAATCGGCGGAGGCTTCGGACACCACGAAACCGAGCGCGGCATTGCGCTCCGCGGAAAGATTGGTGCGCGGCAACCCGCCGAGCGTATCCGGCAGGAATGCCTTCATCTGCTCTGTCGGCAGGGCGTCGACGCCCTTGCCGGCACCCCCGACGACCGCGCCCATGAGCTGACCGATCGCCTCGCCGCTCGGCACGCCGCCCTGTTGCTCCGCGGATTGCTCGACGCGCTTGCCCGCCGCTTCGATTTCCTTGCTCCAGTCCTCGAGCTTGCCGAGCGGGCTGTCCTTGTCGAAGCCGCCGCTCTGGCTGATCGTGGGCCCTGCGGCGCCATAACCGCCCCACATGCCGCGACCGATGATGCTGCCGGCGATCCACGCGACCATCCAGAAGAGCAGGATCGCGCCGATGACGCTGACCGCCGTGTACGCGGCCGCCTTGTCGGGCGGCGATTTCATCGTGATCGGCAGGCCGACGTAGAGCAGGTAGATGCTGTAGATGCCGCCCGCGAGCAGGATCAGCACGCCGATGAACGGGAGGATCTGGGCGACTCCGGCGACCCACGACGCCGTCATCGCATAAGCGCAGGTCTTGAGCGCGAGGAGCTGGTCTTTCTGCCCGCCGAAGCTGGGCGCGAGCGCGTTGATGATGAGCGCAAAGACATAGACCGCGACCAGCGAAAGCGCGTAGCTCACGACGAGCGCGATCAATCCGTCGCCGATGTCCACGCGATAGGTGCCGAGGAAAGGCACCGAGTAACCGATCAGGCTGTTCTTCAGGAACATCGCGATCGGCCCGATTGCCGCGAGGATTGCGATGTAACCCTTGTAGATACCGGCGGTCGTATCCGGCTCCGCGGCGATGACCGGCCATTCCGTCTTCGGCGTCAGCAGGATTGCCCTGGCGCGCTGGATCAGTTTGCTCATGGTGATTCCCTCCCCGGGGCGCAGCATACCCAGAATAGCTTTTTTGCACTGCAAATAATCGGCTCGCTAGGGTGCAACCCCTAATCCCGCATTCCATGCTGGACGCGGTATAAGTACGGAGCCAATGGTGCTAACCGCGCTCTGGGTGCTGCTTTTCTCGAGCCTGGCGCTGTGGCTCGCGTACCAGCGCGCGAGCCTCGCGAAGGCGACGCTCGTGCTCGGCGTTCTGCTCGTCTACTACGGCCTGTTCGGCGCCGGCCCGCTCTGGTGGAAGGTCGCGCTCTGGGGCCTGTACCTGCCGCACGTGCTGCTCAACATCCGCCCGCTCAGGCGCTACCTGATCTCGAACCGGTTCCTGCGCATCTACAAGCGGATGCTGCCGCCCATGTCCACGACCGAGCGCGAAGCGCTCGAGGCCGGCACCGTCTGGTGGGACGGCGAGCTGTTCACCGGCGGGCCGGATTGGGACAAGCTGCTTGCGGCCAAGGTGCCGAAGCTGTCGGCCGAGGAGCAGGCCTTCATCGACGGGCCCTGCGAAGAGCTCTGCCGGATGATCGACGACTGGGACATCACGCACCGGCGCGCGGACCTGCCGCCCGAGGTCTTCGACTTCATCAAGAACAAGGGCTTCTGGGCGATGATCATCCCGAAGAAATACGGCGGCCTCGAATTCTCGGCTTACGCGCATTCCAGCGTGGTCGTGAAGATCGCGAGCCGCTCGAGCACCGTCGCCTCGACCGTCGTCGTGCCGAACTCGCTCGGGCCCGCGGAGCTCCTGATGCACTACGGCACCGAGGAGCAGAAAAATCACCTGTTGCCGCGGCTCGCGCGCGGCGAGGAAATTCCCTGCTTCGGCCTCACGGGCCCGCGCGTCGGCTCCGACGCCAGCGCGCTGCCGGATACCGGCATCGTCTGCCGCGGCATTTATCACGGCCGCGACACCATCGGCATCCGCCTGCATTTCTCGAAGCGCTACATCACGCTCGCCCCGATCGCGACCCTCATCGGGCTCGCCTTCCGGCTGTTCGATCCGGAGAAGCTCCTGGGCGGCGTTGAGACTGATTATGGAATCACGGTCGCGCTGGTGCCGCGCGCCACGCCCGGCATCACGATCGGCCGGCGGCATTTCCCGCTCAACGGGCCGTTCCAGAACGGGCCGATCCAGGGCCGGGACGTATTCGTGCCGCTCGACGCGATTATCGGCGGGCCGAAGATGGCGGGCCAGGGCTGGCGCATGCTGGTCGAGCAGCTCTCGGTCGGGCGCTGCATCTCGCTGCCGGCGATCGCGACCGGCGGCGGCAAGGGCGCCGTGTATTCCACCGCCGCGTACGCCCGCATCCGCCGCCAGTTCAACCTGCCGATCGGGCGCTTCGAGGGCGTCGAGGCGGTCATCGCGCGCATGGCGGCGCGCATCTACATCATGGACGCCGCGCGCTCGGTCACGACCGGCGCGATCGACGGCGGCGAAAGGCCCTCCGTGCCGGCGGGAATCCTAAAGTATCACACGACCGAAATGGGCCGCCTGGTCGCGAACGACGCGATGGACATCCAGGGCGGCAAAGGCATCATGCTGGGCCCGAAGAACTACATCGGGCGCGGCTACCAGATGGTGCCGGTCAGCATCACGGTCGAGGGCGCCAACATCCTGACCCGGAGCCTCATCATCTTCGGCCAGGGCGCGGTGCGCTGCCACCCCTGGGTGCTGAAGGAGATGAACGCCGCGCAGAACCCGGATCGCGAGCAGGGCTTCCGCGAGTTCGACGCCGCGCTCTTCAAACACATCGGATTCACGATCTCGAATGCCGTGCGCTCGTTTTTCGGGGCGGTCACGCTGTCGCGGATCGTCACCGCGCCGATGGGCGGGCCGACCAAGCGCTATTTCGAGCACATCAACCGCTTCAGTGCGTCCTTCGCCTTTGCTACCGACGTCGCGATGCTCTCGCTCGGCGGCTATCTCAAGAAGAAGGAGAACCTGTCCGCGCGGCTCGGCGACGTGCTGTCCTCGATGTACCTGGCGTCCATGGTGCTGAAGCACCACGAGAACCAGGGCAAGCCGGAGGCCGACCTGCCGCTCGTCGAATTCTCCTGCCGCCTGCTGCTCTACCAGGCGCAGGAGCAGCTGCACAGCTTCCTGCGCAATTTCCCGGTGCGCTGGCTCGCGGCGCTGATGCGCCTCGTCATCTTCCCGCGCGGGCTGACCTACTCGGCACCTTCAGACCGCCTGAATCCGCGCATCGCGGAACTCGTCATGAATCCAGGCGAGGCGCGCGAGCGGCTCTGTCACTACATCTACCGCACGCTCGAGCCGGGCAATCATCTCGGTCTCGTGCAGCAGGCGATGGAACTTGCGATCGCGGCCGAGCCGCTCGAGAAGAGAATCCGGGTCGACGGCGTCAAGACGGGGATCGTCACCGCGCTCGACCTGCCGGGGCAGATCCGCGAAGCGCTCGCGGCGGGCATCGTGAGCGAAGCCGAGGCGGCGCAGCTTCGCGAATACGACCGCAAGGTCATGGAAATCATCCACGTCGACGATTTTGATTCGCGCGAGCTCGTCGCAGGTAGCGCCTACGAGATTCAGCTCGACGGCGGAAGTATGCAGGTCGCCTAGAAAAGGGGACGTTACCCTTTTCCCGAAGGAACGAAGGAAAAGGGTAACGTCCCCTTTTCTTGCGCAGCGCCTGCTACGCCATCCGACTTCCATCACAAGCCTGCAATTCCGGCACTCCCGAGCGGAGACTGCCAAGGGAAGCTGCGACGCAGTTTGCAGAATCGGCCATCCGAATCCCCTGAACTGGCGGCATGGAGCTCCAGACCGTCTCTGACGTACGCGAGTTCTTCCGCGACGCGCTGCAAACCGCGCTCGAGCAGCAGCACCTGCAGGTCCGCGATCACACCGAGCACTACATCGTGAACCTGCTCGCGATGTTCTCGCACACCGACGCGCTGTTCGAACCCGGGCCGGAGCAGCGCACGCAGCTCAAGCCGCTCGCGATGCTGCTCGCGGAAGCGGCCGATGCGCCGGATTCCATTCAGCGCTTCCGCATTCTGCAACGACTCGGCGACGTCGCCCTGTTCGCCGCCGGATTCCTGGCCGGCAGCCTCGCGCGCCGCCCGGTAGACGTCGATTACCACATCGCCATGGGCGGCCGCGCCTACGGCGCGCTCGCGCAGGCTCCCTTCCACGGCGCCAGGCGGGTCCTCGCCGACGTCTTCGCCGAGCTCGGGGACAAGTTCCAGCCGCTGGTCGACGCGCTGAACGAGATTGCGGAAGGCGCGGCCAAGCAATCGCAGCGCGACGTGCTGCGGCTCTATGAACTGTGGCACCAGACCGGCAGCCGCCGCGCCCATCGCCTGCTGCTGAAGCTCGGCGTCCGGCCGGTGCCTGCGGCCACGATCGCGCACTGAACCGGCATGCCTGGCGGAGCCCTCGAACGGCTCGAGTCGCTGCTGACCGGC
The DNA here is from genome assembly GCA_050738555.1 of Steroidobacteraceae bacterium. GTDB lineage: Bacteria > Pseudomonadota > Gammaproteobacteria > Steroidobacterales > Steroidobacteraceae > SCUD01. The sequence continues at coordinate 884 of JBOHZO010000046.1, read as the reverse complement.
ATCTACGACCTCGAGCTCGACTGCCGCGTCGAGGATTTTCTCGTCACGGACCGCCAGGCGCTTCCCGGCGCGTGCCGCGACGCGCCTGGCGACGAGCAATTGTTCGTGAGCGGCGTGGACGATGAGCTCTGCATGTCGCTGTATCTCGATCCGGCGCTGCTCGCGCGGCTCGAACGCAACGACCCGAGCGAAGAGCTCAACCAGGACAATGTCGCCGACTGCTGGACCGCGCTCGAGGGCATCAGCCACTTCCTCTGCGTCGCGCACAATGCGGGTCACGACCGACCGGTGTCGCGGCTGACGCTCGAGCTGCAAGCCGAGGTCGACAAGTACGTCGCGAGCTTCGTGCTGCTGCGCAGGCGGCATCCGCGCCGGTTTCCGGTAGAACTGCACGCCCTGCTGTTCGCGCGGTGCCGCGTCGATCCCGCGCTCGCCGCCGGCCGCGAATCGATCTATCGCCGCGCGAGTCGTTACGCGGCGCAATTCTGCACCCGCATGGAACCGCGCCTCAAGGCGCTGTGCCACAAGGACGACGGTTCCTGGACCGCCAGCCTGCGGCGCTTTTACCGGCTCAGCGACGCCGGCAAGCTACGGCACATCGAGCGCCCCTTGCCGGCCTGACACGCCCGCCTCTGCGGCCTGCCGATTCAGGCGCGTCACGAACGTTGCGCACACGCGCCGTGCACTCCCCGAACCGCCGGCCCGCACGCCGTCACTTTGCCCGACCAGCCGATGCCGCGTAAACCGGGCGCCGCGGGCGGGTAAACTGCGGAGCCATGGGGGCGGCTCCCACTCTTGTTTACGAAGTCGAGTGCGCACTCGACCCCGATATCGTCGCGGATTATGACGCCTGGCTTCCCGGCCACGTGCGGGACGTGCTCGCC
>JBOHZO010000045.1:0-21755 GCA_050738555.1 Steroidobacteraceae bacterium | reverse complement strand
GCATCGCGATTCCCGTCAGCGTGCTCGCGACCGTACTCGTGATGATGGTCACCGGTCACACGCTCAACGTCATCTCGATCGCCGGCATCGCCTTCGCCGTCGGCATGACGCTCGACGCCGCGACCATCGTGCTCGAGAGCATCCTGTCGCATCGTGAGCGTGGGCGGAGTCCCACGCAGGCGGCGCTCGAGGGCGCGACCCACGTCTGGCCGGCGCTCTTCGCCTCGACGCTGACGACGATCATCGTGTTCCTGCCCGTCATCTTCATGAAGAACGTCGAGGGACAGCTCTTCGCCGATCTCGCGCTCACGATCTCGGTCGCGATCGCCGTGTCCCTGATCATGGCGATGACCGTGCTGCCGGTCGCGGCGGCGCGCTGGCTCAGGACTTCCGAGGCCACGCAGAAAGCGAGCGAGTGGCCACGGCGGCTCGGCGAGCGGATGGCTGCACTGACCGACAGCCCGCGCCAGCGCCAGATCACGATCGGCCTGTGCCTCGTCGCGCCCGCGGCGCTGACCTGGCTATTGCTGCCGCCGATCGATTACCTGCCGCCGGTCAAACGCGACGCGATCGACGGATTCATCCAGTTTCCGCCCGGCATGAACGTGGACGCCGTCGAGAGCGAGGTCGTGCAGCCGATGGTCGAGCGTCTCGCGCCCTACATGGCCGGTGAAAAGGAGCCGGCGCTCAAGAATTACTACATCCTGATCTGGCCGGGCGGCGGCGGCTCGATCGGCGTGCGCCCGCTCGATCCGTCGAAGATCGACGAGCTCGATCGCCTGGTGCGGGACGAAATCACGGCGGGCTTTCCCGACCTGCAGATCTTCTCGCAGCAAGGCAACCTGTTCGGAGGATTCGGCGATGGCCGCAACATCGAAGTGCGGCTCCAGTCCGCAGACTTCGACGGTCTGCTCAGGGCGGCGCGCAAGGCGCAGGATCTCATCACCGAGCGCATGCCTGGCGCGCAGGTGCGCTCGTTCCAGGACCTGGAGCTCGCCGAGCCCGAGCTGCGCCTCGTGCCCGATGACCGGCGCATCAGCGAATCCGGCTGGACGCGCGCGGATGTCGCGACCGTGGTCCGTTCGCTCGGCGACGGCATCTGGGTCGGCGAGCACTTCGACGGCGAGCGCCGTCTCGACATGATCCTGCGCGCGCGCGGCTGGGACAGCCCGGATGCGCTGGCGACCGTTCCGGTCGCGACGCCGACAGGCGGCGTCGTGCCGCTAGGGGAGTTGGTCGCCATCGAGCCGACCGTCGGAACGACGGGTCTCAGGCGCGTCGATGGCCGCCGCACGATCGGCATCAACGTCATTCCGCCGCAGGGCACGTCGCTGAAGCAGGCGATGGAGAAGATTGAGAGTGACATCGGCCCGGCGATCCAGCCGCTCCTGCCGCCGGACGGCGGCATCCGCTACGCGGGCGACGCCGGCAGCCTCGAGACCGCGCTCGCGGACATGCGCGTCAACATCGGGCTCGCGCTCCTCGTGCTGTTCCTGCTGATGGTGGCGTTGTTCCGCTCGGCGAAGGACAGCCTGCTCGTCATGCTGACCGTGCCGCTCGCGAGCCTGGGCGGCGTGCTCGGGATCCGCTTGCTGAACCTCTTCACGCCCCAGACCCTCGACATGCTGACGATGGTCGGATTCATCATCCTGCTGGGCGCCGCCGTCAACAACGCGATCCTGCTCGTCGAAAGCAAGCGTTCCGCGGAGCGCGGCGGCATGGACCGCCGGAGTGCCGTGCGCCATGCGCTGGAGCAGCGCACGCGGCCGATTTTCGCGACGTCGCTCGGGCAAGTCGCGGGATTGCTGCCGATGATCATCGTGCCCGGGCCGGGCGCGGCGCTGTATCGCGGACTCGGCACGGTCATCGCGGGCGGCATGCTGCTCAATACCCTGTTCATGCTCGTACTGCTGCCGGCGCTCCTGCGTCTCGGCGAGACCGCTTCGGAACGGACTGTTGAGGGCGCGGCGCATCCAGCCGTCGAGGAAGGTGCCGGATGAACCCGATGAAACCCGGATCCATAGCATGGGTCGCGGCGGCTGCCGCGCTGGCCGCTCTCTCCCTGGCGGCCAGCGCGGCATGGGCGCAGGAACAGCCACCGCCGGCGCCGGTCACCGTCGCACCGGTGACCAAGGGGAACCTCGCTGCGACGGTCACGGCGACCGGCACCGTGGTCAGCCGAAACGACGCGCGGCTCGCGGCAGAAGTGGCCGGGCGGCTCGACTGGGTCGCGGAGCTAGGTGCCAAGGTCGCGAAAGCTGCGCCGCTCGCGCGCGTCGATGCGCGCGCGCTCGAATTGCAGCTGCGCGAGAACGACGCGCAGATTTCGCGGCTCGCCGCGAACGCCGAGCTCCTCGACACGCAGCTCGCCCGGCTCAATGCACTGCCGGACGGCATCGCCTCGAAGAGCCAGATCGACGAGGCCGCGGCTCGGCTCTCGATGGCCGGGCATGAGCTGGAGCAGGCGCGCGCCACCCGCGAGAGCACGCGTCACCTGATCGCGCGCGCCGTGATCCGCGCGCCGTTCCCCGGCCACGTGGCCGAACGCATCCGCCAGCTCGGCGAATTCGTCTCGGCGGGGACCGAGGTACTCCGGCTCACCGACACCGGGAACGTCGAGGTCGTTGCGCGCGCGCCGGTCGCCGAGGCCGGTCATCTCGCGGCCGGCCAGGCCGTGACGGTGCGCAGCGACGCCAGGCGGCAGGAAAGCACGATCCGCGCGATCGTGCCGGTCGGCGACGAGCGCTCGCGGATGATCGAAGTCCGGATCGTCATGATGAGCGAAGGCTGGCCGATCGGATCGGCCGTGCGCGTGGACCTGCCGACCGCCCGGCAGAGCGCCGGCCTCATGGTGCCGCGCGATGCGGTTATCGTCCGCGCCGATGGAGTCCACGTGTTCCGCGTCGGCAAGGGCGACGTGGCGGAGCGCATCGCGGTGCGGGTCGGCAACGGCGATTCGGAACGCGTCGAGATCACCGGTCGGCTCGCGGCCGGTGATCGGGTCGTCGTGCGGGGCGGCGAACGCCTGCGCCCGGGTCAATCGGTGAAAATCGCTGCCGGAGCCGGTGCCAAGGCGGCGGCCACCACGACCGCACCGACAGGCTGATCAATCGTCGTCGATGATGTCCACCCGCATTCCGGATAGCGGGGACTCACCGCTTCGGCCCGCCTCGCCGCGGCCGAGATAGACATTGAAGCTCTTCGTCGGTCCCGTGACCGTGTCTTTGATGAGCGGAATGAATACCGTGCGGCTTGTTTCTCCCGGTTCGAAGCGCTCGACACGCGCCCCGAGATCGATGTAGTCCTGGTCGGCGATCGCGGTGTCGTCACCGGTCCACCAGGCAATGGTTGCCGCGCCCGAGGCGTCGCCCGAGCGCCGGATGAGAATACGCGCCGCCACCTCGTTCTCCCGAACTGTTACGACCGGCTGAACAAAGCTGAAACGCGTCACGCCCGGCGTCCTGGCGGGAGCGTCGGCCGCCGGCGCGACCGCAGGCGGACCGGCGTCCACCGCGGTGATCGCCGGCGCCGGGGCAGCAACGTTCGGCGCAGCCGTCGCCGGGGGAGCGGTGGCACCCGGGGCGAGAACCATCGCCGGGTCCGGATCCGTCACCGTGGCGACCTGCGGCAGCGGCGCGTCGGTCCCCGCCACGTCACCCGCGGCGGGTTCCGCACCGCGAGTGCCGGCCGCCGTCGTGGAATCGCCCTTGAGCTTCGCGTCGATCGCTGCCATCACCGACTCGGCCTGCTCCCGCAGGCGGTCCTGATAAATGTATGCCAGCGCGCCGATGCCGAGCACGGCGAGGAGCAGTAGCGCCTTGCCGAAAGTTCCCGAGCGTCTCGGTCCGTAGGGGACCGCGCGCTCGCCCAGCAGCGGCGGGGGCGCGTACGCCGCGGGATCGTACGCCGGCTGCGGCTCCTCGCCGGCCGACACGACCGTGCGCAGTCGCTCGATGCCGGTCACGCCGAATTCATCGAGGAATTGCGCGACGCTCGGCGTGCGGTCGTCGCGATGCACCGCGAGCGCGCCCGCGAGCGCGCGCCACTGGCGCGTGGAGATCGTGGCGATGGGCGCGGGTTCGAGCCCGGCGCGATAGGCCTCCTGCGCCGTGTTGCCGTTGAATGGATGCCGGCCAGCGAGCATTTCATACGCGAGGCAGGCGAGGCCGAAGACATCGTCCCGCTTGTCCGGCTTTCGCGCCGGGACGCCGAGATCGTCGTCGGGATTGTCGAGCCAGTCGGTTGGGACGATGTCGAGCAGCTTCACGTCGTAACCAAAGGTCACGAGCACGTTTTCCGGCTTCAGGTTGCCGTGCACGATCGACTTGGCATGCAGGTACTGGAGCGCGTCGCCGACGGCGCGCACCACGGCCGCTGTTTCCTCGAGGGGCAGCTCGGTCACGTCGCTCAGCACGAAGCGGAGCGAAGCGCTCTCGAGCAGCTCCATGACGAGATAGAAGCGATTGGCGTCGCGCCCGTACTCGAGCAGCTTGACGATGTTCGGATGCGAGATCGTTTGCAGTTCCACGGCGCCGCGCTCGAAGTCGGCGGCGAAGCTCGGGCGCGAGACGATCTTGTCGTCGATCAGCTGGATCGCGACGAAATGCTGGCTACCGGAGCTCCGGCTGAGATCATCCTGCGCTTCATAGATGGCGCCGAGCCGTCCGCTGCCGATGCGCGCGCGCAGCCGATAGCCCCGGTCGGCAAGCCGATCGGGCGGCGACGAGCCGCCGCTCCCCGGCTGACGATTCGGCGGTTCCACGGGACGCCCCTCCCATGGCTTGCCCGGCGCCTGGTCCGCACGCCAGGGCAGTGGCTGGGTCTGAGTCGGGTCGATCATTTTCTTGTCGCCCAAGATTGCCATTGGACACCTAAGCGGTATCGGAAATCCATGCTGTCATCGGCCCGGGGAGGGATCATCCGGCGCGACGTCGCGGAACGGCGACGTCGCCAAAACTCCGGGAAAATCAATCGAGATAGCGCTCGATCCGGCGGAACAGGTCCACGCGATCCACCAGGTCGGTCAGCCAGTCGAGCCGGTCGGTCGGAAGCTTCAGCACGGGCGAGAGGTCGTAGCGTTTGAACCAGTCCTCGTACAGGCGGTTCAGACGCCTCAGATACTGTACCGGGATTTCTTTCTCCATCGTGCGGCCGCGGAGGCGGATGCGCCGCCGCAAGGTCCTGACCGGGCAGGAAAGCTGGATCATCAGGTCCGGCGGCCGGAGCGCCTTGCCGATCGAGCGGTAGAGCTGCCAGTAGGTCTTGAAGTCGCGCCGGTCGATGTAGCGCTGCCGGTGGAGGTTCAGCGCGAAGATCTCGGCGTCCTCGTAGATCGTGCGGTCCTGCACGACCGTCCCGGCCTCGTCCTGGAGCTCGAGCTGGAGGCGGAACTTGTGCGCCAGGAAAAAAACCTGGGACTTGTAAGCCCAGGTCTTCATGTCGCGGTAGAAATCGGCGAGATAGGGATTCAGCTCGTTCGGCTCGTAGAACGGCTTTATGTCATACCGCCGGCACAGGAAGCGCGTCAGCTCGGTCTTGCCCGCGCCGATGTTGCCGGCGATTGCGATGAAACGCTTGCCTGCTACTGCCGCAGCCGCCACGGCAGAGCCTTACAGCCAGTAGACGAAGATGAAGAGCCCCAGCCAGACGACGTCGACGAAGTGCCAGTACCAGGCGACCGCCTCGAAGGCGAAATGCTGGTGCGGCGTGAAATGTCCTTTCAGGCAGCGCAGCCAGATCACGACGAGCATGATCGCGCCGACCAGCACGTGCAGGCCGTGGAAGCCTGTCAGCAGGAAAAAGGTCGAGCCGTAGATGCCCGTGCCGAGCTGGAGGCCGAGTTCGAGCCAGGCATGGCGGTACTCCCATACCTGCACGCCGAGGAAGACAAAGCCGAGCAGAAAGGTGAGCGCGAGGAACAATTTCAGGATGCCGCGATGCGCGTTTTTCATCCCGTGGTGCGCAATCGTGATCGTGAGCCCCGAGGTCAGCAGGAGCGCCGTATTGAGCGCCGGCACGCCGAAGGCCGGAATGATCTCGTAGCTGCCGTCGTCGCGCGGGCTGACGGCGCCGGGACCGATGCTCGGCCAGCCGGCTTCGAAATCCGGCCAAAGCAGGCTCGTGACCGCCTTCGCGCCTTCTCCGGCGAGCCACGGAATGGAGAGCTGGCGCGCATAGAACAAGGCGCCGAAGAACGCCGCGAAGAACATGACCTCGGAAAAGATGAACCACATCATGCCCATGCGGAACGAGCGGCCGACCTGCTCGTTGTAGAGCCCGGCCTGGTTTTCGCGGATCACTTCGCCGAACCAGAGGAAGAAGAGGGTGGCCAGGAGCACGAATCCGAGGCCGAGCACCCATCCGCCGATCGCTGCTCCATTCAGCGTCGCGGCGGCGCCCGCCATCAGCACGAAGAGCGAGGCGGATCCGAAGAACGGCAGCCGGCTGCCGTGCGGGAAGTAGTACTCGCGCGAGTCGTGGGCGTGTTCGGCATGTGCCATCACGATCTCCCGAAGTCGTAGAACGCATAGGAAAGCGTCAGCCGGTCGATGCCGGGCGGCAGCTCGCGGTCGACCACGAACCGCACGGCCATCTCGCGCTCTTCATCCCGCGCGAATTTCTGCGGCGTGAAGCAGAAGCACTCGGTCTTCACGAAATACTGCGCGGCTCGCGCCGGCGCGACGCTCGGCACGGCCTGGCCGGTTTTCTCGCCTTCGGAAAGATTGCGCGCGCGATAGTGCGTCTCGTACAGCCGGCCCGGCTGCACCTCCATCGTCACCGCCACGGGCTCGAACTCCCAGCGACCGCCTTCGGGCACGGATGCGGTGAACTCGACGACCACCGTGCGATCGGCGACGGGCGCCTGGCCGTCCGCGAGGCCCGCGCGGCTCAACTGCGCGCGCGTGCCGATGCCGGTGATCTCGCAGAACACGTCGTAGAGCGGCACGAGCGCGAAGCCGAAGGCAAAGCTGCCGGCGGCCATCAGCGTGAGGCGGAGCGCGAGGCTGCGATTCCTGCGGCGCTGCGATTCGCTCATGTGCCCTGCTCCAGGTAGCGGAGCAGCAGGTAGCCGAGATAGACGGCGGCCGCTACGCCGGCGAGCGCGAGCGCGAGACGCAGATTGCGGTCGAGTCCACTCACTTGATCTCCGGCGCCTTCGCGAAAGTGTGGTACGGCGCGGGCGACGGCACCGTCCACTCGAGCCCGCGCGGCCAGTCCCAGACTCCCGCCGTGGCGCGCTCGCCGCCCCTCACGCACTGGACGATGAGCCAGACGAACAGCAGCTGCGCGAGCCCGAAGCCGAAAGCGCCGATCGAGGAAACCATGTTCCAGTCCGCAAACTGCGTCGCGTAGTCGGGGATGCGCCGCGGCATGCCGGCGAGCCCGAGGAAGTGCTGCGGGAAGAACAGCACGTTGATGAAGATCGCAGACAGCCAGAAGTGCCATTTCGCGAGGCGCATGTCGTACATGTGGCCGGTCCATTTCGGCAGCCAGTAGTAGACCGCTGCCATGATGGCGAACACCGAGCCGGGCACGAGCACGTAGTGGAAGTGCGCGACGACGAAGTAGGTGTCGTGGTACTGGAAGTCCGCCGGCACGATCGCGAGCATCAGGCCCGAGAAGCCGCCGATCGTGAACAGGAACAGGAATGCGAGCGTGAACAGCATCGGCGGCTCGAATGTCAGCGAGCCGCGCCACATGGTCGTGGTCCAGTTGAAGATCTTCACCCCGGTCGGCACCGCGATCAGCATCGTCGAGAGATTGAAGAAGAGCTGGCCCGCGAGCGGCATGCCGACCGTGAACATGTGATGCGCCCAGACGATGAACGAGAGGAAGGCGATGGACGCGATTGCGTACACCATCGTCTCGTAGCCGAAGATCGGCTTGCGCGAGAAGGTCTGGATGACCTCCGAGACGATCCCGAACGCCGGCAGGATCATGATGTAGACCTCGGGGTGCCCGAAGAACCAGAACACGTGCTGATACAGCACCGGGTCGCCGCCGCCCGCCGCGTTGAAGAAGCTGGTCTGGAAGAAGTAGTCCGTCAGGAGCATGGTCACGCCGCCCGCGAACACCGGCATCACGGCGATCAGGAGATAGGCCGTGATCAGCCAGGACCACGAGAAGAGCGGCATCTTGAGGAGCGTCATGCCCGGCGCCCGCATGTTGACGATGGTCACGATCACGTTGATCGCGCCCATGATCGAGGACGCGCCCATCAGGTGAATCGCGAAGATCGACATCGGGAACGAGCTGCCTGACTGCAGGACGAGCGGCGGATAGAGCGTCCAGCCGGAGGCCGGCGCGCCGCCCGGCATGAAGAGCGTGGAGAGCAGCAGCAGGAAGGCGAAGGCGAGCAGCCAGAAGCTGAACAGGTTCATGCGTGGCAGCGCCATGTCGGCGGCGCCGATCTGCATCGGGATCATCCAGTTGGCGAGACCGACCGTCGCCGGCATCACCGCGCCGAAGACCATCACGAGCGCGTGCATGGTCGTCATCTGGTTGAAGAACGCAGGATCGACGAGCTGGAGGCCGGGCTGGAACAATTCGCTGCGAATCACGAGCGCCATCAGGCCGCCCACGAGGAACATCGCGAGCGAGAACACGAGGTACATCGTGCCGATGTCCTTGTGATTCGTCGTCGTGAGCCAGCGGACCAGGCCGTTCGGCGGATGGTCGTCGTGGGTCATCTCTGTCACTCCGTCCGCGCGACGGTGGCCGCCGCCTGCTGCCCGGCCAGCCACGAGTCGAACTCCGCCTTCGGCTTCGCGACCACCACGATCGGCATGAAGCCGTGATCGGCGCCGCAGAGCTCGGCGCACTGGCCGCGATAGGTCCCGGGCTTGTCCTCGTCGACCGAGATCCACATCTCGTTGATGAAGCCGGGAATCGCGTCGCGCTTCATGCCGAAGTCCGGCACCCACCAGGCGTGGATCACGTCGTTCGCGGTGAGGAGCAGCCGGATCTTGGTGCCGGTCGGAACGACGAGCGGCTTGTCGACGTCGAGCAGGTAATTCGGGACGGTCTCCGGGTCGATGCCCGATCCCTTCTGGCGGGCGACGTCGCTTTCGCGCGCGAGACGGCTGTAGAACGACACGCCCGTGCCGAGATATTCGTATTGCCAGTACCACTGGTGGCCGGTGACCTTGATCGTGAGGCCCGAGCCCGAGGTATCCTCGATCAGGATCAGTTTCTCGACCGAGGGAATCGCCATCCCGATCAGGATCAGCACGGGCACGATCGTCCAGGCGGCTTCCAGTCTCGCGTTGTGCAGGAGTTTCTGGTCGGCAACCGCGCCGCGCGACTTCCGGAACCGGACCATCGCGACGATCATCGCGCCGAAGGTGAAGGCCGCGATCACGAGACAGATCCAGAGCATGATCATGTGCATGCCGTAGATCTCGCGCGACAGCACGCTGACGCCCTCCGGCATGTTGAGAAGGCTCCAGTCCGCGCGCGCGGGCAGGGCGGCGAGGGCCGCGGGGATTCCGGCAACGAATGGCCGCTTCGAATTCCGCGTGGCAATGGACAAGGAAGCTCCCGAGACCGACCCGCGGAACGCGGGCTCACGGCCCGCGCATCGTAAGGGAGGGCTACCCATGCCGCAACCAGATTTTCTCCTTTTATTCCAGCGAGATGCGGAGAATGCGCGCCGCATCGGGCAGGGCCGCCGCGGCTTCGCCGATGTCCGGATTTAGCATCCATGGAACCGTGCCGAGGCAAGGCGCGTCGAGCCTTGTCTCGAGTGTCGCCACGTTCGCCTCGCGGCGCGGGAACTCCGGATCGATGCAATTGCCGATCCAGCCGGCGAATGGCAGGCCCCGCGCGTCGATCGCTTCGGCCGTCAGCAGTGCATGGTTGAGGCAGCCGAGCCGCAGCCCGACGACCAGGAGCACCTCCATGCCGAGCAGAGCCGGCAATTCCGCGCAGCTTCGCGTCGCGTCGAGCGGCACCAGGAAACCTCCCGCTCCTTCGGCGAGCACGACCTCGGCGCCGTCGCGCAGCCGGGCGTGCGCGGCGATGATTCGCTCCGTATCAATGACACAGCCGGCCTCCGCAGCTGCAAGGTGCGGCGCGATCGCGGGCGCGAACAGCCAGGGATTCACGATCGCATACGGATGGTGGACGCTCGACTCGGACTGCAGCAGGAGCGCATCCTCATTGGCGGGGCCTGCGGGTCCCGCGATCGTCCCGGCCGCGATCGGCTTCATGCCGGCGACCGCAATGCCCGCCGCGCGAAGCCTGCGGAGGAGCGCCACGGTTACAAGTGTTTTGCCGATGCCGGTGTCCGTTCCGGTCACGAAGAACGATCGTGTCACTGCGGCGCCTTCGTGCGGTGCCCGAGCGCTGACAGGGAAAAGGCGAATTCACCTTCGCGCCGGCGCCGCTCCACCGCTCCCCAGGCCTGGCCGAACACGACCTCGTAGCTCGCCGGCAACACGCCCTGCGTCCGGAACTTCTCGTAGGCGTCTTCCACCGCACGCAGGCGATTGCGCCCGGTCAGGCCGCGCGGGCGATCGGTCGCAGCGTTCTGCGCGCCGATCGCCTTGAGGTCCCGCATCAGGGCGAAGAGATCCGGATAGGTCAGCGTGAAGCGGCTGACGTCGAGCACCGGTTCTGTGAGGCCGGAGCGGATCAGGCCGTCGCCGATGTCATGCATGTCGGTGAATGGATGAACGTGCGTGCCGCCGTCGGCGGCGCGCCAGGCTGCGCGCAGCTCCGACAGGGTGTCGGGCCCGAAAGTCGCGAAGGTCAGCAGGCCCCGCGGCCGCAACACGCGCGCGAACTCCGCGAAGACTGCATCGAGATCCTCGCACCAGGGCAGCATGAGGTTGCAGAAGAGGAGATCGACGCTTCCGTCCGCCAGCGGCAGCGCCTCTGCGTCCGCGCAAACCCGTTCGAAGCGCGACGCCTCGTCCTGACGGCCCGCTTCCCGCAGCATCGCAGGCGCGATGTCGAGCGCGAGCACGCGGGCGCGCGGCCAGCGCGTCGCGAGGGCAGCCGCTCCGCGACCGGTGCCGCAACCAAGGTCGAGGATTGCTTCCGGCGTGAAGGCGATCCAGTCGAGCCGCCCGATCATCTGCTGCCGCACGCGTTCCTGGAGCACGGCGGACTCGTCGTAGGTCGCACTCGCGCGATCGGCGTTTCTGCGGATCGCGTCCCGATCGAGAAGCGGGGCCGCATCGGGCGGTCGCTGCGCTCCACTCATTCTGGCGCGGCGGGCCCGGGCGGCGCGATCTCGGCGAGCGCCGCCGCCAGCGCCTCGACATCGCTGTCGCGATGCGCGGCGGAGAGGGCAACGCGAAGACGGGAAGTTCCGGCGGGAACGGTCGGCGGGCGGATGGCCGCAACGAAGAACCCGCGGTCGAGCAGTTTCCTGCTCGCTTCGACGGCGATGTCCGCTCCTCCGAGAAGCACCGGCTGGATCGGCGTCGTGGAGTCGGCAAGGGGCAGGCCGGCGGCGACCGCGAGCTCGCGAAAGCGTCGGGTGAGGGCGAGCACGCGCTCGCGGCGCCAGGATTCCTCGATGGATACGGCAAGTGCCGCGCGCGTCGCCGCGGCAACCGCAGCGGGCAGCGCGGTCGTGTAAATGTAGGTACGCGCGCGCTGCACGAGCGTTTCGATCAGGTCTGCATCACCCGCGACGAAGGCGCCGAAGCTGCCGAACGCCTTGCCGAGCGTGCCGACGAGCGCCGGCACCTGCTTCGGCGACAGCCTGAAATGCTCGAGCGAGCCGCGGCCGGTCGCGCCGATCACGCCGAGGCCGTGCGCGTCATCCACGCCGAAGAAAGCCCCCTGTCGCGCGCAGGCGGCGGCAAGCGCGGGTAGCGGCGCGAGATCGCCATCCATGCTGAAGACGCCATCCGTCAGCACGAGCGCGGGGCCGGGGCCGCGCGCGGCGAGCTTCCGCTCGAGCGTCGCGACGTCTCCATGCGGATAGTGATGCAGCTCCGCGCGGGAAATCCGCCCCGCATCGATCAGGGAGGCGTGATTCAGCCGGTCGCCGAACACCGCGCCGCCTTTCCTCACGAGCGCCGTCGCGAGCCCGAGATTCGCCATGTAGCCCGTGGAGAAGAGGATCGCGCGCTCGCGCCCCGTGAACGCCGCAAGCTCCTCCTCGAGCGCATGATGTTCGGCCTGATGACCGGTTATCAGGTGCGAGGCGCGGGCGCCGACGCCGTGGATGCGCGCCGCTTCGATGAAGGCCGCGGTGACCCGCGGATGCGCGGACAGCCCGAGATAGTCATTGCTGCAGAAATCGATGCAGGCATGGCCATCCAGCTCGATCGCTGCCGTTTCGTGCGAGAGGCGGCGCACGGTGCGCCGGCGCCGGCGGAGGCCGCTGGCGTCGAGGTCCGCCAGCACCGGCCCGAACGAGATCGATGCGGCCGACACGGGTCAAGCACCCGCGGGCGCGGGCTCCGGCCGGATGCCGAGCCGCCCGAACAGCGCGTGATCGCTCGCCGTGTCGGGGTTGCCGGTCGTCAGGAGCTTCTCGCCGTAGAAGATCGAGTTCGCGCCGGCGAGGAAGCAGAGCGCCTGCATCTCGTCGCTCATCTGCGCGCGGCCGGCGGACAGGCGCACGTGCGAGCGCGGCATCAGGATGCGGGCGAGCGCGACGATGCGGACGAACTCGATTGAATCCAGCACGGGTAAACCGGCGAGCGGCGTGCCTTCGACCTGCACCAGGTTGTTGATCGGCACGCTCTCGGGATGCGCGTCGAGCGTCGCGAGGGTGTGCAGGAACGCGATACGGTCCTCCGCTTGCTCGCCCATGCCGAGGATGCCGCCGCAGCAGACGTGAATGCCGGCATCGCGCACGGCGGCGAGCGTGTCGAGACGGTCCTGGTAGGTCCGTGTCGTGATGACCTCGCCGTAGAACGCCTCGGAAGTGTCGAGATTGTGGTTGTAGTAATCGAGGCCGGCCCCGCGAAGCCGCCGTGCCTGCGCGGGTGTCAGCATGCCGAGCGTCGCGCAGGTCTCCAGTCCCAAATCGCTCACCCCTCGTATCATCTCGACGACCTTGTCGAGGTCGCGGTCCTTGGGGGTTCGCCACGCCGCGCCCATGCAGAAGCGCGTGGCGCCGCTTTCGCGTGCCGCCCGCGCGCGCGCGATGACCGCGGCGGGCTCCATCAACGCTTCGCGCTCGAGCCCGGTGTCGTAGCGGATGCTCTGCGGGCAGTAGGCGCAATCCTCGGGGCAGGCGCCGGTCTTGATCGACAGCAGGGTCGAGACCTGGACCTGGTTCGGATCGAAGTGGCGTCGATGCGCCGTCTGCGCCAGATGAATCAGGTCGCTGAACGGCAGCGCGTGCAGCGCGCGCACTTCCTCGAGGGTCCAGTCGCTCCGGATCTCGCCGATCGCGCCGCCGTTGTCGCCCATCGAATTGCTCCCCATTCGGAACGAAAAACCGCCGCATGCCGGACCTGCCGGCGGCGCAGTCTCGCGTCGTGGCGCAGTATTCGAACGCCGTGCCGGACTGTCAACCGAGCCTGTTCCAACAGGTTTACGGCGCGTCCAAGACCTTGTTGCACCGGCTTTTTCCGGCCACCTGCCTGCTCTGTCTCGACCCGGGCCAGCCGCCGAAACTGGACCTTTGCCGGGACTGCGAGGACGACTTGCCGCGAAACGATCCGTGCTGCCTGGTGTGCGCGTCGCCGGTCCCGGCCGCAGACCGGGTTTGCGATCACTGTCTGCTGCGCCGCCCTGCATTCGACTCGGCGTTCGCGCCGTATCGCTACGAGTTCCCGCTGGTCGAACTGATTCATCGGCTGAAATACGGCCGACAAATCGCGATCGCGAGGATTCTCGGCACGTTGCTCGCGCGCCGGATCGCGGAACGCGACCTGCCGTCAGTGGACGCGATCGTACCGGTTCCATTGCATGCGGCGCGCGAAGCACGGCGCGGCTACAACCAGGCTGGCGAGATCGCGCGCTTCGCGGCGGAGATCCTGCACCTGCCCGTGGCAGACCGGCTCGCGGAGCGGATCCGCAATACGGATGAACAGGCGGCGCTCCCTGCGATCGTGCGCCGCGTGAACGTGAGCGGCGCCTTCGAGATCCGCGCGAAGCGCGTGCCGGCGTCGGTTGCGATCGTGGACGACGTGCTGACGACCGGCGCGACGGCCGATGCGCTGGCGCAGGCGTTGCGGCGGGCGGGCTGCCGGCACATCGAGGTCTGGGCGGCGGCGCGCGCCGCCGGTCAGCGATAGAGATAATCGAGCGCGAGCCCGATGAAGACGACCATCCCGACGTAATGGTTGTTGTTGAAGGCGCGAAAGCAGGCCCGGGGCTCGCGATGGCGAATCAGCCATAGCTGGTACAGGAAGAAGATCGCCGCGGCGGCGAGGCCCGCGCGGTGCCAGGAGCCGAGATCCGCCTCCTTGCCGGCGAGCCACAGCGCGAACAGGGTCATCGCCTGCATCACCGCGATGATGAGGCGATCGGCTTCGCCGAACAGGATCGCGGTGGATTTCACGCCGATGCGCTCGTCGTCCTCGCGGTCTACCATCGCGTAC
The DNA here is from genome assembly GCA_050738555.1 of Steroidobacteraceae bacterium. GTDB lineage: Bacteria > Pseudomonadota > Gammaproteobacteria > Steroidobacterales > Steroidobacteraceae > SCUD01. The sequence continues at coordinate 7,236 of JBOHZO010000045.1, read as the reverse complement.
ATCGTGTCGTACACCGCTGCCCAGAGCACGACCGCTGTCAGCAGCAGCCAGGCAATCTTCGGCACGGTGCCGGTCAGGGCGGCGAACGCCATCGGGATGGACCAGCCAAAAGCGACGCCGAGATAAAACTGCGGAACGTGCACGATGCGCTTGAGCCAGGGATAGGTGACGGCGAGTACGGCGCCCGCAACCGCGTAGAGCTGGGCGTAGGGATCGAGTTGCAGCGCGAGCCAGACGGCGATGAATCCGAGCGCCACGAACAGGAAGAGCGCTTCCGTCGGCGCAATGCGCCCCGCGGCGAGGGGGCGATTGCGCGTCCGCGCGACCTTGGGATCGAAGTTCCGGTCAGCGTAGTCGTTGATGACACAGCCGGCGGAGCGTGTCACCACGACGCCGGCGACGAAGAGAATGAGCATTCGCGCATCGGGACGCCCTTCGCCCGCGAACCAGAGTCCCCACAACGCCGGCCACAATAGCAGCCAGATGCCGATTGGCCGGTGCAATCGCATCAGGAGCGCGTACTCGCAGAGCGTCCTGCCGAGCGCGCGGAGGGCATCGCGCACACCATGCGGGCGCCATTCCGGTTTGTAGGAAGAATCGGCGCTCACGAATGCGCTTCGGGCAGGAACACTTCCTGCACCAGCAGGCGGTCACCTTCGAGCGCGAACCAGGAACGCCGCGCCCAGAGCGCGGGCGGCGGATCGTGGCGCTCCCTGAGCGCGCGGTGGTAGAGGCGATCACCGGCAACGAGGCGCGCGAACTCGAGCGGGCCGCGTTCGAGCGCGGGAATGGCGGCGAGGCGTTCACCCAGTGCCGCGCGGCCGAGCGAGGCCAGCCAGCGCTGGCGCGCGAGCGTCGCGTGCGGGACGAGGGTCTGCGCAAATACCCACGGGCGCCCGTCGCAGGTGAGCTCGATCTCGCGCACGAAGACGGCACTGCCCGGGGCCTGCAGCACCGCGGCGTCATCGCGCGCGAGCGGCGCTTCGCTTTCCGCGATGACCTCGAGGCCCGGCATGCCGTCGCAACAGGCGCGCAGGCGTTCGGTCAGCAGGCCCGGTTCCCGCAGCCAGGCGGCGGCAGCGGGTTCCGCGGCCGGCACGAGCTCTTCCAGGCGCTCAGTCCAGCGGGGCATGGGTCCGGTTTCGGTCCTGGCGGCGGGCTGTCCGTTCACACTTTTCCGTAGCGGGTCGAGGCGCCGATCCAGCGGCGCTTCAGCGGCGCAATGTTATCCGCATGCGAACGCATCATCACGTCGGCTGCCGCTTGCACCCGCGGCAGCAGGTCGGCGTCGCGCATGAGGTCGGCAACCTTTAGCTGCATGAGGCCGGTCTGCCGCGTTCCGAGCAGTTCACCGGGACCGCGCAGCTCGAGATCGCGGCGCGCGACCGCAAAGCCGTCATTGGTGTTCCGGAGCACCGCGAGGCGTTCCTTGGCGAGGGCGGACAGCGGCCCGTGCCAGAGCAGGAGGCAACTGCTCGCCTCCCGGCCGCGGCCCACGCGGCCGCGGAGCTGGTGGAGCTGCGCGAGTCCCATCCGTTCGGCGTTCTCGATCACCATCAGGCTCGCATTTGGCACGTCGACGCCGACCTCGATCACCGTGGTCGCGACGAGCAGACCGATCTCGCCCGCCTTGAACCGCGCCATCGTGCGCTCGCGCGCGGCCGCCGGCATGCGCCCGTGCACGATGCCCACCGGGATCTCAGGCAAAGCCGCGGCGAGCAGGGCAGCCGTGTCTTCCGCCGCCTGCGCTTCCAGCAGCGCGGATTCCTCGATGAGCGGGCAGACCCAGTAGGCCTGCCGGCCCGCAAGGCAGGCGCTGCGGATGCGGCGCACGATCTCGTCGCGGCGCGAATCGGGCATCACGACCGTCATGACCGGCGTGCGGCCCGGCGGCAGCTCGTCGATGACCGAGACGTCGAGATCGGCGTAGGCCGTCATCGCGAGGGTTCGCGGTATCGGTGTCGCCGTCATGATGAGCTGATGCGGGTAGCGACCCGCCCTGCCTTTTTCCCGAAGCCGCAGGCGTTGGTGCACGCCAAAGCGATGCTGCTCGTCCACGATCACGAGCGCGAGCTTCGCGAAGCTGACTTCCTCCTGGAAGAGCGCGTGCGTGCCGATCACGATGCTCTGCTTGCCGCCGGCGATCGCAGCCAGCGCCAGGCGCCGTGTCCGCGGCGCCAGGCGGCCCGTGAGGAGCAGCGGCTCGATCGAAAGCGGCGCGAGCCAGCGCGAGAAATTCTGCCAATGCTGTTCGGCCAGAAGCTCGGTCGGCGCCATCAGCGCCGCCTGGCAGCCGGCCTCGATGGCATCCGCCGCCGCGAGCGCGGCAACGATCGTCTTGCCGGAGCCGACGTCGCCCTGCACCAGGCGGAGCATCGGGTGTGCGATCGCGAGCTCGCGGCGGATCTCGCCGATGACCCGTCGCTGCGCGTCCGTGAGCGAAAAACCGGTGGCCGCCAACAGGCGTTCCGCGAGCTTGCCGGGCACCGCAACCGGCCACGCGGGATCGCGGCGGATCTCGTGCCGAAGCTCGCGGAGCGACAGCAGGTGTGCGAGCAGTTCTTCGAAGGCGAGACGCCGTTGTGCAGGATGGCGGCCCTGCTCGAGTTGTTCGAGCTTCGCGTCGGGCGGCGGCCGATGCACGTACTGGAGCGCATCGCGGAGGCCCGGAAGCTTCAGCTCGCGCTGGATTGCGGTCGGCAGCCAGTCCGGCAGCTCGCCGTCGCCGACCGCCGCGAGCGCCTGCGCCGTCAGATTCCGGAGCCGGCCCTGCTGGATGCCTTCCGTCGCAGGATAGATCGGGGTCAGCACATCCTGGACCGCCTGCGTGTCGGGCGCGTCCGCTTTCTTGTACTCGGGATGGACGATTTCAGGACCATGCTTGCCGCGGCGGACCTCGCCGAAGCAGCGCAGGCGCGTGCCGCGCACGAGTTGCGCCTGCTGCGCGCCGCTGAAATGGAAGAACCGCAGCGTCAGGAATCCGGTGCCGTCGGAAAGCCGCACGAGCAGCGAGCGCCGCCCGCGAAAGACGACCTCGGCGAGCTCGATCACGCCTTCGACTGCGACGCGCGCGCCGGGGCGGAGAGTGCCGATCGGCACGATGCGCGTGCGATCCTCGTAGCGCGTCGGCAGCCAGAACAGGAGATCGGCGACGCTCTCGATGCCGAGTTTCCCGAGGCGCCTCGCGAGCGCCGGGCCGACGCCCTTCAGCCCGGTGACCGGGCGGCGCTCGATGGTCACGGCACTAGGATGCAGTCGACCTCGATCGCGGCGCCGCGCGGAAGCGCCGCCGCGCCGATGGTGACGCGTGCCGGGTAAGGCTCGCGGAAATACTCCTGCATGATGCGGTTGGCGACGGCGAACTGGGCGAGATCGGTCAGATAGATGGTCACCCGCACGGCCGCGGCGAGACTCGACCCCGCCGCTTCCGCGACTGCGCCGAGATTGTCGAAGGCGCGCCGCGCCTCCGCCTCGAGACCGCCGGCGACGAGCTCCCCGCTCTTCGGATCGAGGCCGACCTGGCCCGAAAGATACACCGCGCCGCCCGCGGCGACCGCCTGCGAGTAGGGGCCGATCGCCTTCGGCGCGCGATCGGTGTGGATGATCTTCCGGCTCATGCGAGGCTCCGCTCCACCTTCATGACGTCCGGCATGCCGCGGATCGCGCGAATGATGCGCGCGAGCTGACCGCGATCACGGACCTGGACTTCGAACAGGATCGTCGACTGGTCGCCTTGCGAGGAGTCGACGTTGACGTGGCTGATATTGCTCTGCTCGCCGGCGATGCGCGTCGCGACCTCGGCGAGGATGCCCATGCGATTCGTCACCTCGACCACGAGGCCCGCGCTGAACGAGCGTTGCTGATCCTTCTGCCAGACGGCGGAAATCCATTTGTCGGGCTGCTTGCCGAAGGCGGTGACGTTCGAGCAGTTCTCGCGATGGATCACCACGCCACGGCCGCTCGACAGGAAGGCGACGATCGCGTCGAACGGTATCGGGAAGCAACAGCGCGCATAGCTGACGACGAGACCTTCCGTGCCCGCGATCGCAAGCGGCGGCGACGGCCCTGCGTCCGGGCGCTCGTCGTCGGCCGGCAGCAGCCGGCGCGCGATGAGACGCGCGAGCCGCTCGCCGAGGCCGATCTTCTCGAGGAGTTCCGTGCCGTCCTTGAGCGACAGCGATTGTGCGACCTCGTCGAGCCGGCCTTCCGGCAGCTTCTTCATCGACAGCTCGAATTCCTCGAGCGCCTGGTTCAGCATGCGCCCGCCGAGCTCCGCGGCCTCGCCGCGCTTGAGCGTGCGCAGGTACTGGCGGATCGCGGAGCGCGCTTTCGCGGTCGTGACGAAACTCGCCCAGGCCGGGTTCGGCTGCGCGCCTTTCGCCGTGATGATCTCGACGGTCTGGCCGTTCCGGAGCACGGTGCGAAGCGGCACCAGGCGCCGGTCGACCTTGGCCGCGACGCAGCGCTGGCCGACGCCCGTGTGCACGGCGTAGGCGAAGTCCACGCAGCTCGCGCCGCGCGGCAGCCGCATGATGTCGCCCTTCGGCGTGAACACGTAGACCTTGTCGGGGAACAGGTCGACCTTGACGCTCTCCATCAATTCCTCGGCCGAGCCCTCGTGCAGGTCCATCACGCCCTGGAGCCATTCGCGCGCGCGCTGCTGCTGAGTCTCGCCGTCCTGCTCCCCGGTCTTGTACTGCCAGTGCGCGGCGATGCCGGATTCCGCCATGCGGTGCATGTCCTCGGTGCGGATCTGCACCTCGATCGGCATCCCGTTTGGGCCGAACAGCGAGGTATGCAGCGACTGGTAGCCGTTGACGCGAGGGATCGCGATGTAGTCCTTGAAGCGACCTGGTGTCGGCCGGTAGAGGCCGTGCACGAGCCCGAGGGTGCGATAGCACTCGTCCACGCTGCCGACGATGATCCGGAGCCCGAACATGTCGACGACCTGGGACAGCGAAAGATGCTTGCGGCGCATCTTCACGTACACGCTGTAGAGATGCTTCTCGCGCGCTTCGACGCGGCCATTCACGCCCGACGCGGTGAGCGCCTTGCGGACCGCCTTGACGATCTTCGGCAGGAATTCGCGCTGGTTGCCGCGGGCGCGCTTGAGTTCGCGCTCGATCACGCGATAGCGCTGCGGATAGAGTGTGCGGAAGCCGAGCTCCTCGAGCTCGAGCTTGACCGAGTGAATGCCGAGCCGGTTCGCGATCGGCGCGTAGATGTCGAGCGTCTCGCGCGCCACCGAGCGGCGCTTTTCGGGGGGCATCGCGGAGAGCGTGCGCATGTTGTGCGTGCGATCGGCGAGCTTCACCATGATGACGCGGATATCCCGCACCATCGCCAGGATCATCTTGCGGAAGCTCTCGGCCTGCGCTTCCTTGCGGCTCTTGAACTGGACCTGGTCCAGTTTGGTCACGCCGTCGACGATTTCAGCGACTTCTTTGCCGAACTTCTGTTCGACTTCTGCCATGGACGAAGGCGTGTCTTCGACGACGTCGTGCAGGATCGCGGCGGTCAATGTGGCGCCGTCGAGGTGCAAGTCGGCCAGGATGTCGGCAACCGCGATGGGGTGCGTGATGTAGGCCTCGCCGGAATGGCGCTTCTGGCCCTTGTGCGCGGTTTCCGCGTAGTCGAATGCCTCGCGCACCCGCTCGACCTGGTCGGCCGGCAGGTAACCCTCGATCTTGGAAGTGAGCTGGCCGATTCCGGGAGCGCGTCTTCCGCCCGGCAACAGTCCGAGGATGGAAGACGCGTATGTCATCGGATCGCCAATCTCGTGGTCAGTCCCCCAGGCCGAGTTGCGGCGCGCGGAAGTCGACGCCGAGATCGAGCGGGTTCTCCGGAATCATTTCCTGATCCGGCTCCGGATCCGGCTCGCTCAGGAGATCGATCGTGATCTTGCCTTCCGCGATCTCGCGCAGCGCCACCACCGTGGGCTTGTCGTTCTCCCAGTCCACGCGCGCCTCCGCGCCGTTGACGAGGCGGCGCGATCGCTTGGCGGCGAGCAGGACCAGGTCGAACAGGTTGTCGACCGTATGCAGGCAGTCTTCGACGGTGATGCGGGCCATGGAAAAGACCGTGAATTTCAGGGAATTGGACCCGAAATCATACCGGATTGCGGGGTCTTTCTGAAGGGGACGGTCACCTTCAGCGACTGAAGATGCCCGTCCCCTTCAGAACCTGCGGCTTTTAGCTGTCGCCCTCGGCACGGCGCGACTTGCGCCCGCGGCGTTCGTTGGCGACGCGCGGCCCCTGGCTGAACGCGTCGAAATCTTCGGCGCGGCGGCTGCCGGCGCGGCGGTCGTCGTGGTGGTTATAGGTGCAGCGGCAGGCGTCGGGACGGGTGCAGCCTGGCAGGGGCAAGAGCGGCGCCTCGCGCGACAGCCAGCGGCGATTCTTGCCGGACACCGCCGCATTGCAGGCGCTCGGGCCCGGCTTCACCGAAACTGCGTGCCAGCGGCGATCCGTCGCCGGGGTCGTGTCCTTGCCTGCCATGGGTCCTGCTCCTCCGTACCGGTATTGTGACTCAGATGCCGAGGAGCTTTTGCAACTCTGCCTCGAGGCCGGGCCGGTCCCTGCGGCTGGCCTCGCCGCGGCCGCCGAAAATCGCTTCCAGGTCGGCCAGCGCCTGGCCGAAGTCGCGATTGACCACGACGTAGTCGAAATCCCGCCAGTGGGACATTTCGAGGACCGACTCCTCCAACCGACGCGCGATTGCTTCAACACTGTCTGTAGCGCGCATTCGCAGCCGTGCCTCGAGTTCGGACCGTGACGGCGGCAGGATGAAGATCTGTACCGCCTCCGGCAGCCGCTCACGCACTTGCCTCGCGCCCTGCCAGTCGATCTCGAGGATCAGGTCGCGGCCTTCGGCGAGCGCCGCTTCGACGACACTCCGCCGGGTGCCGTAGAGATTGCCGAAGACATTCGCATGCTCGATGAATTCGCCCGCGGCGACGAGCCGCTCGAACTCCGCGCGGTCGATGAAGTAGTAATCGCGCCCGTCCTGCTCGTGCGCGCGTGGCTTGCGCGTCGTGCAGGACACCGAGAAGGAGACATCGGGGCGGCGGCGCATGAGCGCCTGCAGGAGACTTGTCTTGCCGGCGCCGGACGGCGCCGCGATGACGTACAAATGGCCGCGTTTCGACACGCGGCGATTGTATGGTGCCGGTCGGTCTAAAAGGGACGCTCGTCTAAAGGGGACGTTCACGTCTAAAGGGGACGTTCACCTTTAGT
>JBOHZO010000044.1:0-9287 GCA_050738555.1 Steroidobacteraceae bacterium | reverse complement strand
TCCCCGGCCCGCAAGATCCGCTCTTTCTGGCGGGCGGGCGGATCTCGCGGCTGATCTTCTGGGTCCCGCAATCGGGCGACATCGGCCTCGGCATCAGCATCCTTTCCTACGCCGGCCAGGTGCAGTTTGGCCTCATCGCGGACCAGAAGCGCGTGCCGGATCCTGCCGCGGTCACCGCCCGCTTCCGCGAGGAGTTCGAGAAAGTCGTGCTGTCGGTCCTGCTCGGGCCCTACCTCGAGCAAGGCCGCTGAATCGATTCATTCGAGCTCGGCCTTCGCCTGCTCGACGTCGAGGTGCTCCATCGCGTCCGCGGGCCTGCAGGCCGCGGCCTTGCGATAGAGCTCGACCGCCTGCTGCCTGCTCGCAGCGCCGTGCAGCATCAGCAGTCCGTTCGCGTATTCCATGTGCGCGATCGCGGAGCCCGGATTGAACTTCAGCGCCTGCTCGAAGTGCTTGACCGACTTCCCGGCGTCCGCGCCGTAAGTCAGGCGTCCCGCGAGCGCGCCGACCTTGTCGATGATCTCCGCGTGGTACAGGCCGAGCGCGATGTGGGCGTCGGCATGCTGCGGCTCGAGCTCCAGCGCGCGGTCGAGCGCGTCGCGCACCTTGCCGCCGATGCCTTCAGCCAGCGCCTTGACGATGGAAATGCGTTGCGCATAGCGGCCGAGCGCGAAGGCCAGCAGGTACCAGGAATTCGCGTGATCCGGGAGCTTCCGCGTCGCTTCCTCCGCACGCTTCGCCGCGTCTTCGAGCAACTTGAGCGCGCGCCGGTCGTCTTCCTCAAGATAGGTTGCAGCGACCGCCGCGGCCTTGCTGGCGGCCAGCGACCCCAACGCGCTCCCTTTCGCGCCCCGTGCGATCGCATCCGCGAAATCGCCGCGGTGGAATGCTCGCCAGGCTTGCTGCACGGCCGCGGCGTCCGGATACGGCTCGCAATCGCCCTTGTGCAACCGGGTCCACGACCGGCGCAATGCCTCGCCGTCGTAGCTGTAGGGTTTCTGGTCGTAGGGAAAACGGAGCGTCTTCGCGCCGGCCATCATGAACTCCCATCGAGAACGCGGTATTCTGCCGCATCGACCCGCGGCGCGCGGACCGAGGCAAGGAGAGGATCATGGCGGCGAAGAAAAAGGGCAAGCTCGGTGGCGCGGGCGCACCGAAGCAAGAGCAGGACCTCCTCTATTCCGCGCACCAGATCTGGCTCGCGGGACTCGGCGCCCTGTCGCGCGCGCAGGGGGGCGCCCCGAAGATCTTCGACGAGTTGATGCGGGAAGGCTCGAAGCTGCAGGGCGGCGCACTCGACGCCGCGCAGAAAATCGTGATGCAGGCGTTCCAGGGCGCGCAGAGAACCGTCAATCAGCGCGTGGACACGGTCAAGGAACAGGCCGGCGAGACCTGGGACAACCTCGAGAAAATCTTCCAAACACGTGTGCAGCGCGCACTGCATCAGCTCGGCATGCCGTCCGCCGGGGAAATGAACGCGTTGCAGCGACGGATCGAGAAACTCGAAGCGAGCGTCAATCGAACGGATGTCGCGACACGATCGTCTCGTCCCGCTCGGCACCCGTCGAGACGATCGTGATCGGCACGCCGCAGACGGACTCGAGCCGCCCGAGATAGGCGCGCGCCGCCGCAGGCAATTGCGCGAGCGACTTCCGGCCTGCGGTCCGCTCCTTCCAGCCGGGCATCGATTCGTAGCGCGGCCCGCCGTCGCCGTCGTACGCGACGCAGATCCTCACCTGCTCGAGCCCGTCCAGCACGTCGAGCTTCGTGACGCAGAGCGCCGTGATGCCGTTGCTGATGATCGAGCGCCGCAATGCGACGGCGTCGAACCAGCCCGTCCGGCGCGGGCGCCCGGTCACGGCGCCGAACTCCTGGCCAATGCGCGACAGGTGCCGGCCGGTCTCGTCGTCGAGCTCCGTCGGAAACGGCCCCGCGCCGACACGCGTCGCATAGGCCTTCACGATTCCGAGCACGTCGTCGATGTCTCGCGGTCCGAGCCCCGTGCCGACGGAGGCGTACCCAGCCACGGTGTTCGATGACGTGACGAACGGATAGGTGCCGTGGTCGACGTCGAGCATGGCGCCCTGCGCGCCCTCGAACAGCACGCTGCCCCCCGCGGCGCGGAGCTCGTGCAGCTTCAGCGCGACGTCGCCCACGAGCGGCCGGATGCGCTCGCCCTGGGCGAGGCATTCGTCCCGTGTCCGGGCGTAGTCGACCGGCGCTTCGCCGAGCCGCCGCTCGAGCAGGAAGTTGTGGTACTCGAGGAGTTCGCGCAGGCGCGGTTCGAACTGCCGAGGCTGCTGCAGGTCGCCGACGCGCACCGCGCGGCGGGCGACCTTGTCCTCGTAGGCGGGGCCCACCCCGCGGCCGGTCGTGCCGATCTTGCGGGAGCCGGATGCGCGCTCGCGCGCGCGGTCGATCAGCGCGTGCGAGGGCAGGACCAGCGGGCATTGCGGGCTGACGACGAGGCGCTCGAACACCGGCACTCCGCGCCCGGAAAGCATTCCGGCCTCCGAAAGCAGCGCCTCGAGCGAAACCACGACTCCATTGCCGATGTAGCAGCGGACGCCGTCGCGGAGCACGCCCGACGGGATCAGCGAGAGCACGGTTTTCACGCCGCCGATGACGAGCGTGTGCCCGGCGTTGTGTCCACCCTGAAAGCGCGCCACTGCGCTGACGCGCTCGGTCAGGAGGTCGACGACCTTGCCCTTGCCTTCATCGCCCCATTGGGCGCCGACCACGACGACGAAGCGTCCCACGGCGCGCTTCAGGAACGGACCAGCCAGATCAGCACGAGGCCGGCGAGCATGCTCGCGGCGCCCGCCACGCGGAGCGTCGTGTCATCCATCGCGGCGAATTTTGCGAGCGCGCGCTTGATCGCGCCCGGGCTCAGGAACGGCAGGATGCCTTCGATCACCAGCAACAGTCCGAGCGCGGCCGCGAGATCGGGCCATGCGATGTTCATCGGCGGCTCAGCGATGCGACTGCTTCAGGTACTTGAAAAATTCGCCTTCTGGGGCGATCACGAGCACGTCGTTAGGCTGGCCGATCGAATTGCGGTAGGCCTGGAGGCTGCGGTGGAAAGAATAGAATTCCGGATAGCGCTGGTAGGCGCGTGCGTAGGTGGCTGCCGCCTTCGCATCGCCTTCGCCCCGGATCACTTCCGCATCGCGATTGCCGACCGCGAGCAACTCGGTCCGCTCGCGTTCCGCCTCGGCGCGGATGCGCTGCGCCTGCTCGTCGCCCTCGGCGCGAAGCTGCGAGGCCTGGCGCGCGAAATTCTGGCGCATGCGGTTGTACACCGATTCCGACACCTCTTCCGGCAGGTCGATGCGCTTGACCCGCACGTCCACCAGCGTCAGGCCAAGCTCGCCGACCGACCGGCCTGCGACCGCGAGAATGTCGCCGATGAACTCGGCGCGCTCTGCTGCGACGACCTGCTGGATCGTCCGCTTGGCGATGACACCCTTGAGCCCGTCCTTGACGATCTCGGCGAGCCGTCCGGCCGCCTGCTCCTCGTCACCGTCAGTAGCGAGGTAGTAACGCGTGACGTCCGAGACGCGCCACTTCACGAAGAAGTCGACGTTGAGAATCTTGCCCTCGCTCGTCAGGAACTGCTCTGCGGGGTAGTTCCGCGTCAGCACGCGCCGGTCGAACTTCTGGACGGCGTGGATCCAGGGGATCATGAAATGCAGCCCCGGCTCGAATTCGCTCGCGACGATTTCGCGCAGGCGGAACTTGATGGCGAGCTCCGTTTCCTTGACCTGGAACATCGCGGCACTCGCGATCCAGAGCAGGACGAGCCCGCCGATTGCGAACTGGAGGTAGAGACGGTTCATCAGCGCTCCTTCCGGGCGCGAGGATCTGCCGCGTCCACTTCGCTGCCGTCCTCCAGGCGGATTGTCGGCGGCGTTTCGACGGCCGCGCGCTGGCCGCGCTGCTCGAGCATTTTGTCGAGCGGCAGATAGATGATGTTGCCCGAGCCTTCGACGTCGACCAGGATCTTGGCCGTCGAGGCCAGCACTAGCTCGATCGTCTGGAGGTAGAGCCGCTGGCGCGTGACGGCCGGCGCACGCTCGTATTCGCCCGCGAGCTGGAGGAAGCGCGAGGTTTCACCCTCGGCGTCGGCGATGACCCGGCTGCGGTAGGCGCGGGCGCCTTCGACGACGCTGACCTGGGCGCCGCGGGCCTTCGGCACGATGTCATTGGCGTAAGTCTGCGCGGAGAGCGTGGACCGCTCCTTGTCCTCCCTTGCCTTGATCGCGTCCTTCTGCGCGGGTGCGACCTGCTCCGGGACGCTGACGTCCTGCAGATTGACGCTGATGACCTCGATGCCGGTGTTGTAGGCCGCGATCGTGCGCTGGACGAGTTCCTTGGTCTTTGCGGCAATTTCCTGGCGGCCGGTCTCCAGCACGAAGTCGAGCTTGCTCTGCCCGATCACCTCGCGGATCGCACTCTCGCCGACCTCGCCGAGGGTCTCCTCCGGCTCGCGCACGTTGAATGCGAACTTGACCGGGTCGGCGCGCCGGTACTGCACCGCGAGATTGATGTCCACGAGCGCTTCGTCCTGCGTCAGCATCCGGGTCCGGTCGGTGAAACTCCGGAATTCGGTCACGTTGATGACTGTGCGGCGATCGATCGGCCAGGGCAGGCGCGCGTTCAATCCGCCCGACGTCGTCTTCACGTACTTGCCGAAGCGCGTGATGACCGAGCGCTCGGCTGCCTCGTTCAGGTAGAAGCTGCCGAGCAGCGCCCAAAGCACAATCAAGCCGAGCGCAATGTAACCCAGCCCGATCGCGCGGCCGCCGCCGGCGCCGCCGACTCCCGCCGGCACGGAACCGCCGCCGAAGAGCGAGCGCAACTTCTTCTGCAATCGGCGCAGCACTTCATCGAGGTCGGGCGGGCCCTTGTCGGGCCGGCGCTGCCAGGGATTCTCGTTCTTGCCAGGATCGTTCCAGGCCATTCAGTGCTCGCGGGTTGCTCTGGGATTCATGCCGCGGAACTCGCGGTGTCGCGAGGGAATTCTACGAAGCCCGCGGTTGGCAAACAAGGCGAAACGGCGGCCGCGAAATCGACGCCGGCTTCGCGGCACAGGGATTCGAGCTGCTGATGCGACGATTCGAGCACGAGGCGCGTGTCGCCGCTCGGCGCGCTCGATTCCTCGCGCACGAGCCGGAGCTCGTAAAGCCGCGCGCGCAGCCTGCCCTGCGATGGCGGCAGGACGATGCTGAGCCGCATCGCGGCCTGGCCGAAAATCTCCTGCAGTGCGTCGCGCAAGTGCCCTAAGCCGCTGCCCGTCGCGGCGGAGAGCCGGATTGCGGACGGTTGCCCGGCTGCGTCCCGCGCCATCTCCGGTGGCCGGCCCAGGCGGTCGATCTTGTTGTAGATCCGCAGTTGCGGAATCGACGCCGCGCCGATGCTGGCGACGAGTTCGTCGACCTGCGCGATGTGCCGGCCCCGGTCACGATCGGCGGCGTCGACGACGTGCAGCAGGAGATCGGCGTCGCGCGCCTCCATCAGGGTCGAGCGGAACGCCGCGACGAGTTCGTGCGGAAGGTCGCGCACGAATCCGACCGTGTCGGCGATCACGATGTCCGGCGTGTGCGGCAGGCGCAGGCGTCGCACGGTCGGATCGAGCGTCGCGAACAACTGGTCGGCCACATAGGCATCGGCGCCGGTCAACGCGCGAAACAGCGTGGATTTGCCTGCATTCGTATAGCCGATCAGCGCGACCGACGGCACCGGCACGCGCTTTCGCACCTGGCGGCCCGTGTCGCGGCGCTGCGCGAGCTTCTCGAGCTTGCCGGCGAGCGTCCGGATCCGTTTGTCGATCAGCCGGCGGTCGGTTTCGAGCTGGGTTTCGCCGGGACCCCGGAGGCCGATGCCGCCTTTCTGGCGCTCGAGGTGAGTCCAGCCGCGCACGAGGCGGGTCGCCAGGTGGCGGAGCTGCGCCAGTTCGACTTCCAGTTTCCCTTCCGCGCTGCGGGCACGCCGGGCGAAGATGTCGAGTATCAGTCCCGCGCGGTCGAGCACGCGCCGCCCGATCAAGCGCTCGAGATTGCGCTCCTGGCTCGGCGACAGCTCGTGGTCCACGAGCACGAGGTCCGCAGCCTCGGCCTGCGCGCGGCACTTGAGCTCCGCGGCCTTGCCGCTGCCGACGAAGAAACGCGGATCCGGAACCTTGCGAGATCCGGTCACTGTCGCGACGGGCACGGCACCGGCCGAGCGCGCGAGCGCGTCGAATTCCGCAAGCTCGTCGGGATCGGGGGCGGCGCCGAGGCCGATGCGGACGAGAATCGCGCGTTCGCCGCGGTCAGGGCGTTCGAACAAGGGGTCCTGCCGGCGCTCCGGTCAAGCGGTCTCCGACACCGGGGTTTCTTCCTCGGCACCCTCAGCCGACGGCAGCCGAACGTTTCGCGCGGGCACGACCGTCGAAATGGCGTGCTTGTAGACCATCTGGCTCACCGAGTTCTTCAGCAGCACGACGAACTGGTCGAATGAATCCACTTGGCCCTGGAGCTTGATCCCATTGACCAGATAAATGGAAACGGGCACGCGTTCCTTGCGCAGCGCGTTCAGGAAGGGATCCTGCAATGATTGACCTCTGGCCATGGTAACTCCTTGTTTTTTCTAGTACTTTCATGCCGCTCTAGGGGATTCCGGCGGCTCGAACAACGGTGTCGGTCCGGGCATATGTAAAACGCAAGTGGCGTTGCCCGCAAGCCCGGAAGTCTATCACCTCCGCGCCGGGATTCACTGCTCCGCGAGCCAGGCGCCGATTCGCGCGGCGACCCGCTCCGTGGTCGCCGGATCGAGCGGGTCGAACCATTCGGTGTCCGGTTCGGCGCGCAACCAGGTCATTTGCCGGCGGGCGAGCTGACGTGTCGCTATGACCGCTCTTTCGACCGCGGATTCCAATGTCGCCCGGCCTTCGAGGTGTTCCCAGAGCTGGCGGTAGCCGATCAGCCTCATCGACGGCAACCCGGCGTGCAGATCGCCGCGCGCATGCAGCCCGTGCACCTCCTCGAGCAGTCCCGTTCGCATCATTTCCTCGAAGCGCCATGCGAGCCGGTCGTAGAGCGCGGCGCGATCCGCAGGCGCCAGCACGAGACGCAGGTCCCAGCCTGACGCCGCGCCGCGAAGGTCTTCGCGCTGCTGCGCGGAGATCGGGGTCCCGGTCAGCTCGATGACCTCGAGCGCGCGCTGGATGCGCTGGCGATCGCCCGGACGGATCCGCGCCGCGGCGTCCGGGTCGAGCTGCGCGAGTTCCGCATGCAGTGCCGGCCAGCCTTCGGCCGCGGCGCGCACGTCGAGTCTCAACCGTATGCGCGCATCCGCCGCCGGCAAGGGCGCCAGACCGGACTGAAGCGCACGGAAATAGAGCATCGTGCCCCCGACAAGGAGCGGCGTGCGGCCGCGCGCGGCGATTTCCGCCATTGCCCGCCTTGCATCCACCAGAAAGCGCGCCGCCGAGTACCGCTCGGCGGGATCCATGAGATCGATCAGGTGGTGCGGCGCCCGCGCGAGTAACTCACGCGCGGGCTTGGCGGTGCCGATATCCATCCCGCGATAGACCATCGCGGCGTCGACGCTCACGATTTCGAGCGGAAGGCGCGCGACCAGCGCCGCCGCCAGATCGGTCTTGCCCGCACCGGTCGGGCCCATCAGGAGGATCGCCGGGCCTCGCGACATCAGCGACCGCGCAGGAATATCCGGTCGAGCTCGGCCAGTGTCATGCGAGTCCAGGTCGGCCGGCCGTGACTGCACTGGCCGGAACGCTCGGTCTGCTCCATGTCGCGCAGCAGGGCGTTCATTTCCGGGACCGTGAGCTGCCGGTGCGCCCGCACCGCGCTGCGGCAAGCGATGTTCGCGAGCAATTCATTCTGGCATTCCGCGATGCGATGCGCCGTCCCGCCCTGGCCGAGCTCGGCCAGCGCGTCGCCGAGCACGAGGGCGACGTCTTCGCCCGCGAGGACGACCGGCACTTCGCGAATCGCGAGCGTCGCGGGGCCGACGCGCTCGACAACGAGGCCCGCGGCGCGAAGCTCTTCGGCATGCGCTTCCGCGAGCTCTGCATCGGCCTCCGTCGTCTCGAGGAGCGCGGGCACGAGCAGCGCCTGCCGCGCTCCCGCGCCTGAGTTCATGCCCGACTTGAGACGCTCGTAGAGAATTCTCTCGTGCGCGGCGTGCATGTCGACCAGCACCATGCCCTCCCGGGACTCCGCGACGATGTAGATGCCGTGGAGCTGCGCGACCGCGTGGCCGAGCGGCGCATCGGAACTCACGGCGGGCGGCGCCGCGGCCCCGGATACGCCGGAATCGTTCGCATAGACGGCATGCGGTTCGCCGAGCGCGCCGCCCTCCGCCCCATGGCCGGCTTCGGCGAGCGCCCTTTCGATGGTGCGGAACAGGAAATCGTGCGCGCCGCGCGAATCCCGGAACCGGACTTCCAGCTTCTGCGGATGCGCATTCACGTCGACCTGCATCGGATCCAGTGAAAGGTAGAGCAGCCAGCACGGATGACGGCCGCCATGGCTGACATCGCGATAGCCGAGGCGCGCGGCGCTCGCGAGCAAGCGGTCGCGGACCATGCGGCCGTTGACGAAAAGAAACTGGCGATCCGGCTGGGCGCGCGATTGCGACGGCAGGCCGATCCATCCTTCGAGCGCGAACCCCGCCTGCGCGTGCGCGATGTAACGCGAGTTGGCGACGAAGTCGGCGCCTACGAGCCTGGCAATGCGCGCTTCCCGCTCGCGCCGGCCGTCAGTCCGCGGCAATGCGAGCTGCTCGCGGCGGTTGTGAGTCAGCGTAAATGCCACGTCGAAGCGAGACAGCGCAAGGCGCGTGACGGTGCGAAGCACGTGCTGGAATTCGGTCGCTTCGGCGCGCAGGAACTTGCGCCGCGCCGGCACCTTGTGGAAGAGGTCGCGGACCTCGACGGTCGTGCCGGGCGGATGCGACGAGGGCGCCGCCGTGCCGGTTCGCCCCTCGGCCGAAACGATCTCCGCCGCCTCGGCCTCGCCCTGTGCACGCGAGCTGAGCCGCAGGGTCGACACCGAGGCGATCGATGGCAGCGCCTCGCCGCGGAAACCGAGCGTCGCCACGCGCTCAAGGTCCGCGAGCGATGCAATCTTGCTCGTGGCGTGCCGGGCGAGCGCGAGCGGCAGTTCCGCGGACGCGATGCCGTGCCCATCGTCCCGCACGCGAATGAGCCGAATGCCGCCGTGCTCGACGTCGATCGTCAGGTGCAGGGCGCCGGCGTCGAGCGCGTTCTCGACGAGCTCCTT
>JBOHZO010000043.1:0-10089 GCA_050738555.1 Steroidobacteraceae bacterium | reverse complement strand
GGCGCGCGATGCGCTCGAAGCCCTGCATCGAGAGCTCGTTGAACTTGGCGGCCGGGGCAAAAGCCTTCTTGCCGGCGTCGATGACTGAGTTGAAATCGAAGGTCGGGTTGGTCAGTTCTGGCATCCTTGAAAACAATGGTGGCGATCAGCGATGGCGTAGTGTAATCGGGTGATTATTGCAGTGCAACAAATTTTATGCCCCATCAAACCGCCCCGTTCCTTGCTTGTAATATAAGCCTATAAAACAATATGTTAGAGGTGAAATGGGATTGGCTCGTCAGCCTGGTAAGGAAGCTCGGTGTTTTGCACTGCACCCGCTGCACGATACCCTGACCCGCCATGCCCGCCGAAGCCTCCCCGATGCCCTGGATGAATGCCTGGCTGGCAGTCCAGCGCGACCTGTCGCGATTGGCGGAGTGGCGGCCGCGTGTCGCGCCTGAGAACGCTCAGGCAGGCGCCGAGCCGCCTGCCGAAGCCATGCGCCGCCTGCTCGAATTCGGCAGTGACTATGCCGCCATCGCGGCCGATTGCTGGCGGCAACTCCAGGGCGGGGAACCGGATATCGGCGGGTTGCGGGCAGGCCTCGTCGAACGCTACCAGCGACTTTTCATGCCGGTCATCGGGCCGCGCGCGGGGGCGGCGAACCCGCTCACGTCGAGCGCGGCCTTCGTTCGCTGTCAGCAGGCTTCCCAGCATTTCGGCCGGCACGTGGCGGCGATCGCGATCGACGCATTCGAACGCCTGTCCGCGTCGCTCGCAACGAATGATCCGGCGGCGTCTCCGGTCACGAGCCTGCGGCAGCTGCACGAGCTGTGGATCGAATGCGGAGAAGCGGCTTACGCGGCTCACGCCCACGGCGACGAGTTCGCCGACGCACAGGCCGAGCTCCTCGCCTCGCTCGTCGAGCTCCGTTTCGAGCAACTCCGCATGCAGGAGGCGGGCGCCGCTCCGGCGCCGCCCACGCGATGACGCGCCTCGCGATCGATCCGATCCGCGCCGCGACGGAGATGGTGGAGTTCTGCCAGCGCCTGGCTGCGGCCGCGCGCCAATTCGCCGAGATCGACGTGCGCGCGGACGGGTGCTCGCCCCGGGTCGAAGTACTCCGGCTGGACAAGACGGTGCTCTGGCGCTACGAGCGCCGCGCGCCCGATGCGGGCCTTGCGCCGCTCGTCATCTGTTACGCGCTGGTCAACCGCCCGTACATGATGGATCTCCAGCCGGACCGTTCGCTGATCCGCGGACTGCTCGCGCGCGGGCTCGACGTTTACCTGGTCGACTGGGGCTATCCGGACGGCGGCGATCGACATCTCGCGCTCGACGACTACGTCAATCGCTATCTCGGCGGCTGCATCGATCATGTGCGCCTCGCGCATGCCGTCGCTTCCGTCAACCTGCTCGGCGTGTGCCAGGGCGGCACGATGTCCCTCTGCCACGCGGCATTGCATCCCGGGCGGGTTCGAAACCTGGTGACCATGGTCACGCCGGTCGACTTTCACACCGACGACAACCTGCTGTCCAAATGGGTGCGCAAGGTCGACGTCGACCGCATGGTGCAAGTGCTCGGCAACGTGCCCGGCGAGCTCCTGAACGCGGCGTTCCTGTCGCTGATGCCGCTCCGGCTGACGGTGCGCAAGTACGCGGGTGTCGCCGACATCGCCGGTGATCGCGAGGCGCTCGTCAATTTCCTGCGCATGGAGCGATGGATACACGACAGCCCGGACCAGGCCGGCGCAGCCTTCCGCGAGTTCATCCGCTGGTTCTTCCAGGAGAACCGGCTGATGCGGGGCGGTCTCGCGATCGGGGGGCAGCCGGTGGATCCGCGGCGCATCGAATGTCCGCTCCTCAACATCTACGCGCTGCAGGACCACCTGGTGCCGCCCTCGGCGTCGCGGCCGCTCGCGGGATTGACCGGCAGCGGCGACTACACGGCGTTCGAATTCGATGGCGGCCATATCGGCATCTACGTCAGCAAGAGCGCGCAGGAACTCCTGCCCCAAACCATCGCCCAATGGCTGGAAAAGCGCTGACACGCGATGCTCAAGAGCATGGGGTAGCATCGACGCCATGAGAGATCGGGTCCTGGTCGTGCTGGCATGCCTGGTCGCGGGATGCGGCGGCGATGCACCCGGCGCGAGCGAAGCTCCGCCGGCAACCGCCGTGGTCACGACGACCGTCGCGCCGCAGCAATGGCGCGACACGATCGAGGCGCTCGGCACCGCGCGGGCGAACGAATCGGTGACCATGACGGCGAAGGTCAGCGAGATCGTCCGCAAGGTCGCATTCGATAGCGGCGACGTCGTCCGTGCGGGCGACGTGCTCTTGGACCTGTCGAGCGGAGCACAGCTTGCGGGACTCGAGGAAGCGCGCGCGGCCTATCAGGAAGCGGAACGCCAGTTGAAGCGGCAGCAGGAGCTGGCGGATCGGCAGCTCGTTGCGGTCAGCCAGATCGATACGCAGCGCGCGGCCCGCGATGCGGCGAGAGCGCGCATGGACGTCGTGCGCGCCGAACTCTCCGATCGCGTCATCACCGCACCGTTTGACGGCGTGCTGGGACTTCGCCAGGTGAGTCCGGGTTCGCTCGTGACGCCAGGCACGCCGATCGCAACGCTCGACGACATCTCCGTCATCAAGCTCGATTTCTCGGTGCCGGAGCGATTTCTCGCATTGCTCGGGCGCGGGCAGGACGTCGTCGCGCTGAGCGAGACCTATCCCGAACGCGAATTCGAAGGAACGGTGACGAGCGTGGATTCGCGCATCGATCCGGTGACGCGATCGGTCACCGTACGGGCCGAAGTCCCGAATCCGGACCGGCTCCTGCGTCCGGGCATGCTGATGTCGGTCAGACTGTTCCAGGCGCCGCGCGACACTCTCATCGTGCCGGAAATCGCGGTGCTTCAGGTCGGCCTGGAATCGTTCGTCTACCGCGTCGCGAAGGACCAGACGGTCGAGCGCGTGAAGGTCGATCTCGGCGCCCGGCGCAAGGGTGAAGTCGAGATTGCCGGCGGACTGTCGGCTGGCGACGTCATCGTCACCGAAGGGGCGGTCAAATTGCGCGATGGCGTCCGCGTGAGCGGTAGCCGGGCAGGGAAATAGCATGGTTTTGTCGGACATTTCGATCAAGCGCCCGGTATTCGCGACGGTGATGAGTCTCCTGCTCGTCGTGCTGGGCGTCATCGCCTACGCGCGCCTGACGCTCCGCGAGCTTCCCGCGATCGATCCGCCGGTCGTTTCGGTCGAAGTGTCGTACCCAGGCGCCTCGGCGGCCGTGGTCGAAACGCGCATCACCCAGATCCTCGAGGACTCGCTCTCCGGCATCGAGGGCGTGGAAACGATCGACTCGCGGAGCCGGAACGGCGAGGGCAGCATCAGCGTCGAGTTCTCGCTCGATCGCGACATCGAGGCGGCGGCGAACGACGTTCGCGACGCGATCAGCCGGGTGCAGGATCGCATGCCGCCGGAAGCCGACCCGCCGGAGATCGAAAAGGCCGAGTCGGACTCGGAAGTCGTGCTGTGGCTCAACATGCGTTCGACGCGCATGAACACGCTCGAGCTCACCGATTACGCCCAGCGTTACGTCGTCGATCGCCTGTCTGCGCTCGACGGCGTGGCGCAGATCCGGGTCGGCGGCCAGCAACGCTACGCGATGCGGGTCTGGCTCGACAGCAACGCCCTCGCCGCGCGCGGCCTGACGGTTACAGAAGTGCAGCAGGCGTTGCAGCGCGAAAATGTCGAACTGCCGGCCGGCCGACTCGAGTCCGCGAATCGCGATTTTACGCTGCGCGTGCAACGCGGCTACCGGGAGCCGGCTGATTTCGCCCGCATGACGCTCGCCAAGGGAGACGACGGCTACCTGGTGAGGCTCGGCGACGTCGCCCGCGTCGAACGCGCCTCCGAGGAACGGCGTGCCTACTACCGCAGCAACAGCGAGCCCAATGTCGGGCTCGGCATCGTCAAAACATCCACCGCGAATGCCCTGGACATCGCGCGGGCAGCGCGGGCAACGGCCGAGGAGATCCAGACGAGCCTGCCCGAGGGCACGCAGATCTTCGTCGCCTTCGACAGCACGGTATTCATCGATGCGGCCGTCGACCGCGTTTTCCTGACGTTGTTCGAGGCGGTCCTTCTCGTGATCGCCGTGATCTACCTGTTCCTCGGCAGCGTGCGCTCGGCGGTCATTCCCGCCGTCACGATTCCGGTGTGCCTGGTCACCGCATTCGCCGCGCTGTGGGCGTTCGGATTCACGATCAATCTCCTGACGCTGCTTGCGATCGTGCTGTGCATCGGGCTCGTGGTCGACGATGCCATCGTCGTCGTCGAGAACATCCAGCGCCGCGCGGACCAAGGCGAACCGCCGCTCGTCGCGGCGAAGCGCGGGACCGCGCAGGTCGCTTTCGCGGTAATCGCGACGACCGTCGTGCTCGTGGCCGTGTTCCTGCCGGTCGGATTCATGGAAGGCAACACCGGACGCCTGTTCCGCGAGCTCTCGGTCGCGTTGGCGAGCGCGGTCGCGATCTCCTGTTTCGTCGCACTCACGCTGACGCCGATGATGTCATCCAAGCTGTTGCGGCCTCATTCGGAGCCGCGCGGCCTGAATGCCTGGATTCACCGGCAATTCACGAGGCTGGCCGAGGGCTATCAGCGGCAGGTCAGCCGCACCATCGGCAAGCCGCTGCTGTTCGGGGGCGTGCTCGCTGTCAGCGCGATGCTGAGCGTCGTTCTCTTCTTCGCAGTGCCGAAGGAACTGGCGCCGGACGAGGACCGCGGCGTGTTCTTCATCATGTTCGAGGGACCCGAAGGCGCCGGTTACGATTACACCGTCGAGCAGATCCACAAGGTCGAGAGCGCGATGGCGCCCTACGTGGGCGATGGCAAGCCGATCCAGCGCGTCAATACGCGCGTGCCGGGCGGCTTCGGGGCGAGCGAGGAAATGCACACCGGCCAGGCCATCGTGTTCCTGCACGATTGGGACCGGCGCGACGTGACGACCAATGAAGTCGTCGACCAGATGCGCGCGGAGCTCGGCTCCATCCCGACGATACGCGCGGTCCCCAGGGTGCGCACCGGTCTCGTGCGAAGCGGCGGCCAGCCGCTGCAGGTGGTGCTCGGAGGGCCCGACTACGCCCAGCTCGCGGAGTGGCGCGACCGCATGCTGGTCCGGATGGCGGATCATCCGGGGCTCCGCGATCCCGATTCCGACTACAAGGAGACGCGCCCGCAGCTTCGGGTCCTGATCAATTTCGAACGCGCCGCCGACCTCGGCGTTTCGACCGTGGAAATCGGGAGCACGCTGGAGACCATGATGGGCTCGCGCCGCGTCACGACCTTCGTCGAGGACGGCGAGGAATACGACGTGGTGCTGCAGGCGCAGGCGGACGACCGTGCCGCGCCGGCCAACCTGGAGAATCTCTACGTCCGGTCGCAGCGGAGCGGCGAACTCGTTCCGTTGTCGAGCCTCGTCACGCTGACCGAAGTTGCCGAGGCCGGAACCCTCAATCGCTTCAACCGGCTGCGCGCAATCACGCTATCCGCGAGCCTCGCTTCGGACTATCCGCTCGGCGAAGCGCTCGACTGGATGCAGGAGACGGCTGAGGAGGAGCTGCCAGAGATCGCGCAGATCGATTTCAAGGGCCAGTCGCGCGAGTATCAGGCGGCCGGCGGCGCCGTGATCTTCACGTTCGCGATGGCCTTGCTGATCGTCTACCTGGTGCTCGCCGCGCAGTTCGAAAGCTTCATCCACCCGTTCGTGATCATGCTGACGGTTCCGCTCGCCGTGCTCGGCGCGCTGCTCGGCCTCTGGATCTCCGGGGGCACGCTCAATCTCTTCAGCCAGATCGGCATCGTGATGCTGGTGGGGCTCGCGGCCAAGAACGGCATCCTGATCGTGGATTTCGCCAACAAGCTTCGCGACGAAGGCCGCACCGTGCCGGAGGCCATCATCGGCGCGGCGGCGGTCAGGCTGCGGCCGATCCTGATGACCTCGATCGCGACCATCACGGGCGCGCTGCCGCTCGTCCTTTCCGGTGGCCCGGGCTCCGCGAGCCGCTCGGCCATCGGCGTCGTCGTTATTTTCGGCGTTGCCTTTTCGACGCTGCTCTCCCTCTACGTCGTGCCGTCTTTTTAT
This sequence comes from Steroidobacteraceae bacterium, assembly GCA_050738555.1. GTDB lineage: Bacteria > Pseudomonadota > Gammaproteobacteria > Steroidobacterales > Steroidobacteraceae > SCUD01. The sequence continues at coordinate 3,968 of JBOHZO010000043.1, read as the reverse complement.
GCCTTGCTGGCCCCCTACACCCGTTCCCCCGACGCAGTTTCGAAGCGCCTGGAACAACTGGAAGTGGAAACTCCGGAAGCGACCGGGCGCGCCTGAGAGTCCGCGCCGCGCGCTCCGGTGTCAAGCCGGATGGCCTGCTCCAACTAATTGACCAATAAGCATTTTTAGGCTGCGCATCGGGGCATTCAAGCGCCCGCCTGATAGAATTGCCCTGCCTGAAACACGCCTCGCAGGTCCTGCGGGGTTCAATCAGCGGGAGCTTTGCAAGCCGGTCTCCGGTGGCAACCGGCGCCCCCAGGGAGCGACGCGTGGCGACGGCGACCCCGTATCAGCAGCTCGAGCAGGAATTCCGGAGGCTTCACGCCTTCCGGGGCGTCCTGGCGCTCCTGCGCTGGGACGCCGCCGTCACCATGCCGCGCGCAGCGGCGGACGTCCGCGGCGATCAGCTCGCGGCGCTGCAGATCGAAGTCCACACGCTCCTCGTCTCGCCGCGGATCTCCCGGCTGCTCGATCGCGCCGACGCCAGCGCCCGCTCGCTCGCCGCCTGGCAGGCCGCGAACCTGCGCGAGATGCGCCGGCTGCACGATCACGCGATCGCGACGCCGCCGTCCCTGATCGCGCGCATGGCGAAGGCTTTCGCCCGCGCCGAGGCGCGCTGGCGCGAGGCACGCGAGCAGAACGACTTCAACGTGCTCGTCCCGCAGCTCGAGGAGACGATCAAGCTCGTCCGCAGCAAGGCCGAGCTGCTGGCCCGGCGCTTCTCGCTCGATCCCTGGGACGCGCTCGCTGACGAGTTCACGCCGGGACTCCTCGCGCGCGACATCGAGGCGATCTTCACGCCCCTGACGCAGCGCCTGCCGGGACTCGTGACGGAAGCGATCGAGCTGCAGGCGGCGATGCCGGCGACGCGCATCGAGGGACGCTTTTCCGCGAGCCGGCAGCGCGGCCTCTGCACCGACGTCATGAAAGCCCTGGGATTCCCGTTCGACCGCGGGCGCTTCGATGAGACCGATCACCCGTTCACGGAGGGCGTCCCCGGCGACATCCGGGTCACGACTCGATTCGAACTGAAGGATCCATTCCAGGGCCTGCTCGGCGCGCTGCACGAGACCGGCCAGGCACTCTACGACCTCGGCCTGCCCACGGAATGGGTGGATCAGCCGGTTGGCCAGGACCGCGGCATGGCGCTCGAGGAAAGCCAGTCGCTGCTGCTCGAGATGATGGTGGGCAGGAGCCGCGCGTTCGTCGCCTTCCTGCGGCCGCTGCTCGAAAAGCATTACGGCGCGGCAAGCCCCGAATGGTCCGAGGCGAATCTTTACCGCCACCTGAACCGTGTCGCGCGCGGCACGAACCGCATGGATGCCGACGAGCTCACCTACCAGACGCACATCTGGATGCGCTACGAACTCGAACGACGGCTGCTGTCGGGCGAGCTCGCGGTGAAAGAGCTTCGCGACGCGTGGAACTCGCTTTCGGCCGACCGCCTGGGAGTGGTGCCGGCGACGGACGTCGAGGGCTGCCTGCAGGACATTCACTGGGCGATTGGTTCCTTCGGCCATTTCCCGTCGTATGGCGTCGGCGCCGTGATCGCCGGCCAGCTCTGGGAAACGATCAGGGAACAGCAGCCTGGGATCGAGGCGGAAATCGCGGCGGGCCAGTTCGGGAGTCTCCTCGGCTGGCTCGGCGAACGCGTGCACGCGATGGGCGCCAGCATGGGCGTGCCGCAACTCGTGCAGCATGCGACCGGGCGCCCGCTCTCGGCCACACCGTTCCTGCGGTATCTGGAGCGCAAGTACCTCTCTGAAAACTAGAATGCCGGCATGAATCCCGCGCAGAGCGAGACCTCCGCGAATTTCCGCCGCCTCGCGGCGCGTATCCGGGGCCAGGTCGGCAAGGCGATCTCAGACTTCAACATGATCGGCGAGGGCGACCGGGTCATGGTCTGCCTCTCCGGCGGCAAGGATTCCTACACGCTGCTCGACATGCTGTTGTCATTGCAGCGCGCGGCGCCGGTTTCCTTCGAGCTTTGCGCCGTCAATCTCGACCAGAAGCAGCCGGGTTTTCCGGCCCGTGTGCTGCCTGATCATCTCGAATCGCTGCGCGTCCCATATCACGTCATCGAGCAGGACACTTACAGCGTCGTGCGCCGCGTCATTCCCGAGGGCCGGACGCAGTGCGGCCTCTGCAGTCGCCTGCGGCGCGGCGCCCTGTATCGCTACGCGCGTGAAAACGGCTACACGAGAATCGCGCTCGGTCATCACCGCGACGACATCGTCGAAACGCTGTTGCTGAATCTCTTCCACTGCGGCCGGCTCAAGGCGATGCCGCCGAAGCTGCGCTCCGACGACGGCTGGAACATCGTGATCCGGCCGCTTTGTTACGTGCCGGAGCGCGACATCGCGCGTTATGCGCATGCACGCGGGTTTCCGCTCATTCCCTGCACGCTTTGCGGCTCCCAGCCCAATCTCCAGCGCGAAGCGATCGCGCGCATGCTGGCCGACTGGGAGCGCGCGAGCCCGGGTCGAGTCGGGTCGATCTTCAATGCGCTCTGCAACGTGGAGACGTCGCATCTCGCGGATCCGGCCGCCTTCGATTTCGCGGGACTCGAGCGCGCGCCGCCGGGCGACGACGGAAGCTGAAGTGGCGCGCTCGCCGCGGCCGCTGCCGAACAGCTACTGGATCGAGCCGGCCCGGATCCTGGCGGGCGAGCATCCGACGGCTGGAAGCGGGGAATCGACGCTCGAGCGGGTGCGCCGCCTCCTGGACGCGGGCGTCGACTGCTTCATCGACCTGACTGAGCCCGGGGAACTCGAATCCTACGAGCGATTCCTGACCGTGCCGCCCGCGCGACGGGAAGTCGTGTATTTGCGGAAGCCGATCCCGGATCACGGCGTCCCCGAATCCGCCGCAAGGATGCAGGAAATCCTCGACGCGCTCGATGGCGCGCTCGCGGACGGGCGCTGCGTCTATCTCCATTGCCGCGCGGGCATCGGGCGCACCAATGTCGTCGCGGGATGCTGGATCGCGAGCCGGGGAGGCGGCGGCGAAGCGGCGCTCGAGCGCCTGAACCGGAAATGGCGCGCGAATGCGCGATCGCGCACCTGGCCGAACGTTCCCGAGACCGAGGCGCAGGGCGAATTCGTGCGAGGCTGGGGATCGCCTCGAGCGCGGCCGGCAGCTCGCGTCACGGCCCCGGGAGTTGCGCTCGATTTGCGCGATCGGGTGCGCGGCCTGTTGCTTGGGCTCGCGGCCGGCGATGCGCTCGGGCATGCGGCGCACGGCCTGCCCGCAGGCGCCTGGTCGGACAACACGGCCATGGCGCTTTGCCTCGCGGACAGTCTCGCTTCGCAGGGCGGTCACGATGCCAGTGACCAGGTCGATCGCTACCGGGCCTGGCAGCACATGGGCCGCTGGTCGAGCACGGGCAGTTGCGTCGGCATCAGCGCGGCCACCAGTCGCGCGCTCGCGACCGCGCAATGGACCGGGAATCCCTACGCGGGTTCGCACGACCCGGTGCATGCAGACGCAGAGCCGCTCGGGCGCATCGGGCCGGCCGTCGTTTGGTTCCTCGATGATCCGCGCGCGGCGATCGACGCGGCCGTCAATTGCGCCCGCGTGACGAACCAGGCGCCATTGACGCTCGATGCCGTGCGTTTCTTTGCGGCGCTGCTCGCGGGCGCGCTCGCGGGCGCGGAAAAGATCGAACTGCTCGCGCCGAACTTTACGCCCGTTCCGGGAAGCTGGGACGCCGCCTCGCTCCGGCCGCCCATCAGCGAGATCACGGGCGGCGCGTGGCGCGGCCGCAGGCCGCGGCGGATGCTCCGCGGCAAGTTCCTGGCGGTCGCTGCGCTCGAATCGGCGCTCGCCGCGTTCGACAGCGGGAACGATCTCACGCAGTGCCTGCAAGCCGCCGCGTCGCGGCCGGGCGATGCGCAGACGGTCGCCGCGATGGTCGGGCAACTTGCGGG
>JBOHZO010000042.1:0-6150 GCA_050738555.1 Steroidobacteraceae bacterium | reverse complement strand
GGTCAGCACGCCTTCGCGGACCAGCCGGTAGTCGAGTGACTCGAAATTGTCACTGCCGTAGAAATGGGAAAGACGCTCATCCATTTCTTCCGGATCGAGCGGCTTGCCGAGGACCGGGCCGAGTTCCGCCTGGATGCGCTCCGAATAGCGTTCCGACTTCCGATCCGTGCGCACGAAGTGCACGACGGCCTGCGATTGCTCAGTCGCGACGCGCGCCGCCAGGTACTCCCGCCATTCCGCCTCGCCGAGTGCGAGCCCGGCGAGGCGCGGGGCGTTGGCGCGGGTCGCGACAAGACCGAGTCCGATCGTTCGTGCGGCACCGCTGAAGTCCGTGGACTGGAGGCTGCCGAGATCCGGCTCGATCAGCAGGTCGTCTCCGGTCAGCAGCTTTCGCTGCCGGGCAGTCTCGCGCAGCATCATGATCGTGATCGCCTGGTTGGAGACCGCGAGCGCCGAAGTCAGCTCACGCCGGCCGACCGGCTGAAAGCCGACGTCCACGGCGATGACGATGTCGACACCCATTTCCTTCACGACGTCGACCGGCAGGTTTTCGACCAGGCCGCCATCGACGAGCAGGCGGCCGTCGATCTCGACCGGTGCGAAGACGCCCGGAGCAGACATGCTGGCGCGCATCGCCGATGTCAGGTCGCCGCGCTCGAGCACGATGCGTTCGCCGGTCTCCAGGTCGGCGGCGATGGCCCGAAATGGCGTCGGCAGCTCGTCGAAATCCTCGATGGCAGCAACCTGCAGCGTTTCGAGCCGGAGCGTCTGGGTGAGCCTCTGACCCTGAATCAAGCCGCGCGGGACGCGGAAGCTGCCGCCCTGGATGCCGAGCGGAAAGCGGACGAGGAATTCGCGGTCGTCCTGCTTGCGGCGGAAATTGAGCGTGTCGCGAGCCGGACGGTCGCGAAACGCGACGCTCCAGTCGGTCCCGCGCATGAACTCGTCGATCTCGTCGGCCGACTTGCCCGATGCATACAGCCCGCCGACGACCGCGCCTATGCTGGTGCCCACGATCGCGTCGATGGGAATGCGCTGCGATTCGAGCGCCTGGAGCACGCCCACGTGCGCGAGCCCCCGCGAGCCGCCGCCGGAAAGGACGAGGCCGATGCGCGGGCGTTCCGACGGCGCGGATTCCTCCGCCGCCGCGGCGCACGCGGAAAGCAAGGCGGTTACCAGGCAGACGAAGGCAACGGGCACGCGCAGCATGAGCAAATTCACCAAGCCGGCCGGATGTTAGCACGCTCGCAACGGCCATCCGCTTGCGCGCCCCTATAATCACGCGAATGACTGCGACACCCGGTTCGGGCGCAAAGTTCGCGTTGACTGTCGCCCTCTGCGCACTGCCGGTCGCCGCGGTGGCGCTCGAGGAAGTGATCGTCACCGCGACGCGACGCCCCGTCGCGCTCGCCGATTATCCCGGCAGTGCGACGCGCGTCGCCACGAGCGCGATCGAGCTCGTGGGCGCGACGCATGCCTCCGAGCTCCTCAATCGCGCCGCCGGCGCGATGATCCAGCGCGGCAGCGGCCAGGAGTCCCTGACGGCGTTGCGCTCGCCGGTGTTGACCGGAGCCGGCGCTTGCGGCGCCGTTCTCGTGCTGGAGGATGGCATCCCGATTCGCCCGGTCGGCAGCTGCAACGTCAACGAGCTCTTCTAGGTCAATCTCGAGCAGGCGGCCGCGATCGAAATCCTGCGCGGACCCGGAAGCGTGTTGTACGGCTCGAGCGCGGTGCACGGCATCATCAATGTGCTGCCGCCGCTCCCGAGGGAGATTCCCGGCTTTGGCCTTGCGTTCGAGGGTGGCAGCGACGATTACCGCCGCGGCAGGCTCGCGGCGTCGACCGGCTCCGACGAGAGCGCGCTCGGCGTCGTGATGCACGCGACGCACGACGGCGGCTGGCGCGATTCATCGGGCTTCGACGAACAGACGCTGAATGCGGTGTGGACGCGGCCGCTAGGAGACGGCGGACTGACCTTGCGGCTCGCCGGCTCCAATCTCGATCAGCAGACCGCCGGTTTCATCATCGGCGAGGACGCCTATCGCGACCCGGCGATCGCCCGCTCCAATCCCGATCCCGATGCGTATCGCGATGCGACAAGCTTCCGCTTCGCGGCTCAGTATCTCGATGAAGCGGGTCATGATTACCGCGCGTACCTGCGCAGCTCCCGCATGGACTTCCTCCAGCATTTCCTGCTCGGCCAGCCGATCGAGGAAAACGGCCAGGACAGCGGCGGCCTGATGTACAAGGCGGCTGCCGTGCCATTTGCGGGCGGCGAAATGATGCTCGGCTTCGACGCCGAAATCGCGCAAAGTTTCCTGCTGCAATTCCAGAATGGGCCGACGACGGGTGGCCCGCCCGCTGCCAATGCGATCCGGCCCGTCGGGCGCCACTACGACTACGACGTGGATTCGCTCGTGCTCGCGGGCTACGCGCAATGGCGGCGCGAGCTGTCGTCGCAGTGGGCGCTGGAGGCGGGCCTGCGCCTCGAGAACGCGCGCTATGACTACGACAATCGCATGTTCGACGGCAACACCGACGAGAATGGCGTCGCCTGTCCCGGCGGCTGCCTCTACTCGCGGCCGTCGGACCGCTCGGACGACTTCACGAACCTGGCGCCCCGGATCGGACTCGTGTGGCGAATCGACGACGATTTCACGGGCTATCTGTCGCTCGCGCGCGGATTCCGCGCGCCGGAAGCGACCGAGTTGTACCGGCTGCAGCGGCAGCAGGCGATCGCCGACCTCGATTCCGAGCGTGTGGACGCCGCGGAGCTTGGCCTGCGCTGGCGCACGGCGGCGGGCGCACTCGACATCGCACTCTTCCACTTGGACAAGCAGGACGTGATCCTCCGCGATTCCGCCGGCTTCAATGTCGGTGGCGGCGGCACCCGCCATTACGGGCTCGAGTACCAGGGCGACTGGTCATTCGCGGAAAGCTGGTCGGTGTCTGCGAACGGCACATTTGCGCGGCACGAATACGATTTCACGACCGCCGTCGAACAGGGCGAACAGATCACATCCGGCAACGACATCGACACAGCGCCGCACGGCACCCATGCCTTTCGGCTGCTGCGCGAATCCTCGCGGCTCGAGGCGGAGTTCGAATGGCTGTACGTCGGGGGCTACTGGGCGAACGCGGCGAATACGGCGCGCTATGACGGGCACGATCTCACGAATCTCCGCGTCACCGCACGCCCGCGCGAGGCCTGGTCGCTGACATTCCGTATCATTAATCTTTTCGATGCGGCTTACGCCGACCGGGCGGATTTCGCGTTCGGCGACTTCCGTTATTTTCCTGGTCGCGGACGCGCATACTCTCTCGAACTGGGCTGGCGCAAGGATTGACCGATGCAATACGGCGCAATGGCGGTAACGGCCCTCGTGGGCGCCTCGATCGCCGTGCAGGTCGGGCTCAATGCCACCATGAACAAGCACGTGGCATCGCCGATGGCCGCGGCGCTCATCAACTTCGCGGTCGGCACGGCAATCCTTTTCCTGATCGTGCTCTTCAGTCGGGGGTCGCTGCCCGCGCTGGCGCAGGCCGGCGGTGCGCCATGGTGGGCCTGGGGCGCGGGCCTGCTCGGCGCAATGTACATTGCCGCGTCCGCGGTCTTCGGTCCGCTGATCGGTGGCGCGACGTTTCTGGCCTTGCTGGTCGCCGGCCAGATGATCGCGGCGTTGGCGCTCGATCACTACGGCTTGCTCGGCTTCCCGGAGCGGCCGCTGGACACCTGGCGCGTAGCCGGTGTTTCGCTCGTCGTTGCGGGCGTGTTCCTGCTCGCGCGGGAATAATTTAAAGGGGACGTTCACCTTTATTTAAAGGGGACGTTCACCTTTAATTGCGAAGCTGTGCCGCACAAGCACTAACATTCGATTAAAGGTGAACGTCCCCTTTAAATTATTAAATTCCGTGCGGCTGCTGCTGCGTGATGCAGTGGATGTTGCCGCCGCCCAGGAGGATCTCACGCGACGGCACGCCGGCGATCTTGCGGCCGGGAAACAGGCGCGCGAGCGCGGATTTGGCCGGGCCGTCCGTCCGCGGGTCGAGAAGCGGCATCACGATCTGCCGGTTCGCGACGTAGAAGTTCACATACGACCCCGCCAGGCGGTCGCCCGCACGGCGCGGCTTGCAATCCGGTGAAGACTCGATCCCGGCCGCTTCGGCCGCGGTCATGTAAAGCGGTCCGGGCTGCATCAACTTGTGGATCGCGAGCCGCCTGCCACGGCTGTCTTTCGCCTTCTGAAGCACCTCGAACGTCGCGCGCGAGATGTCGTACTGCGGATCGTCCGGATCGTCGCACCACGTGATCGCCACTTCCCCCGGGCGCACGAAGCAGCAAAGATTGTCGACGTGGCCGTCGGTCTCGTCGTTGAATACGCCGCGCGACAGCCAGATGATCTCGCGCACGCCGAGATAGCGCTCGAGCAGGCTCTCGATCCGGGCGCGGCCAAGCTTCGGATTGCGGTTGGGGTTCAGCAGGCATTCTTCCGTCGTCACGAGCGTTCCCTGCCCGTCGACGTGGATCGCGCCGCCTTCCAGGATGAAGGGCGCGCGGTAGCGCGCGCAGGACTCGATCTCCAGCACTTTCGCCGCGACCTGGTCGTCGAGCTCCCAGTGCGAATACGCCCCACCCGCCTTTCCGCCCCAGGCATTGAACATCCAATCGACGCCGCGCGCGCGCCCGCGCCGATCGACCACGAATGTCGGGCCCACGTCGCGCATCCATGCATCATTGGATGAAATCTCGACGACACGCACGCCTGCCGGCAGGGCTTTCCGCGCCGCTTCGAAGTGCTCGGCCGAGACGCCCATCGTCACGAGCTCGCTCCGCGCGATGGCCGCGGCGACGGCGGTGAACGCGCGCTGCGCCGGTCCTGCGCCGTCGCGCCAGTTGTCGTGCCGCTCCGGCCAGAGCATCCAGGTGCCGGCATGCGGCTCCCATTCCGCGGGCATGCGGAAGCCGTCTTGCGCGGGGGTTTTCATGGCGGCGATTCTACGCGATGCCGTGATAGCATTCGCAGATGGGCGAAAAGATCCGGATCGCAAACGGCACGCTACAAGTTCCCGACAATCCGGTCATTCCATTCATCGAAGGCGACGGCACCGGCCCGGACATTTGGCGCGCTAGTGTGCGCGTGCTCGATGCAGCGGTGAGGAAAGGCTACGGCGGCAAGCGGCGCATCGAGTGGATGGAAGTGTACGCGGGCGAAAAAGCCAATCGTCTCAAGAACACCTGGCTGCCCGACGAAACAGTCGCGGCCTGCCGGGAATACCTGGTTTCGATCAAGGGACCCTTGACGACGCCCATCGGCGGCGGCATCCGCTCCCTCAATGTCGCGCTCCGCCAGATGCTCGATCTCTACGTCTGCCTGCGGCCGGTGCGCTGGTTCAAGGGCGTGCCCTCGCCCGTCCGCGCGCCGGAAAAGGTCGACATGGTGATCTTCCGCGAGAACACGGAGGACATCTATGCGGGCATCGAGTTCGAGGCGGGAACGGCGGAGTGCGTGAAATTCCTCGCGTTCCTCAAGGAGCAGGTCCCGCGGTTCCACGGCAAGATCCGCTTCCCCAACAGCTCCGGCATCGGCATCAAGCCGGTGTCGCGCGAAGGCACGGAGCGCCTCGTCCGTTCGGCGGTCGAGTACGCGATCGCGAACCGCCGCAAGAGCGTGACCCTCGTACACAAAGGCAACATCATGAAGTTCACGGAAGGCGCGTTCCGGAACTGGGGCTATGCGCTCGCCGAGCGCGAGTTTGCGAAAGAGACCTACACCTGGGACCAGTGGGAGCGGACCCGCGCCGCGAAGGGCGATACTGCCGCAAACGAGGAGCAAAAGAAGGCCCTCGCCGGCGGCCGGGTCCTGATCAAGGACGCGATCGCGGACATCACGCTGCAACAGGTGCTGACGCGCCCCGAGGATTTCGACGTCATAGCGACGATGAACCTGAACGGGGATTACCTTTCCGATGCGCTCGCGGCCCAAGTCGGGGGCATCGGCATCGCGCCAGGCGGCAACATCAATTACGTCACCGGCCATGCCGTGTTCGAGGCGACCCACGGCACGGCGCCGAAATACGCCAATCTCGACAAGGTCAACCCGAGCTCGGTGATCCTGTCGGGCGAGATGATGCTGCGCTACATGGGCTGGA
>JBOHZO010000041.1:0-9692 GCA_050738555.1 Steroidobacteraceae bacterium | reverse complement strand
GGTCGAGGCCGCGCAGTTTCAGCCGCTTGCCGGGGCGGCGCAGCCCGCCTTCCATGCAGGCGAGCTCGAGCGCCAGCAGGTCCGAAATGCTGCGTTCCTCCAGCGCGTACAGCAGCGGTCGCGCGCGTCCATGCAGCCGCTGCAAGGCGTCCTCGGGCACGACGACTGCGCGCACGAACGGGCGCATGATTCCGCGCAGCGCCCATAGCAGGGTGCGGTTCACGAGCTTGGCCGCTATTCCTCGAGCGGTGCGTCTTCGTCCGCGTCGATTCGCTTCTCGAGCGAGTCGCGGTGCACCTCGACCGCCGCATTCGCGCGGTCACGCGCCTTGTCCTGCGTGCCGACGAGATCGCCGAACACGGTGTCCTCCACCTTCATCGGCGGCTCTTCCTCTTCCGGTCCTTCATCGCTGCCGCAGCCCGCCATCGTCAACGCGACTGTCAGCACTCCCAACGCCAGAATTGCGCGCATCGCGACGCCTCCCTCTTCGACAGTTCGACAAGTCTAGCGCGATACCGTGACGAAGCTCAGGCGGGCGCAGACTGCGTGCCGGGCGGGGTTCCCTCGCTCGCTCACCAGATCGGACATTCGCTCGCTTCGGGACCCCGCCCTTCACTGGCCCGCGCCCGCCGCGCTTCGGCGCGCATCGCGCTGGCGCTTGCCGAGCGGCAGGCGGGTAGCGAGCGAGCGCGTATGTTCCGGCGGCGCGAGCTAGATGATCGCTGAAATTCCGGAGACCGCCGGTCAGCGACGTTTCGGGAGGTCGAGCGCGACGAGAAAATACTCGAAGAGGTAGTTGACGAGCGAGAGCTCGCTGTGCAGCCGGTGGTCCGAGTCGAGAATGTGCAGCGTCGCGGAATGCTCGCGCGCGAAACGCATGCTGTTCTCGACCGGCACGACATCGTCGCGCCACCCATGCACGATCGTTTTCGGGCAGGGCGCCGGCTTCGCCGTGAGCTGCTCCGCCCCCGGCATGTAGAACGCAGGCGCCATCAGGAACAGACCCCGCGCGTGCAGCAGCGCCGACGCCGACGTCGCGACGTAGCCGCCGAGACTCGAACCGACGAGCACGAGATCGCCGCGGATGTCGCGGCAGAAGCTCAGGAGGCGCGTAACGCGGTCGCGCGGGTCACTGACGCCGCGATAGTCGACCGAATCGACCTTCCAGCCTTCGCTCTTCGCGACCTCGGCCATTGCCGAAATCTTGGTTCCCCACGGACCGCTCTCGAGGCCGTGCGAGAACACGACGTGACGACTCGCCATTGATCGCTCCGGTGCCGGACCGTCCGATGGTATCAGTCCCGGCGCGGCCGCCACAGCAGGGCATCGAGATCGAGCTTGCCGCCGGCGTTCGTGAGATCGACCCGTCCGTTGCGGAACACGACGCCTTCCTCCTCGAGCAGCCGCCGCTGTCGCTTGTGGGCGCGCGAACCGGCCGGCAGGCTGATCTTGCCTTGCGCATTGATCACGCGATGCCATGGCAGGCGAAGGTCTGCGGGCGCGACCTTGAGCGCATGACCGACGAGCCGCGCGCGCCGTGGAAGGCCCGCGCGCCGCGCGATGCCGCCATAGCTTGCCACCTGGCCGCGCGGAATCGCGGCGACGGTTTTCCAGATGCGCTGCAGCAGCTTGCGGTCCGTCACAATCATGACCGGCAATTCTAGCGGCTGTCACCCTGCGTGCTATGGTCCGGCTGCCGTGGACGCAGAGGACGACCGCACCCAGCTCGACCCGCGGGCCAATCCCTGGGCGATGCTCGCGGCATTGCCGTTATTCGCCGGCCTTCCCAAGAGCATCGTCGACGCGGCCGTCACCGAGATCGATTGGATGTCGCTTCCGGGCGGCGGCGTGCTGTTCGAAGCGGGCGCGCCAGCCGACGCCGTCTACTTCGTCGTGAGCGGCTGCCTCGGCGTCTTTGGGCCGGGCGGCGAACTCGTGCGACGCATCGCGGCCGGCGACACCGTCGGCGAGATGGGCCTGATTGTCTCGCGTCCGCGCACCATGACGGTGCGCGCGTTGCGCGATTCGGAACTCGCAATGCTCTCGGCGGGCACATTCGAGCGCGTGCTGCTCGGGCATCCCGAGGCAATCCTGCGACTCGCGCGCCTCACGGTACTGCGGCTCGAGGACGCGGACGCGAGCCGCGAGCGGCAGATGACGCCGCGCACGATCGCGATGATCCCGCAGGACGCGGGCATCGATCTCCTGCCACATGCCGCGAAGCTCGTGACCGCGCTCGCGCGCTTCGGGCGCGTGGATCTCGTCGGCAGGGAGCGTGCCGGCAGACACAGCCCGCAGTGGTTCCACGAGCGCGAATCGCGGAATGACTTCGTTGTCTACGCAGCCGATGCCGGCGATACGGTATGGACGCGCCTCTGCCTGCGGCAGGCCGACGTCGTGCTGCTCACGGCCCGCGCGGGCGGCGAGCCCGGCGCCTGGCCCGCGGGGCAGTGGCAGGAAGGCGCGATGCGCCGCGCAGAACTGCTGCTGCTGCAGGAAGGCGCATTCGTCAACGGCGCGGCGGGCCGGTGGCGCGCTGCCTTTCCTGGAATGCCGCATCACCACCTGCGCGGTGCCCCCGATTACGACCGGCTCGTGCGGCTGCTGACGGGACGCGCGGTTGGGCTCGTTCTGTCCGGCGGCGGCGCGCGCGGATTCGCGCATCTCGGTGTGGTGCGCGCGCTTCGCGAGCACGGCGTACCGATCGACCTGGTCGGCGGCACGAGCATGGGCGGGATCCTCGCGGCCGGCGTGGCCGCGGACTGGAGCGATGCGGAGCTCGTCGAACGCTTCCGCCGCAGCTTTGTCGACACGAATCCGCTGTCGGATTTCACGCTGCCGCTCGTGTCGCTCGTCTCCGGACGAAAAGTCGGCCTGCTGCTTCGCCGCGAGCTCGGCGACATCGACATCGGCGACCTGCCGCTGCCATTCTTCTGCGTTTCCTCCAACCTGACGACCGGCCGCATCGCAGTCCACCAGGAAGGGCTGCTCTGGCGCTGGCTGCGCGCATCGGTCGCGATTCCCGGCGTGCTGCCGCCCGTGTTCCAGGGCGGCGAGGTCTACGTCGACGGCGGAGCGATGAACAACCTGCCGGTGGACGTGATGCGGGCGAAGGGGCGCGGCCCGGTCATCGGCGTCGATGTCGGCACCGATCGCGCATTCACTACGGATCTGGAAGCGACCGAGGCGCCTTCGTTGTGGAACCTGTTCGGCGGACGCCGCCATCGGCGCCCGAATATTCTCCAGATCCTGTGGCGGGCGGGCATGGTGAACAGCACGACGGCGACGCTCGAGCGCCGCGCGCAAAGCGATCTCCTGCTGACGCCTGCACTCGAATCGCTCGACCTGCTCGACTGGAAGTCATTCGAGCGCGCCATTGCGATCGGCTACAGGGACACCTGCGAGCGTCTCGCCGAAGGCGCCTTGACGCGGCTCCAGCGGGCGTTTGCGGGGAACAAGTTATCCTGAGGGGATGAGCACAGGACGCGGCTGGCAATTCTGGATCGACCGCGGCGGAACCTTCACTGACATCATTGGGCGCGCGCCCGGCGGCCGGCTGATCGTCGAGAAAAGATTGTCCGATGCGGCAGATGGCGCACCCGACTCCGGTGTCGCTGGAATCCTCGCGCTGCTCGAGCATCACGGCGGAACGGACCCGTCGATAGACGTCATCCGGATGGGCACGACGGTGGCGACCAATGCACTGCTCGAGCGCCGCGGTGTCCCGACCGCCCTCGTCACGACCCGCGGGTTTGGCGACGCGCTCGCGATCGGCTATCAGAACCGCCCGAACTTATTCAGTCTCAAGGTGGAGCTCCCCGCGCCGCTCTACCAGGACGTCATCGAGGCCGACGAGCGCGTCACGGTCGAAGGCGAGGTCCTGCAGCCGCTCGACGAGGAGCGACTCGGCGCGGATCTGCGGCGCCTGCGCGCCGCCGGCATCGCGAGCGTCGCCATCGTTTTCATGCACGGCTTCCGCCATCGCGGGCACGAAGCGCGCGCCGCGGCGATCGCGCGACGCGCCGGTTTCGACGAAGTCATCGCCTCGCACGAGGCCTCGCCTCTCATCCGCTTCGTGAGCCGCGGCGACACGACGGTCGTGGATGCCTATCTCACCCCCCTGCTTGCCCGCTATGTCCGCGACTTCCGCGCGGGGCTCGGTGCGCGCCATCGCGAGACGCGCCTGGAGTTCATGCAGAGCAATGGTGGACTCGTCGCGCCAGAAGCCTTTCGCGCCTGCAATGCCGTGCTGTCCGGCCCGGCCGGGGGGCTCGTCGCCACCGCGCGCATCGCCCAGAGTCTCGGCCGCCGCAGGCTGATTGCCTTCGACATGGGCGGCACGTCGACGGACGTCGCTCTTTTCGACGGTGCGCTGCCGCAGCGCTTCGAGACGACGGTCGCGGGCGTCCGGCTCCAGGCGCCGATGATGAACATCCACACCGTCGCCGCGGGCGGCGGCTCAGTCCTCGCGTACGAGGGCGGACGGCTACGCGTCGGCCCGCATTCGGCGGGCTCGCGGCCGGGCCCCGCCTGCTATCGAAATGGCGGCCCGCTGACCGTGACTGACGTGCAGGTGCTGCTCGGCCGGGTCCGCCCGGAGAACTTTCCTGCAATATTCGGTCCGCGCGGCGATCTGCCGCTCGACGTCGGCGTCGTGCGGGAGAAATGCGAGGCGCTCGCGGCGATGGTGTCCGCCGATTCCGCCGCGACCGGCGTGGAGCAGCTTGCGTCGGGTTTTCTCGACGTCGCGATCGAATCGATGGCGCGCGCCATCCGGCACGTCTCGGTCCGCGAAGGACACGATCCCGCGGATTTCGCGCTCTGCTGCTACGGCGGCGCGGCGCCGCAGCACGCCTGCCGCGTGGCCGACACCCTTGGCATCGCGGAGATCCTGATCCACCCGCTCGCCGGGGTCCTGTCGGCCTGGGGCATCGGCCTGGCGGATCACCGCCTGGTGCGGCGCCGGAGCATCGAACGCCCGCTCGAAGCTTTCGATTCCGCCGAGCTCGAAGGTGAATTCGAAGCGATCAGCGTCCCGCTCGTGGATGCGCTCGTCGCGCAGGGCGCCGCGGCCGTGGACGTGCGCGTGCGACGCGTGCTGGAGCTGCGTGTGCCGGGCACGGAGACGGCGCTCCAGATCGGGTCCGCCCCGCTGCCGGAAGTGGCGCGGACTTTCCGGGCCGAGTTCCAGCGGCGTTTCGGCTTCGCACCCCCGGCGGATGATCCGGTCGTCGCGACGCTCCAGGCCGAGGCGGTCGTCGCCGGCGAAAACCATTCGATCCCACGCGCGCTACCGGTGCGATTCCGGACCGCGAGTTCCGTTCACGCCTGGTTCGACGGCTGGCGCGAAGTTCCACTGCTCGATCGCGCTTCGCTCGCGAAAGGCCAGGCCTTCGCGGGCCCGGCCCTCATCGTCGAGCCGAATTCGACGACCGTCGTCGAGCCCGGGTGGAGCGCCGAGTGCCTCGATGACGGCAGTCTCCGGTTGGCGCGGCGCGAAGCCAGACCACCAGAGCCGCAGACCACGCTGCGGCCGGATCCCGCGCAGCTCGAGCTCTTCAATCACCGCTTCATGCAGGTGGCCGAGCAGATGGGCGCCGTGCTCCAGGCGACGGCCCTCTCGGTGAATATCCGCGAGCGACTCGACTTCTCCTGCGCGCTCTTTGATGCGAACGGGGCGCTGATCGCGAACGCGCCGCACATGCCGGTGCATCTCGGCTCTATGGGCGCGAGCGTGCGCGCCGTCATCGCGGCGAACGAAGGCAAGCTCCGTCGCGGCCGCGCCTGGATGCTGAACGCGCCTTATGCCGGCGGCACGCACCTGCCGGACATCACGGTCGTGAGCCCGGTATTCGTCGCCCAAGAGCCGAAGGCCGCGTTCTTCGTCGCCTCGCGCGCGCATCACGCGGATATCGGCGGCATCACGCCGGGCTCGATGCCGCCGGCCTCCCGCACCATCGGCGAGGAGGGCGTCCCGATCGACAACTTCCTGTTGCTCGACGATGGGCGGCTCCGCGAAAGCGAATTGCGGTCATTGCTGGCGGCCGGACCCTGGCCCGCGCGCAATCCGGAGCAGAATGTCGCCGACCTGAAGGCGCAACTCGCCGCAAACGCGCGCGGCATTGCCGAGCTCGAGGCGCTGATCGCACGGTGCGGACGCGACACGGTCACGCGCTACATGGCGCACGTGCAGGACAACGCGGAGGTCTGCGTGCGCGAAGTCATCGGGCGGCTCCGCGACGGCCATCTCCGCTACGAGATGGACGACGGGAGCGCGATCGAGGTGACGGTAAAGGTCGATCGCTTGGTGCGCAGCGCAGTCGTGGACTTCACCGGAACTTCGCCGCAGCAGGACGGCAATTTCAACGCGCCGCTTGCCGTCTGTACTGCCGCGGTGCTGTACGTCTTCCGGACGCTCGTGGATGCGGACTTTCCGCTGAACGAAGGCTGCCTGCGGCCGTTGACGATCAAGGTCGCTCCCGGCTCGCTGCTGAACCCCGTGCCGCCCGCCGCGGTGGTCGCCGGCAACGTCGAGACCTCCCAATGCATCGTTGACGCGCTCTTCGGCGCGCTCGGAGTGCTCGCCGCCTCGCAGGGCACGATGAACAACCTGACCTTCGGCGACGCTACGCATCAGTACTACGAGACGATCGCGGGAGGCGCCGGCGCCGGGCCCGGTTTCGACGGCGCCTCGGGCGTGCAGACGCACATGACCAACTCGCGCCTCACCGATCCGGAAGTCCTCGAGTCCCGGCACCCGGTGCTGGTGCGCGAATTCCGGTATCGCCGCGGCTCCGGCGGCACCGGCCGGCATCGCGGCGGCGACGGGCTCGTGCGCCGCATCGTGTTCCGCGCGCCGATGACGGCGGCGATACTCTCGAATCACCGCCGCGTCGCGCCATTCGGCCTCGGGGGCGGCGGCGCGGGAGCGTGCGGCGCGAATCGGCTCGTGCGCGCGAGCGGCGAATCGATCGAGCTGCCCGCCTGCGCGAGTGCCGCGGTCGCGGCGGGCGATGAAATTGCGATCGAAACGCCGGGCGGCGGCGGATTCGGCTAGAAAATCTCGACGGCTGGCACGTCGAGTTCCGCGAGCGCCTGCGTCAGGCCGGTGTCGGGGAGGCCCGTCAGGTTCGGGCTGACTCTCTGCACGCGACTTCCGCCCGCGCGATGGCTGACGAGATAGGCGTGAAAACCGCCGGGCCGAAGCGCCGGGAATCCGAACATGAGGTTGACGATGCCCTGCTCGCGATGACGCTCGCGGTTCACCCGCTCGTCGCAGAGCACGAACCAGCGGTCCCCGGGTTCCCGGTGCGCGAATGCGCCGCGTTCCTCGAGCATCCTGAGGAAGGTCCGCACCTGATCCGCGGCGCGCCGCCACGTCGGCGGTTCATTCGGCTCGAATACCATCCAGCGCGTGCCGCGCTCGATGCTGTTGATGATCAGCAGCGACAGGCGGCGCGCAGCAAGCGACCGCCAGTCGGCTTCGACCGCGCCGGGACCCGCGAGGGTGCAGGCACGCGGCGATTCGCGCTCGGGACGCCGCACCGTCTGCACGGTGGTGACGCCCGCCGCGGCCAGGCGTGAGCGAAGTTCGTCGTCCACCGTGCAGGCGGGACGCAACCCCGGCCGCAACACGGTGTCCTCGCCACAGGCGCTCGTCCAGACCGGCCAGTGCTCCGAGGCGCGCGACAGAGTGCCGGCAACTGCGCCGGAGGGCGCGAATAGCTCGTATTTCCCGCGCAGCTTGTCGTAGCCGAGGAGCCGCGGAAAGAACATGCACGCGGAATCGGAAGGCAGCGGCCAACGACGCATCTCGGCGAGCGCCTTTGCCGCGCTGTCCCAGGCGAGCGGCGGGTCGACGAACATGAGCGCCCTGCGCTCGCGGCAGTAACGGTTCGCGACGAGGAGCGTGCTCGCCCCGACATCAATGTCGCGCGAAAGCGGCGGTATGCAGAGCAGGTTGAACTCGGGGGCGGCATCGAGGGCGAACAGGCCCGTGCCCTGTGCCGCGGAGCCGATGATGTCGTAGTCGGTAAGCGGCGCGCCGTCGTCGGCATCGGATCCCGAGAAAACGTAACCGGCGATTCCCCGCGGATCGTGGCGCGGCGTCGGATCGGGTCGCAGGTGCGGCAGCTCGCCGATAACACGCGCAAGCTCCGACTCGGCGAGCACGGTCGCGACGGAGCGTGCCGCATCCGGCTGCACCGAGAGGCGGCGATAGATCTCCTGGTCTTCGATGTGCTCCGATCCGGGCGTGCGCACCCGCTGGATCACCAGGTTGAAGCGATCTTCCTCGTTGTCGCCGATGCCGTCGTAATCCACCGCGGCTCGCAGGAACTCCCGCGTACCCGGCGCCAGCGCCTGCAAGACCAGCGCCTGGTTGCCCGCCGGCAGCTGCAGGGTGCAGCATCGCGCTCCGTTCGTGACGCGCACGACGAGTGCCATGCGCCCGCCGTTCTCGAAGAATTGCTCGACGGCGTAGGAAAGCGTGCTCGGCTGCCACAGCCCGCCGAAGATTCGCTGGAATTCGTTGAAACCGGAGATCCGGACCGGGCGATTGACGGGCCCACGCAGGCAGCGGCCGACAATGGCCGTGATGGCCGTCGGCGATTCTGCAATCGATTGCCCCGAGCCGGCTTCTTCTTGAACCTGGATGCCGGCCAGTCGTTCCACCACGGCTGACTCCCCAAGTTGTGCCGCAGACTATCATGAATGGATATGCGAGGCGTTTCCGGAAACCTGCGGCTCGGATTCACGCTGTCGTTCTGCACCGCGGCGTTATGGGGGGTGCTGCCCATCGCGCTGAAGATCGTGCTCGCGGGGATGGACGCGTACACGATCACCTGGTGGCGCTTCGCGGTCGCGATGGCGGGGCTGGGAGCGATTCTCGCGTGGCGCGGACAATTGCCGCGGCTCTCCGGGTTCGGGCAAGGCGCGGCCGCGCTCCTCGGCCTGGCGCTCTTGACGCTCGTCGCGAACTACGTCCTCTATCTGGTCGCGCTCGATCATACGACCCCTTCCGTCGCGCAGGTCGTGATCCAGCTCGCGCCGCTCCTGCTCCTCGTCGGCGGCGTGTTCGTGTTCCGCGAGCGATTCTCGGCGCGCCAGTGGATTGGATTCGCCGTGCTGGCCGCGGGGCTCCTGCTCTTCTTCAATCGGAGGCTCCCGGAGCTTGCGCAGCCGACTGAGGGACTCGGGCTCGGCGTGGCACTCATGATCGGAGCGGCGATCGCGTGGGCCATCTACGGCCTCGCGCAAAAACAGTTGCTGAAGCACTTCACCGCGCAGCAGGTGCTCTGGCTCATCTATGTCGGCGCGACGGCGATCATGCTGCCGGCGGCGGATCCGGGGGAGATACGCGGGCTCGATGCGATGCAGCTCGGCATGCTGGCATTCTGCTGCGCAAATACGCTCGCCGCGTACGGCGCATTCGGCGAGGCGCTGTACCACTGGGACCTGTCGCGCGTCGGCGCAGTGCTCGCGACGGCGCCGCTTTTCACCATCGGCGCGATGTGGCTGATCGAGCGATCAGGGCTCGCGCTCGTCGCCGCGGAGGATCTCAACGCGCTTTCGATCGCGGGTGCGCTCGCGGTCGTCGCCGGCTCGATGACCTGCGCCCTCTCCGCGCGGAATTAAAAGGGGACGTTTACCTTTGCTGAGGCGGGGCCCTAGGGGCATCCCCTCAGCAAAGG